>NZ_JH980292.1:668516-968516 GCF_000314005.1 Spirulina subsalsa PCC 9445
AGTCCGTTCGACTTGCATGTGTTAAGCATACCGCCAGCGTTCATCCTGAGCCAGGATCAAACTCTCCATTTTGGCTCTCTAGATGGTTTTGGCTTGAGTTTATTTCCCCTTGCCGAAACTTCTAGGAGGTGTTTTCCTGTTGTTTCTTCTTGACTTGGGGGTGCTAAAATTCTTTCAAACTATTGATTTTTCGAGGTTCAGCGCGTCGGGGCGTTGTGTTCCTCCGTTGTGCGCATTTACCAATATAGCCACTCTCCCCAAGGTTGTCAACCCCTTTTTTCAACTTTTTTTTCGTCTGCCTCTCTTCATTCGCTGGAATCACTGCTGGCTAAGGCTTATAGATTAAAAATGTTTTTTTTGATGGGGGGGAAGAATTGCTGATGTTCATTCCGATGCCCGGCAAGATATGGTGAAACGGGTAGACCGAGCCTTTGCCTGAAATGATGCGCGATAACGCCCTAGAGGCGGTTAAGGCGACCAAATTCCAGCGCACACCCCGGAAAAAGCCCACATCAGGACTGAGATATGACAAGCGCACCATGACGCTGAGAGGGTATCAGTTGACCCTTTCCTGCATTGACCAGCAATGCAATGTCTGTAAGCACATCAGAAAAACGAATCGCACGAAGTCTCGTTTTCATTGTCGCAACTGTGGCCATCGTGACCATTCCGATGGGAAGGCCGCCAAGAACCATAGAAAGGACGACTACATTCTTTCCACTACCCTAATGGGGACGGTGGAACAGGCAGCAGTCAATCTGCCAGATGTGATAACCCTTGCGGGTTAGTTACAAGCCCCATCCCACAAGTGGAGTGGGGTAGTTGACACCTAGGGCTTGCTGAATATGGTTTGGATCTGAGGGACTAGCGGGGTGTGGGGGAATTGAGTATTGATCATTCTTGCCTCATTGCTTCTTGCCTTGCCAGACAAGTAGATTTTCTCAGCAAGTGCTAAATTAGGGTCTGCTGAATAACTGGGCTAGGGAATAGGTAATACTAATCAACTCTTGACTCCCGATTCCCGATTACCCAACTCTCGGACCTATTCAGCAAGCCCTAGGTTAGGAAAGTTTTATGCCATACGGAATTATTTTAGTAACCGCCAGTTCAGAAACAGAAGCCCAAACCATTGCCCGTCATCTTGTAGAAAGCAAACTCGCGGCCTGTGTCAGTTTAACCCCCATTCACTCGATCTACACTTGGCAGGGAAACATAGAGTCTGAGAAGGAATGGCAACTGGTCATTAAAACGGATTTAGCCTACTATGCTGCCATTGAGGCCAAAGTTCAAGAATTACACTCCTACGAAGTTCCAGAAATCATTGCCTTACCCATAGTAGAAGGTTCTGCCGCCTATCTGGGCTGGATTGCGGAAAATACTAAGCTATAATTCATTGTTATTTTTTTGACTTGATTTAAACGACATGGAAGCTGTGTCCCATTTTTAGCTGTCGGTTTAGCATAGCCAAGTCAAAAGATTAAAAATTAGTATTGAACAACAACCGGATCAAGACTACGCCAAAGGTACCACGTGGCAACAGTTCGATACGGTTTCCAATGTTGGGCTAGTTTTTCAATTTCGGCTTTACTTGTCCTCCCATAATGATGCTGTATAGCCTTGATTAGACCTAAATCAGCTAACGGTAGTATATCGCAACGGTGAAGATGAAAAATTAAAAACATTTCGGATGTCCATTGCCCAATCCCTTTGATCTTTTTGAGTTGTTTGATAATTGCTTCATCAGTCATGGTTTGCCATTGCTCGGGTATTAAAATTTGTTGTTTTAATGCCTGAGCAATGTTCGTGATGTAGTGAATCTTTTGTTGTGGGAGTCCGATTTCTCGTAATTCGGCTTCAGTTAAGGACAGAAAATACTCTGGCTCAATAGCAGGGAGTTTAAGTGTTAGTTTTGCCCATATTCTATTGGCTGCTTTGATGGAGATTTGTTGTCCGACTACGGCTCTTGTTAAGGTGTGGAAAGGATTATTGATATTTGTGAGAATTTCATCAGGATAAGCGGTAATTAAACTAGACATGACCGAATCTCTATGGGCGAGATATTCAATTGCTTCTTGCCAGTAAGGGGGAGTCATAAATGAATTGATAAGGTCTTGGGTCTATGTTAATAGTAGATTAGCGGTTTATCATCCAGTCAGATAGACAATTTTCAGGTACATTCGCAGGGTTACTAGCACAGTTTACAAACGGGATAGAATTTACTAGGAAAAGATTAGAATATCTTTGAGTGATTCTAAACTGGGACTCATGAATTACACCCCAAACTGTACCGGGTTTATCAGGAGAGCTACAAACGTCTGTAAGATACCAGCCGTTAAAACGACCTTGATAAAAGGCTCTGGCTAGCAGAAAAATTTCTTGTCGCTGTCTGACTTGACAAATAACATTGCCGTTTGGAACTTGTCGAACATTACTCGGTGGGTCATAAACATAGGCTGATGCTCCCACAGCCGCTTGAGTGGGTGAAATTTGAGTAATGATTGAGCCGAATACAAGACTTAAAAAACTGATTGAGTGAATGATTTTTTGCTTCATCGTTCGAGAATAGAATAAAAAGATAACCCAATGGTAGCACTTTTATTTAAAGCATAAAAGGGAATTCAATGAATATTAAATAATTGCTACTGTTGGGCGGGGAATTGTTGGGTTTCGCTTTCGCTCCACCCAACCTACGGATGGTTTTATGAATTGCCCCTAGCTTAATCTGTTTAGGAGTCGATTTGCACTTTGTTTTTATAAAAGGCGACGTATCCTTCAATATGTTTTGCCCTTTCTTTTGTTTGGGGATAATACCAAGCCGCATCTTTGATGGTTTTGTCGCCTACGGTGACATTGTAATAACTGGCTTGTCCTTTCCAAGAACAAACTGTGTGAGTATTACTATCACTAAAATATTCACTTTTCAACGCATCAGGAGGGAAATAATAATTTCCCTCGACGACTTCACAGTTATTGCTTTCTGCCAGGAGAACGCCGTTTAAGGTTACTTTAGCCATAGTTAAACTGGGGTTATAAAATCACCCTATTATAGAGGGTTTTGGACTCAGTAACCTATCCCCCAAAAGAGGGAAAGAAACGGTTAGTTATAACGCAATTGAAAGCGGTGGGTAATGTTCATGGTGTCTCTGGTATAACATTCGGGAAAGGGTCTGAATTGACGTTGTAAGGTCTGGACATGGGCGATCGCAGATTGATCCAAAGGAGCAAAACCACTAGACTCTAACACCTGCATATTGCTCACTCGGCCATCTCGATGGAGATCATAACTTAAGCGCGTGACCCAAATCCCGCGACTGGGAGGACGGGGGGGATTCCAACTCTGGGCTAAGGTATTCTGTAAATCCCGTTTGTACGTCTCGACGATATTGGAACAGACGCGGGAAATGAGATCAGAACTGATGGAGGGAGAGGTGGGAGGAGTTGAAGAAGTTGGAGGAGTGGAAGACGCAGGAGGACGCGCTAGGGTGTCGCGAGTGTCGGTCATGGGAAGGGGAATATTAAACCCTTCAAACATGGGTCCGGTGAGCAGTTGACCTAATTCGCGGGGGGTCATCATTTCGAGTTCAGTCAGGGTGCCACTGGGAGTCACTCCGACTTTTTGCCAGGCTCTGACACGCACGGGAGGGAGATCGGGATTTTCGACGTTGAATAAATCGACTTCTCCTTGGAGGACGCGCACTTGTCCCCTTTCTTGATCATCTACTTCGAGGGTGTAGAGTGTTCCCCGTGTGACGGCGACAATGGAGCCCACACACCCCCGCACTCCGCCGGAAACAACGGCCTGGCCCCGTCGTAGTTGGACGCAACGACTCCCTACGATAAAGGAGGCATTACGACCTAGGCGGATCATGGCCTGATTGTTGAATCTTAACCCGGCTCGGGCTTGTTCGGTGCGGACTTGTTGACCGAGTTGGGCGGTGGTGTTGACTCGGGCGATACGGTCTTGAATAAAAACGCGATCGCTATCTAAAATTTCGATAATCGTTGCTTGTGTAATAGTCTGCGCCATCCCCGGCAGTTTCGGGATAGCTAAAAACAGGATGATTAGGCAAGTTGTCACCCCAAGGAATAATAGTGAGGGAAAACGAAATCGGGAAAACATAAGCTTAGTGGTTTATTAATGGTTTTTTAGGGCTTCATTTTGCTGAGTTTCAAGGGTCTATTGCCATCCCATCGGAGTGGTAATATTTGGGCAAATTTAGCCCATATCCTAGGAAAATTTTACAAATGCTCTCTACCACAACCTATTTAGGATTATTCTATATCTCCCATTAGTTCTGACTCTAGTTTAACCAGATTTAACGAGATTAACGGTCAGGAAGAGGCCCGAGAATAAAAGCACCGGGGAATCGATCCCCCCCTTTGGGTTGTTGGTTATTCACCCCAAAAACTCGCACTTGAAACACTTGTCCATCCTGTCCAATGACCGTTAGGATGGCATCATTACCACTCAGACCAAACGTTACATTTTGAGCAGGGACACCATTAATTAAAGCTCCGGTTTGCGTGGCATTGGGACTGATTACGATGCCGTTCATTTCAATCGGTGAAGAAAGATTAACTTGTGTGGGCTGATTGCCTCGTTGTGTGGTAATAGTCACGTTAATTCTACCACTATCATCCTGAAATGTGCCACTATCTCGGAATAATTGATTACCGATGCCTGTCCCATATTCTTTGACGGTAAATGAGCCTGTAATAATTGTGGAAGTATTGCCGATTTCTGAGAGAAATTCTGCATCGGTCAATGAAAAACGAGGATTAAGACGGCGGCGAGTTTGACGGTTTGATAAATGACCTAATGGGTTAGTGACACCATTAATGGCTTGACGGATAAAGTTAGGCGTAAATCCCCGATCAGAGAGTGGTCGAATGATATTTTCAAAATTAGGTAAAGGAATGCGAAATCCTCGGAACAGTTGCCCTCGGAGTAAGTTGTTAAATTGATTGGAACTAATGCGCTCAATTGTCCCTAAAATTCCATCGGCAAACACTTTAATTTGATTTCCTGCTTCAAGAATTTGACCTTCTTCATCATCGAGATCCTCTAAATCCTGTTCACTTTCAACTACTTGAACTATTCCTTCTAATACTTGAATAGTACTTTCTTCCGTTTCTTCTTCAATTTCCATGACGTAGATTGTTCCTCGGGTAATGGCCACCACTGACCCTACACAGCCTTGAGCATTGCCGGAGATAACCACTTGTCCTCGTTGTAACTGGACGCAACGACTCCCGATGATAAATGATGAATTACGACCTAAACGGAGGACGGCATTATTATCAAATCTCAAACTTACTCTTGCTTGTCCGGTGCGGATTTGTTGACCTTGACGCGCTAGGGCGTTAACTCGGACTCTCTGGTTTTGAATAAAGACTTGATCACTGTCTAAGATTTCAACAATTCTGGCTTGAGTAATGGGTTGTGAGAGGGTTTTAATGGGCAATGCACTAAGGGTTATTGCAAAAATAAACCCGAGTACAATATAGCCTGGTTTGGGAATAGCTTTAGTCATAATCAGCGAAGACTTAGGGATAGAAATTGCTTAACGGGAAGGAAACGGGAATCTCGGTAATCTGGGAGAACGAGGAACTGAGGGAGGTTTTATGATATTATGAAGATTGGGAATGGGGATGCGAAATCCTTGAAAAAGTTGCCCTTGTAGGAGACGAGTTAGATCAGAGGCTGTAAGCTGTTCGATAATTCCTAAAAGACCACTAGGCAAAACTTTAATTTGATAACCTGCTTCGATGATTTGAGTTTCTGTATCAGGCTCTTCTGTATCGCTAACTTCTACAGCACCCTCTAGGACTTGAATTTTTCCTTCTCCCGTTTCTTCGTCCAGTTCAAGGACATATATTGTGCCTCGGGTAACAGCAACTATTGAGCCAATACAGCCTCGTTGACTCCCTGAAATGAGTAGTTGTCCTTGTTGGAGTTTAATGCAACGACTGCCGACGATAAAGGAGGAGTTGTTCCCTAAACGAATGACAGCATTATTAATGAATTTTAAACCTGCTCTAGCTTGTTCTGTACGGATCTGTTGGCCTTGTTCAGCTATACTATTAACGCCGACTTTTTGATTCTGAATAAAAACTTGATCACCATCTAATATTTCAGCAATGGTGGCTTGCGTGACTATTTGTGAGAAGGTTATTAAAGGAAATAGACTGAGGGTTAAGACTAGAACTAATCCCAGGAGACTATAGCGGAAAAGATGGAGTATGTTTGACATAAAATTTAAGGAGTAAATGGGGACATAGAAGAAGTTTTAGTGGCTAAATTGGAGGATAAATCTAGCTATTTCTAGGTTAGGTCAGGAAAAATGCAAAACCTAAACAATCACGGTAAGATTAGAGCCAGCCTAGCGGAATTTAAAACTGAAAACTAGCGCGAACTGTGCCGATCCAAAAGGTGTTATTGTTGGAAATATGACCGGGATCTGTGACTAAGAAGATTCCGGGACTGAGGGAAAGGCGATCGCTAACTCTCCAGCGATAGAACGTTTCAAGGTGGAAAGATGTTCCCTGATCCCGTCGTTCAATAGTCCCTCCGACCAACAGCTTAGGGGGAATTCCGGCCACAATCCCCCAATAGTCTCCCATGCGTCCAAAGGGGTCTTCAATGCCCAGAGAAAGGGTTCCTGTGGCACTTAGGGCAAAGGCAGGAGAGACAAGAGAACGAGTATAGGTCATCCCGCCCCATGCTGCTAAAATGATGTTATCGGTGAGATAGGTTTGTAATGTAGCCCCGAGGCCATGAATTTGGGCGGGTTCTAAAAAAGTCCCCGAGGTGTCTGCATTAAAGCTTCCGGTAAAGGTATCTAAACGACCATCTTGGCTGTAGGCGTTAATATAAGTGAGTCCTGCAACCGTGCGATCGCCTGGTGCCACCAACACCTGCACCCCTAAAGCACTGTGACTAGCATTAAAAACCCCACCCTCTGCACTATTGCGCATTCCGTAAGCGGTTTGTAGACGCACCTGATCACTAACTAACCAGTCTAACCCAACGCCACTGTTTAGCGCCCCCAGTTGAAACAAGGGATTTTGCGCCCCAAATCGAGAAACTGCACCCCCTCCTGTCTCCCCATGAGGTGTATTAGGGGTTAACACATCCCCCAAACTAAACCCCAGAGGTTTAAAAGTCAAAACCATCCGATCCTTAAAGGCAACGGTGCGATATTCCAAGGTATCGAGGGAAAATTGATCCTCTGCTCCGCTTTGACTATTGAGCAGAGCCATATAACTATTCAAAGCCCTAGGATTGGCAAAACCAAAATCATTAAAATTCCCTGTTGTTAACCCCAGTAATAAACGATCTTTGCCGTGAAAAGAAGTCGCTAGGGCTAACTGAGTTTGGTGGGTGAACAGAATCCCCGTTTCTCCCCTCCCCGGTGGTCGCCCTCCCGTCGCCCCAGACAGCGCGAACACCACCTGACCCCCAAAGATAACCGTTGTAGAGAAAGACTGGTCTTCTAGAGTCCGTAAACGCCCTTCTAGAGTGTGTATAAAGGTGGCTATATCCTCCAATTCTTCTACAAATTCCTGACGCAATCGTTCCACCGTGAGGAATTCTTCTCCTTGAAGGGGGGGCAATTGACTGAAACAAGCGGAGAGACTGGCGGCAAATTCATAACGAGTTAGGGGGCGCTCTCCCCGAAATGTGCCGTCGGGGTATCCTTGCAAGCAGTTATAGCGCTCTGTTAAGCTTTGTAACGCTTCCACCGCCCAATCCGTCGGGGCAACGTCCCGCAGTTGAAAAACGGGGGTAATTTTGCGCATAGCGGCGGGAGGAGCGAGTTCTATTTCTTTTTGATTTAGGGGAGTTTGGGGGGATAGATTCCCCATTGTGTTAGCTTGTACCGTTGTGGTATTCAAGACACACCCGAGTAAAGCCAGCCATCCCCATTGCTGTTGTCTCATGTTGCCATTTTCCCAAAAGACCTATTATTTTCTGGCACCCTTCTGTTCTTTGTCGCACAGATTTTTCTTTTGAGCAAATGGTTTGGGAGTCGGGAGGGGGAGCAGGGAGAGTTGAGAACTTTTGCCTCTTGCCTATTGTCTATTCCCCGATAAAAAAGGACGCAAAATTTTTGCGTCCTTTCCATTGCATATGGGCAAATCCTTACAACTGTTTCACTTCAGACACTAACTGAGTCACCACATCTTTGGCACTGCCAAACAACATCATGGTTTTGTCCTCATAAAACAACTCATTGTCTACCCCAGCAAAACCAGCCCGCATACTGCGCTTAATCACAATAGTATGCTTGGCGTGGTCTACCTCCAAGATAGGCATTCCGTAAATAGGACTGCTGCGGTCATGACGGGCGGCTGGATTGACCACATCATTGGCGCCAATGACTAAAGCGACATCGGTTTGATCAAATTGAGGGTTGATGTCGTCCATGTCGTAGAGTTGGGGATAGGGGACATTGGCCTCCGCCAGCAAAACGTTCATATGTCCCGGCATCCGTCCGGCGACAGGGTGAATAGCATATTTCACTTCTACCCCTAAACCTTCCAATTGGTCGGCTAATTCCCGGACAGCGTGCTGCGCTTGAGCAACGGCCATCCCATACCCCGGTACAATGACCACAGAGCGGGCATAGCCCAACATCATCGCCCCTTCTTCGGGGTCAATACTGTGGACGGTCTTCTGAGTCCCATCGCCTCCAGCACTGCTCACTTCCCCGGAATCTGAACCAAATCCGGCAAACAGGACGTTAGCCAAAGAACGGTTCATGGCTTTACACATGATATTCGTCAGAATTAAGCCAGAAGCTCCCACTAAGGCTCCGGCAATGATCAACATATTGTTATTGACCACAAATCCGGCAGCGGCCGCCGCCAGTCCAGAGTAGGAGTTTAAGAGGGAAATGACTACGGGCATATCCCCCCCACCAATGGGGATGACGAATAACACGCCCAGAAGGAGGGAAATGGCAATCAGACCATAGAAAATGGGTAGGGTATGGGGGGCAAAGAGAAAGTAGGCGCTACCCCCTAAAAAGGCGGCGAGGATGAGGAAATTAACCACCTGTTGGAGGGGGAAGAGGACGGGAGCCCCGGGCATGATGCCCTGAAGTTTGGCGAAGGCAATAAAACTCCCGGTGAGGGTGACTCCGCCAATCAGTACGCCCAGAATAATCGTGACGAGGGAAGTGGCCCAGAGGGGGGCGTTGCTGGTGAGGAGTCGCCAAAATTCGGCGATCGCAACCAACGCCGAAGCCCCACCACCTAAACCGTTGAAAATCCCCACCATTTGGGGCATAGCGGTCATTTCCACTTTATAGGCCGAAACTGCCCCAATCACCGACCCAATCACAATCCCAATCAGAATAATCTGATAGTTCAAGACTTGCCGTTCTAACAACGTAGCAACAACGGCTAAGAGCATCCCAATGGCGGCCAGTTGATTCCCTTGCCGCGCTGTCGCTGGGGAGCCTAAGCGTTTTAAACCCAAAATAAACAGGGACGCGGCCACCAAATAACTCAACTGAATCCCATTGGGCAAAAATTCGCTCAGATTCATAAAAACCTCCAAGAAACCGCATCCCCTTGTGGGTGCGGAGGGACAGAAGTGTTTGCTGTGTGAACGATGTCCCCAAAGCAAACAATAGGTTGTCGGCTCACCACCAGTCCGTTAGCTCTAGCTAAAAGCTGAACTTTGGACGCAGTGAACTGACCAATTCGCTTCCAGTTCGCATCGCTGACAGAAACCTTTTTTTGAGTGTCGCCACTTACCCAACCAACATAAACTCGACCTGCCATTTCAGCTTTAACAACATCACCTTTTCTGACTCCATGGCGTGTTGTAGTTCCGCCGTATTTACGGCGTATACCACCTTGGGCTGGAACCATCAAATGCAGTTGCCTGCGAGAAATTGGAGGTCTACGAATCACCCTGAAAACGGATGGCGTTAGGACAACTGAACCTGTCCAAGTATGACCGCGAGTGTTGGCCGTGTGAAACTGTTCGTATTTGACCAACTCAGAGCAAGCTAAAGCCAAGCCATCAACAGCATGGCTTTCAGGGGTTTGAGCCGATTTGTCCTTTGACTTAACTAATCCTAATTGAGTTCTGAGATTGGCGGTTTTGTAGCCGAATTGTGTTTCAACCGGGGCTAATTTTGACAACCATCCCAGCATCACTTTTTGACCCACCATTACAGGAGAAAAGGATTTTGAACCATTTGCCTTCACATATTCGTAGACAATCTTACTGACTGGAAACAGACGGCATAGCTCAGTCGCTACTCGCAATTCAAGCTGTCGGTTAGCCCGGATACTGGGAGGCAACTTGTTCTGTCTGCGGTTGTTAAATCGCTTTTGACGATGGGCGCGTTTGGAGTAATCAACCTGGCGGTTAATTCTCCGTCCTCTGCGTCCGCGTCGCATCATACGGCGTTGCTCCATCCGGTCTTTGACAGTTTGAAACGGTAGAATCAGGTGAGCTAAAAACAGAGTAGCTTTCGCCGACTGTACGCCCACACCTGAATACAGCTTCCCGGGGTCAACCCCAACCGCAATAGATTGAGTATCTTCCCCAGAAGGCTGCTTAGTCAATTGGACGTAAAACACGCTCAAATCTGACCATTTGCCCACTGCCAATCCATCCCGAATCCAGCGACGGGCGCGACTTGGTTTAGTTGGCATTAACGGCTTGCCGTCAGGTGATAGAACTGGAACTCGTAGCATTGTGATAAACCTCTTTCGAGTTTTGAGTCTCTTCGCCCACCGAACTCAACATGGCTTGGCTTTCCCAACGTCTCTAGCTAGGAGACTTGCAGATAAATCCGGTCTAGAGAAGCAACCGGAAGTGCGTAGCAGAGTTCGGCTCAATGGGCTAGTCAATTCTTAGTTGGAACCTAGCTATTCCAAGCCCCATCCCCTTGTGGGTGGGGTAATTGACGCTTTAGCCTCCTTTTTTTTAAACATGAGCAACATCCGGTCTGTGACCAGAAACCCCCCCACTACGTTAATGGTGGCGAGAATAACGGCGATAAAGCCCAAAATGACGGTTAAGTTCCAATCCTTCGCCCCAGAGACTAAAATCGCCCCTAATACGGCAATCCCAGAGATGGCATTCGCCCCAGACATCAGGGGCGTGTGTAGGGTGGGGGGGACTTTGTTAATCACCTCAAAGCCCACAAAGGAGGCCAAGACAAAAACAAACAAACAAGTAATTAAGGTTGCTGTGGTCATAGTTTTGACGAAATAACAAATCAAGGCTTAAACGGGGACACTTTCAAGACCCAAGGCGGCTTTCACTCGTTCATTGCGCAATTCTCCGCCGTGGGTGACACAGGTTTCATCCACAATGTCATCGCCAAAATCAAGGTTTAGGCTACCGTCCTCTTGAATGAGGTATTGCAGCAGGGTAGCGATGTTTTTTGAGTACATTTCGCTGGCATGGACAGGCATAGAGGAGGGCAAGTTAACCGGCCCCATCACCGTCACGCCGTTGTACTGTACATTTTTCCCCGCTTCACTGACGGCACAGTTGCCCCCTTGTTCGGCGGCCATATCTACAACGACGGTGCCAGGTTTCATGGCGGCTACCATTTCCTCCGTGACTAAGCGGGGGGCTTTTTTCCCCGGCACTTGGGCGGTGGTAATCACCACATCAGCGCTGGCGACGTGCTGGGCAATGACGGCCTGGGTGCGTTGTTTGGACTCTTCGGAGATTTCTTTGGCGTAGCCCCCTTTGGCGGTGGTTTCTTCTTCTAGTTCCACCTCGACGAATTTCGCCCCTAAGCTTTGGACTTCTTCCTTGACGGCGGGACGAATATCAAAGGCTTCCACTACAGCGCCCAAACGCCGGGCCGTTGCGATCGCCTGAAGTCCGGCCACCCCCGCACCAATGACAAACACTTTGGCCGGGCGAATGGTTCCGGCGGCCGTGGTCAACATGGGGAAGAATTTGGGCAAGGTAGCAGCCGCAATCAAAACGGCTTTATACCCCGCTACCCCCGCTTGGGAGGAGAGCGCATCCATACTTTGAGCGCGACTGGTGCGGGGAATGAGTTCCATACTAAAGGCGGTGATTTTCCGCTCGGCCAGCTTTTGGGCGGTTTCCGGTTGTCCCAAGGGGTTGAGGAAACTAATCAGGGCGGCTCCTTCGTGGAGTTGCTCTAGTTCGTAGTCCTTGGGGGGGGCAACTTTGACGATCAGATCCGCTTCTCGCCACAGTTGCCCTTTATCGCCTATAATCTGCGCTCCGGCTTGGCTGTAGTCTTCATCGCTAAAAAAAGAGCCTGTTCCTGCTCCGGTTTCTACATAGATTTCCCAGCCTTTTTTGGTCAGACGGGACACCATATCAGGGATTAGGGCAACGCGGCGTTCTCCTCCTTCTAAATCTTCTCGGGCGATCGCAATTCTCATGTAAACCTCCTTTCAATACTCCTGCTCAACCGTTCACGGCAGATGATCCTAATGCCGTGCATCGCAAGACTTCTGAGGGTGTTCTCATCGGCTTGGGCATAGACACAACAATGCACTTCTACTCTGAATCCTAGTGGTGATCTCCAGAGCAGAAGCCTGATCTTTAGCTTGTTTTATGGATTGCGAGACAAAAAGCAAAGTTTCAACTCGCTGCAATCGTCAACTCTTCGGGGATTGGGGGGTGGGCTATGCGTAAGTATTTCTGCTCACCCCCCACCCTACCCCAAACTATCCGGGCTGTCCAGAAAACAGAATCGGCAAATACATCACAAACTCTGTTGTTTCTCCGGGTTCAGAATAACAAAAGATTTGCCCTTGATGTTTCTCGACAATCGTTTGATAGCTCATCGCGAGTCCTAAACCTGTTCCTTCGCCAATGGGTTTAGTCGTAAAAAACGGATCAAAGATTTGGGAAACAATGCCGGGCGGAATGCCAATGCCATTATCCTTAATTCGGATACAAATTTGAGGATTTTCTGCATTCCCTTCATTTTCCAAGCTAGTGTTTAAAACAATAGTCGGAACAAAAGTATTTGATGATTTTAGCTTTTCCTCTAAAGCATCAATGGAATTATCCAGTAAGTTCAAAAAGACCTGATTAAGCAAGCCGGGATAACATTCAATTTTAGGCAAGTTCCCATAATTTTTTTCAATTTTGATGGAAATTTTCTGATTATTAATCCGACTTTTGAGCATCATTAAGGTACTTTCTAAGCCTTCATGAATATCTACATCCTTACGCTCGGCTTCATCTAAACGGGAAAAATTGCGTAAGGAGATGATAATATTGCGGATCCGTTCTACTCCGGCTTGCATGGACTGGAGAAGTTTAGGAAAATCTTCCTCAATAAATTCATAATCAATGTCTTCATAACAGGCTTGAATGTCTGGGGAGGGATTTTGGTAGTCTTTCCGGTACTGATCAATCAGTTTAAATAAATCCTCCACATATTCCGCGCTGTGGGTGATATTGCCTGCAATAAAGGCTGTGGGATTATTAATTTCATGGGCAATGCCTGCTACTAATTGCCCCAAACTCGACATTTTTTCCGTTTGAATCAGTTGGGTTTGGGTATACTGGAGATCCCGGAGTGCCTCGCTCAGTTGTTCCGTTTGGGCTTTCAGTTGAGCTTCGGATTGGCGTAGGGCTTCTTCTGTACGCGATCGCTCTTCTAACTCATTTTCCAGTTGAGCAAACAGCGCCGCCTGACGAATGGCGATCGCCAATTGTATCGCCAGAGGTTTCAACAGTTCCGTTTCCCAATGTTGCCACTGTCGAGGCGCTCGGCAATGATGGAGAATCAGTAATCCCCAAAGTTTATCCCCATGTGCCACAGGCAGCACTAAATTAGCTTTGACTTGTAAGCTTTCTAACAGCGCTTGATGGCATGGATCTAAATTTTCCGCCCCTACATTAGGAATAGCCCGAATACGCCCCTTTTGATAGTCTGGAACATAAGACGATAGAAAGCAATCATCTTGAATATTCATCCCTAAAACCGATTCCCACCCACTGCCCACCGACTCAACAACAACATCCCCACTCCAATCCTCATTAAAATGGTAGAGCAACACCCGATCCGTATCCAAAACTTGGCGGATTTCCTCAACAGCTGTTTGTAGTACCTCTTCAATGTCTAACGACTCCCGAATCCGATGAGCCATTTCACTAACTAATTTTTGTTGAGTCGCCAGGGCAATCAATTCCCGTTGAATAGACTTTTGATGGGTAATATCTTGAGTGGTGGTCATTCCCCCGGAAATTTCTCCGTTCTCATCCCGCACTGGCACAACATGGATGAGAAAATCATGGTCTTCATAGCGATACTCCACAACGGTAGATTCCCCCGTCAGAGCGCGTTGATAGGATCCCATAAAGGTCTTACTCACTATCGGGGGAAAGGCTTCCTGTAAGGTTTTCCCTTCGATTTGCTCTTTGGAAAGTCCGACGTTTTCCAGCCCTTTTCCTTCGGCTAAAATGTAACGATAGTTTTGGTCAAAGAGCATCACAGACCCGTTCGGGATATTTTCGGCGAGAATGCGATAGAGTTCGTCTTTTTTCCGGAGTTCGGCTTGAGCTTGTTTGCGATCGCGAATATCCCGCGTAAAAGCGCAATTATAAGCCTTTCCATTCAATTCAACATAATTAACCGTGATTTCCACCGGAATTTTCTCCCCATTGCGCGCTTGATTAATCGCCTCAAAGGTGAAAGAGCCCTCAATTTCAATCATTTGCCAATGATTCACCCAGTCTTGCTGTGAAAAACCCGGCGCTATATCGGGAATTGTCTTGCTACACAGTTCCTCCACAGAATACCCCAACAAATCACAGGCGGCTTGGTTAGCATAGATAATCATGCCCTCTGGATCAATGAAAAATACCGCATCACCTGCTCGTTCCACGGAAAACTGCATCAAGTGACTCAATTCAGCATTAATCATGGGATCTGGGGGATTAATCATCTGATAGGTACTCATCAGATGAGTCACTTCCCCCCCTTCATTACAGAGGGGAACCAAGCGAATCCCCTGCCATTGAGGGGCTTGGAGTTGATCAAAGATGGGTAAAGTTAAATACTGCTCCGTGCGCGTGGTGATGGCAATATGCAGCGCATTCCAGAGGATTTGCTGATTCCGAATCGGAAAGGATTGTCCGAGTAAATCCTCTTTTGAGCGACCTATTATTTGGGCGAAAGCTTGATTACACTCAACTATAATCAGTTCAGTGGCTTGAACTGAGCAAATCACAACTCCTTGATCTGTCAAATTCAATAAATCGCGACAAATCCATTGCATTTGAAGATGAGATAAGGGCTGAACAGTAGAAGACGTTACAACCGAGTTTGAAGAGTCCATTTTGGGTTGAAAGTGAAGTGTCATGGGAGAGTGTGAAGAAAGACTGGGATCAGGTTATCACTGGGTTCAGGGACATTGTTTTAAGATGATTTTTAAGTAAAAATACTGAGCTATATCCTCGAATCCATATCCGCGCTGAGGCCATTCTAGCAACAATATTAAGAAAAAATAAAAGATTCTGAAAAAAATATGACGGCTTGTTATAGGGAGCAGGGGAGAATTGATAATTATTGCCTATCACCTATTCCCGATTCCCTAGGGCGCAAGCATTGCGCCCCGACACCGACACCCGACACCGACACCCGACACCGACACCCGACACCGACACCCGACACCGACACCCGACACCCGATTCCCCACTCCCTATTCCTCACTCCCCAACTCTAACTCCTCATCAGGGGACAAGGCCGCACCAAAACGGGGCTGGGGGGGAATGGCCGCTACAATGGCATCAATGACCTTGTTCACGGGAATGACCTCTAAGCCCAAATCATCCGCAAAAGCCTGTCCCTTGGGGACAATCGCCCGTTTAAAGCCTAATTTAGCCGCTTCCTTTAACCGTAACTCCATCTGAGAGACGAGGCGAACCTGTCCCCCTAATCCCACTTCACCGATTAAAACCGTGCGGGAGTCCACAATGCGATCGCGGAAACTAGCCACCACCGCCACCGCAATCCCCAAATCCGCCGCCGGTTCCGCCACCCCCAACCCCCCCGCCGACGCAACATAAGCATCTAATTTCGATAAAGGCACCCCTAACCGTTTCTCCAACACCGCCAAAATTTGCTGTAAACGGCTATAATCCACCCCCGTAGTTGCCCGACGAGGAGAAGCGTAACTGGTGGGACTCACCAACGCCTGTAACTCCACCACAATAGGGCGAGTCCCTTCACAGGCCACCACCGTAGCGGTACCCGGGGACGATTCCTCCCGATTGCCCAGGAACAATTCTGAGGGGTTATCCACCTCCCGTAACCCATTTTCCACCATCTCGAAAATGCCGATTTCATGGGTCGCCCCGAAGCGATTTTTCACCGAACGCAGTAGACGATGGGAGGCATAGCGATCGCCCTCAAAATAAAGTACCGTATCCACTAAATGCTCCAACACCCTCGGCCCGGCGATCGCCCCCTCTTTCGTCACATGACCCACAATCAACAGCGTAATATTTTCCCGCTTCGCCACCTGCATCAACGCCGACGTACATTCTCGCACCTGCGCCACAGAACCAGGAGCCGAAGTTAAAGACGAAAAGTAAAGCGTTTGAATACTATCAATCACCGCCACCTGCGGCCTTAAGGACTCCAACTCCCGTAAAATCTCCTCTAAATCCGTCTCCGGCAACACATAAAGATGATCATTCACCACCTTAGCCGTCGTTCCCTTGCCGTTTTGTTTTTCCTCCTCCGTCAACTGATCTAAACCCGCCCACAAACGACCAGCGCGTAACTTCACCTGTTGCCCCGACTCTTCTGCACTCACATATAAAATACGATGATCCCTCGCCAACTGGTGCGCCGTTTGCAACAAAAGTGTAGACTTGCCAATCCCAGGATCCCCCCCAATCAAAATTAACGCCCCCGGCACAATCCCTCCCCCCAACACCCGGTCAAACTCGCTATAACCCGAAGGGAAACGGCTTTGCTCCCCTTGGGAAATATCCGAGAAACGCATAGAAGAACGGGGTTGGGTGGAAGCCTTGGGGGAACTGTTGTTATTATTGCGCTTTTGCGACTGCCACCCCACCCGAGCATTCACCAGAGAATCACTGGCGACAATCTGCTCCTCTAAAGAACCATAGGTACCACAATTAGGGCATTTGCCAAACCATTGGGGCGTTTCTGCTCCACACTCGTTACATAAATAGCTCGTTCGCGATTTGGGCATGGCGATCGCCGTTGACAATTTCTCTCAATTTAACCCGACAGCGAAAAAATAAACAGTCCGCCCCGGAATGAAATAAATCTTAACAATAAATACAAATCTTAAAAACTCCTAAATTTAGTCCCAAAACGCCTAGGGAGGGCTTGAGATTCAACCTGAACAAGATATCCTAAGTATAAGTAATCGCCATTTCATTGCACGATAGCTGAATTGGCGATCGCGTAATTGTTAGTGAGTAGTCCCCCGTAGAGAAGGAGAGTTGAGTTCCTTGGAAACTCATAAGGAAAAGATCCTCGTTGTTGATGATGAAGCCAGTATCCGCCGCATCCTAGAAACCCGTCTTTCTATGATTGGGTACGATGTTGTCACCGCAGCCGATGGAGAAGAAGCCATAGAAACATTCCGCACCACCCAGCCCGACTTGGTGGTATTAGATGTCATGATGCCCAAACTAGACGGTTATGGCGTTTGCCAAGAACTGCGCAAAGAATCAGACATCCCCATTATTATGCTCACCGCCCTCGGTGATGTCGCCGACCGCATTACCGGATTAGAACTCGGAGCCGATGACTATGTAGTAAAACCCTTTTCACCCAAAGAACTCGAAGCCAGAATTCGCTCCGTGTTGCGCCGAGTCGATAAAAACGGAGCATCCGGAATCCCCAGTTCCGGCGTGATTCAAGTCGGCTCCATTAAAATAGACACCAACAAGCGGCAAGTCTACAAAGGAGACGAACGCATCCGCCTCACCGGAATGGAATTTAGCCTCTTAGAATTATTAGTCAGTCGTTCAGGAGAAGCCTTTTCCCGCTCAGAAATTCTGCAAGAAGTTTGGGGCTACACCCCCGAGCGCCATGTAGACACCCGCGTTGTTGATGTCCATATCTCCCGTCTGCGTGCCAAACTAGAAGACGACCCCAGCAATCCGGAGTTAATCCTCACCGCAAGGGGGACAGGCTACCTGTTTCAACGCATCTTAGAACCCGGTGAAGAATAATTAGCTTAAGTGAGTCCTGCATCAATTCTCCCCTGCCACCACCCATTCATTGAGTGGTTGGGGGATTCCCGAATCCCTCACCGAACCCAAAACGCCCTATGGCAAAATCCGACCCCAACCGTGTCCTCCGTTTACTCCCCCTCATCACAGGGGGACTCGGAGCCATCCTGTTATTATTTAACCGTTTTTCCACCTCAGAAATTACCGCCACTCAATCCCGTTCCGATGCCTTGGGAGTCCTTTTGAGCGCCCTACTGATTCTTGTGGGTCTAATCTGGCAACAAATTCAACCCAAACCCCCCGAAACCGTAACACTCCTTGGGGAAGAAAAGTTTGACCTAGCCGAAGACCTCCCCGACGAGGTAAAAATTGAACTCGCCTGGGCTTCTCACCTCCTGTTAACCAACACCGTCACCCGTAGCGTTGTCCTCTACTACCAACAGCGCACCCTCCTCCGACGAGGTATCCTCCCCCCCAAACCCGAGGTTACAGCCGGAGGCATTATCCGGCGAGTATTAGAACAACAAAAACCCGTCTATCTCGTAGAGTTAAGAGTTTATCCCGGTCGCATTGAGTTTGATTATCTACCCGAGAACACACAAGGGGTAATTTGTCAACCCCTCGGCAAAAACGGCGTTCTTATCTTAGGAGCCAATGCTCCCCGCAGCTACACCAAACAGGATGAAGTGTGGATTGAAGGGATTGCCGACAAACTTACAGAAACCTTAGAACGTTACTTTTGATAATCAAACTTAAATTCTGTTGTCTTGCCTCCACATTCTAGTTTCCCATAATACAATCTCGGTTTTGGCAGAGGATCTGACAGGTTTTTCCCGTGACAGATAATAGATTTGAATTGAATTTCATTGGATTCATCATCCCCATTATCCTCCCCATTGGGGTCAGGGGAAAATACACCCACGATATAAGCATCAACTTTATCTTTTATATCCTCATTGGGAATCCCAGAGATAAAAACAGCATCCTCTGTTAAACTCGTGGAATAAGTGTATTTCTTCGTCCGCACTGGAATCTCTCTTAGTGGATTCGGCTTTTCACTAAAAGACTGGTACATTTGAAAATAACCTTCTTGTTGACTCTGAACTGATGAAAGGTATGTTGATGCGAAAAAGCTTTCGCGTTTTAAGTAGTCGCTAGCCTGGATTTGTGCGACTGGAATCAGCACTAAAAGAATAAGAAAATAGCTAAACAAAACAACAATTGTGTCACAAAAGTGATATTTTTTTGATGCTTTCTTGGTTGAATTTTTATCCACAAAACTATCAAATAAGGTACGACTTACTTTAACCGATGGGATATAAAAAACGACCATCCAGAACAGTATTATAAGAAACACAAACTTATTGTCATAAACTAGCATATCTCCTTGTACAGTGAATAAGCCGGAGAAGCTTGAGATAATATAACCCACAAAAACAAACCAACTGATAACAATGAGAAGTGCGATACAATTCATTGATTTTGCTCCAGTCAATGCTTTGATAAACGTGAGGGAAAAAGAATTCTAAAAAGGCGGGAAAGTAGAGAGAAATGGCTTCTTTCCAAGGGGAATCGTAATCGGCACGTTGGTCGTCAGTCATGGGGGTCATGGTACAAATTCCAGTCGTAGGTTAATCTACGTGGTGTTGGGTTACACTTCCTTTCACCCAACCTACGAGAATTAATCACAATGAATTCCCGTCGCCAACATTGATATATTTTCTTTTAGGATTCCTGACACAATGCGTTTAAATAGTCCATTGCGGCCGCTAACTTAGAAGGATAATGATAGGCAAACTCTTCAAACCATAATCCCTCATCAGAATGTGGATCTAACTGTTTCAACCACATTTCGGCCTGACGTTTTAAGACCTTTTCTTGTTGTTGTCGTCGCCATTCTTGCTCCCGTTCAAGTCTAAGCAACCTCTCCTTTTCTTGGAGTTGCCGCGCTACATCTGGCTCAGATTTTGGTTGTTGCCACTTCTCTAGAAATTGCTCAAAATCTGGTTCAACGGTAGGCTCTTCACCTTGACTGACCTGGGAAAACCTAGCTTGCAACTCCTGCAAAAAGCCATCGGTTGCCCGAGAAACTGGCGGTTTGGGTCGAGAGATAGGGAGGGATTGGGGCGGACGAGCAAACTGATTCTGGAGGTCGGTTAAAAAGCTGTCAATTTCCCCTTGTTGCTCTGACATTTGCGGTTGTTTCCCCTCGGCTAGAATCTCATTGGGTTGAGGTGTTGCTTTTTGTTGATATTTTGCCTCAAATTCCGCTAAGGCATCGTCTAAAGAACTCATGATTTATGATTTAGGTGGAATCATCTCGTTCTTTAATATTAACCCCGTTGGATTGACTGTCACTACAGTTTAGGAGCTTGTTGAGTGATGCTGTCCCTTCACCTAACCTACACATCGGGTCAATTCTTCCCCCATCAATCCAGAATGGCATCAATCAAAACCTCTGTTAACGTCATCTCCCCCATCTGGTCAATGGTCAAAGTGTCCACAATATCAAACCGCGCCCCCGCCCCTTGTAACTGATCATCCAATACCTTTAAAAAACGGGTCGCTTCCCCATTATGACCCACTTGAATAAAAGAAATCCCTAACTCATCATGGCGCTCAATCCGTTGTGAAGCGTCTACAATTAAACGCACTAAACGCCTGCGGTCTTTAATATTGCCATCCGTTACCACTAAAAACGCCTCCCCATTAGGCTTAGACTGCCCTAACGCCTTCCGTTCAAAATAACTATGTAGGGCATCTTCTAGGGCATTACAAAGCCCCGTGTGACCTGTGGGGATGTTTTCTTGAAAGATGCGCGCCACCCGGTCTGAGGTGACATGATCATAACGCCGAAAACGCCCAGAAAATACATAAACCGTAATGCCATCCGGGTCAAACATCTCGCACTGCACGGCTAAAGCTAGGGTAGACTCCTGCATGATTTCCCAGTGACTTTTGCCCACTCGCGGGTCAATTTGTGACATACTGCCACTTTTATCAATAATCAGGGTGTAGTCACGGGCTTCTAGCATGGGAGTCTCCCCGCTTCTGTAAGGTCGAATAGTGGAGGGTTAGGCAGCGCGGATGACATCCTGTAGGGGTTGCCACCGGAAATAACGCTCTCCTCCCAATTCTAAAACAACTTTTAGTCTGGGTTCTTGTTTGGGCAGATTCACTAAATATTCAATTTCTTGATTGGACAGAATCATGCCCTCAATAATCCACAAGACTAGGCCTTTGGCGGTGGAGGGTAGGGTTTCTAATTGGGAAAGTGCGATCGCCGGAACATAATACACCGGCCCGACTGCTGCACTCTGGGCGATATTCTTCTTGCCCAAATGAGGAGGCCGCACCCCATGCACCCCCGTCAAATAAGCCGCCACATCCCCTAACCCCCGGGCTGTCAAGTGCAGGGAATAATACCCCGTAGCCCGTAAACGTCGTTGATAGCGACCCTCAAAACCCCCTTCTAAGGGCG
Organism: Spirulina subsalsa PCC 9445; assembly: GCF_000314005.1. Taxonomy (NCBI): domain Bacteria; kingdom Bacillati; phylum Cyanobacteriota; class Cyanophyceae; order Spirulinales; family Spirulinaceae; genus Spirulina; species Spirulina subsalsa. The sequence goes on from NZ_JH980292.1 coordinate 690,203, forward strand.
CATACACCCCTAAAGCACCATACTTTTCTAAATCTCGAATAAAGGGCTTCCCCGTCGTCAGTAGCGGCATAACCTTCTCCCGTTCCTCAAAAATGGCTTGATTTCCTTGCTCATTATAAATACTCCCGGTTCAGTTCCCAATCTCTCCCCTATCCCTTGACTCTTTGCGTCAAAACCGCTATAGTGGACGATTGTGACCTCATAAACACCCAAGCGTGTTGAGGTTTAACATGAGGTTCAATCAGTGACCACCTGAAGAAACCAAAGGGTTTCAACCCCCAAGGTTCCAGCGTGACACTAGATGAATGCCTCGTTCAAGATACTGAGGAGAGCTTCATTAGCCCCCTTAAGTCCTGAGCGAAACACGGCAACTCGTTAGCTAATTCCTTGGTTTAACCGTTCACAGAACTCCTAGATTTCTAGCCCCTGCAAACAGGTTAAACCCGATAGCCAAACGCGAAACCCGTTGATCTTCCGTGATCATCATGTTCCGGTCATCCCGTCTGGATGATCCTGTGCGTGGTCGTCATGGACGTTTCTTGTGAGGTGCGGGCAACATTGGAGGACGAACCTATCTCCGAGCCCAAATCCCAAATTTCAGTAGTGTTGTCTAGCAAAAGAGAGGGGTAAACCCGTGTCTTTCGGTATCCTCGGTACCAAACTGGGCATGACTCAAATTTTTGACCAAGAAACCGGAAAAGCCATTCCGGTCACAGTCATTCAAGCGGGTCCATGCACCGTTACTCAAATTAAAACACCAGAAACCGATGGCTACACCGCCGTTCAGGTCGGCTATGAAGAAGTTCGACCCAAAGCGCTGACTAAGCCAGAACTCGGTCACTTAGAAAAATCTGGAGCCGGGCCTCTGCGTCATCTCACAGAGTACCGCGTCTCAGATTCCAATACATTTGAGCTAGGGCAAGCCATCAAGGCGGATATTTTCAGCCCCGGTCAACTGATTGATGTTCATGGAACAAGCATCGGTCGCGGTTTTGCCGGTTATCAAAAGCGGCATAACTTCCGACGCGGCCCCATGTCTCACGGGTCTAAAAACCACCGAGAACCCGGTTCTACCGGTCCCGGCACGACCCCCGGTCGTATTTTCCCCGGTAAACGCATGGCCGGACGCTATGGCGGAACCAAAGTGACCATCCGCAAGCTAGAAGTCGTGCGAGTGGACGCAGAACGCAACCTGTTACTGGTGAAAGGCTCTGTCCCCGGCAAACCCGGCGCATTGGTCAGCATCACGCCCGCCAATATTGTCGGTCAGTAAAACCATCAGTCCAATCCTAGAACAGAAAACGAACCAGAAAATAGGAACCAGAAAATAAACAATGGTTACTTGTGTAGTAAAAAACTGGGAAGGGGAAGCGGTTGGCGAAGCCACCCTAGAACTGAAGGTTGCTAAAGAAGAAAACGCAGCCCATATTGTTCACCGCGCCCTAGTGCGTCAACTCGCCAACGCCCGACAAGGCACCGCCTCCACCAAAACCCGCGCCGAAGTGCGTGGGGGGGGACGCAAACCTTGGCGGCAAAAAGGCACCGGACGCGCCAGAGCCGGCTCCATTCGTTCTCCCCTGTGGCGGGGAGGCGGGGTCATTTTTGGACCCAAACCCAGAGACTATAGCCAAAAAATGAACCGCAAAGAGCGGCGGCTGGCCTTGAGAACCGCACTCACCAGTCGGGCAGAGGACATCATTGTAGTGGAAGAATTTGCCGAACAATTTGCGCGCCCCAAAACCAAGGATTTAGTCACCGCTTTAAACCGTTGGGGTGCAAACCTTGACCGAAAAGTGCTGCTCATCCTTAACGAAAAAGTGGAGGGGGTTTATTTATCCGGTCGGAATATCGCCAATCTGAGAATGATTATGGCAAATCAGTTAAACGTTTACGACTTACTGAACGCCGACCGTATTGTTACCACACCTTCAGCACTGGCAATGATTCAGGAGGTCTACAGTGACTGAGTACAATCCCCGTGATTTAGCCGATCTCATCATCAAGCCGATTGTGACGGAAAAAGCAACTATGTTGCTTGAACAGAACAAATACGTCTTTGATGTGGTTCTCAAAGCCACTAAGCCCGAGATTAAAGCGGCTATTGAGAGTTTATTTAATGTCAAAGTGACCAAAGTGAACACGGCGCGCCCCCCGCGTAAGAAAAAACGGGTCGGGCGGTTTGTGGGCTATAAACCCCAATACAAACGCGCCATCGTCACCTTAGCCGAAGGGGATTCCATTGTTCTCTTCCCAGATGTTTAGGTCAGACCAACAACTACCACATCTAAAATCTAAAATCTAAAATGGGTATTCGTTCTTATCGACCAATGACTCCTGGGACTCGGCAAGCCAGTGTTTCTGACTTTGCGGACATCACCAAGAGTACACCAGAAAAATCCCTCACCCAGTATAAGCACCGCAAAAAAGGTCGCAATAACCGGGGGGTAATTACTAGCCGCCGTCGGGGGGGTGGACACAAACGCCTCTACCGTTTAATTGATTTTCGGCGGGATAAACACAACATTCCGGCACGAGTGGCGGCGATTGAGTATGATCCCAACCGCAGCGCTCGTATTGCTTTGCTCTACTATCAAGATGGAGAAAAGCGTTATATTATCTGTCCCGACAAATTGCAGGTAGGCAGTACCGTTGTTTCGGGTCCCACGGCTCCCTATGAAAATGGCAACGCCTTGCCCTTGAGTAACATTCCCTTGGGGACGGATGTTCACAATATCGAGTTATACCCCGGTCGGGGTGGGCAAATGGTACGAGCCGCTGGGGGTTCAGCCCAAGTAGTCGCCAAAGAAGGGGATTACGTGACCCTGCGCTTACCCTCCAAAGAGGTGCGCATGGTGCGGAAAGAATGCTACGCCACCATTGGGAAAGTGGGGAACGCCGATGCTCGTAACTTGAGTTTAGGGAAAGCCGGACGCTCCCGCCACTTGGGCCGGAGGCCCGAAGTCCGAGGCAGTGCGATGAACCCGGTGGATCACCCCCATGGTGGTGGTGAAGGCCGCGCTCCCATTGGTCGTCCCGGTCCGGTCACGCCTTGGGGTAAACCCGCCTTGGGTCGTAAAACTCGTAAACGCAATAAACCGAGCGATCGCCTGATCGTCCGGCGACGTAGCTCAAGGTAGGAGGCAAAAACTATGAGTCGTTCTCTGAAAAAAGGTCCCTTTATTGCGGACAGTTTATTAAGCAAAATCGAAAAGCTGAATGAAAAAGGCGAAAAACAGGTGATTAAAACCTGGTCCCGCGCCTCAACCATTCTGCCCAATATGGTAGGTCACACCATTGCCGTCCATAACGGGAGGCAGCACGTCCCCGTTTATGTGTCTGAGCAAATGGTGGGTCATAAACTCGGTGAATTTGCACCGACCCGGACCTTCCGCGGCCACGCCAAAAGTGACAAAAAAGCCGGAAGACGCTAGGGGGAGAAAACAATGGCAGTTGAAACACAAGAAGAAGTTAAAGCGATCGCCCGCTATATTCGGATGTCCCCCTTTAAAGTGCGGCGTGTGCTAGACCAAATTCGGGGTCGCTCCTACCGGGAAGCCCTGATTATCCTCGAATTCATGCCCTATCGGGCCTGTGAACCCATTACCAAAGTCCTCCGGTCTGCGGTAGCCAATGCGGAACACAACAACGGTTATGACCCCAGAGACTTGGTTGTTACCCAAGCTTACGCCAACCAAGGCCCCAAACTGCGGCGCTTTCGCGCTCGCGCCCAAGGCCGGGCTTATCAAATCCATAAGCCTACTTGTCACATCACCGTTGCCGTCGCCCCATTACTAGAGGAATAGAGGAAAAAAACGTGGGACAAAAGATTCATCCAACGGGTTTCCGTTTAGGAGTCACCAAAGAGCATAAGTCCTGTTGGTATGCCGATACCAAACGCTATCCCGAACTCCTGCAAGAAGATCATCAGATTCGGCAGTATGTGGAGAAAAACCTCAACAACGCCGGAATCTCTGATGTGCGCATCGAACGGAAAGCCGATCAAATCGACCTAGAAATTCATACCGCTCGCCCCGGCGTAGTGGTAGGTCGGGGCGGCAGTGGGATTGAATCCCTCCGCACCGGACTACAAGAACACCTCGGCGGCAACCGCCAAATCCGCGTCAACGTGATTGAAGTCTCCCGCGTCGATGCCGATGGCGTGTTAATCGCCGAATATATCGCCCAACAACTGGAACGACGGGTTTCGTTCCGCCGCGTGGTGCGCCAAGCCATTCAACGCGCCCAACGGGCCGAAGTGCAAGGCATCAAGATCCAAGTCAGTGGCCGCTTAAACGGAGCAGAAATTGCCCGGACTGAGTGGACCCGGGAAGGTCGCGTTCCCCTGCACACCCTGCGCGCTGACATTGACTACGCCTATTGCACCGCCCGCACCATCTACGGGATCTTAGGCATTAAGGTCTGGGTCTTCAAAGGGGAAATCATCCCCGGCCAAGAAGAAGCCCCCAGCGCCGCTCCCGCGCAAACCCCCCGTCGTCAACGTCGCCGTCAACAATTTGAAGACCGCTCTGAATAAGCGAATCTCCCCAATTGTCAACGGTTAAGGATGACTGGGAACAAGGATAAGGGTTGCGGTCAAGGGCATTGTTCCCAACCTGCACCCATCACCCATTACCGATTACCCAACCATGTTAAGTCCTAGAAGAACAAAGTTCCGGAAACAACACCGTGGGCGGATGAGAGGTCTGGCCAAAGGAGGGACAACCTTTAATTTTGGCGAGTTTGCGCTCCAAGCCACAGAACCCTCTTGGATTACTGCCCGTCAGATTGAGGCCGCCCGTCGTGCCATGACCCGTTATGTCCGCCGGGGTGGGAAAATCTGGATTCGGATTTTCCCCGATAAACCCGTGACCATGCGACCCGCCGAAACCCGGATGGGTTCCGGGAAAGGCTCCCCCGAATTTTGGGTAGCTGTGGTTAAACCCGGCCGCATCATGTTTGAAATGGCCGGGGTGAGCGAAGAAGTCGCCCGGGAAGCCATGCGTCTGGCCGCCCAAAAACTGCCCATTAAGACCAAGTTTATTGTTCGTCCCCAGGAGGAAGTCTAAATTATGGCACTTCCCAACGTTTCAGATGCCCGCAAACTGAGTGATGAAGAATTGAGCGCGGCCATTGTGGAAGCCAAGCAAAAACTGTTTAATTTGCGCTTACAACAGGCTACCCGACGGTTAGAAAAAACCCACGAGTTTAAACATACTCGCCGTTGGATTGCTCAACTGCTCACCGTTGAAACCGAACGTCAACGGATGACCCAGGCCTCAGCCTCCACCCCTGTAGCTCAAGAAGAGGAGTAACCCCCCAATGGCAGCGAAAGAGCGTGTGGGAATGGTGATTAGTAACAAAATGGATAAAACCATTGTGGTTGCTGTGGAAAACCGTTCTCCTCATCCCAAGTACGGCAAAATTGTCGTCAAAACCAAGCACTACAAGGCACATGATGAAGAAAATCAGTGCCAAGAAGGCGATCGCGTGCGCATTCAAGAAACCCGCCCTTACAGCAAAACCAAACGCTGGATCTTGCGCGAAATCATGAACCGCAGCGTGGTCTAACTTTATTTACTCATCCTCTTGTTTATTACTGGCGACTGATTGCAAACCAGCCATGATTCAACAACAAACCTATCTCAATGTTGCCGATAACAGTGGCGCTCGCAAACTCATGTGTTTGCGCGTCCTGGGAACAGGCAACCGTCGCTACGGTGGCATTGGTGATGTCATTATTGCCGTCGTCAAAGATGCGATCCCCAACCAAGGGGTGAAAAAATCAGATATCGTGCGCGCCGTCATTGTGCGCACCCGCCATTCTCTCCGCCGGGATAGTGGCATGAGCATCCGCTTTGATGACAACGCCGCCGTGATTATTAACAACGACGGCAACCCCAAAGGAACCCGGGTCTTTGGTCCGGTGGCTCGTGAACTTCGGGACAAAAACTTTACGAAAATCGTTTCGTTAGCTCCGGAGGTGATCTGAGATGGCAACTAAAGCAAAAGCAGCCCCTAAAGCCCACAAAATGCACGTCAAGAAAGGGGACACCGTACAGGTGATTTCTGGACGGGATAAAGGCAAAGTGGGAGAAGTGCTAAAAGCTCTGCCCAAAGAGAGTAAAGTGGTGGTTAAAGGCGTGAACGTGCGCACCAAGCACGTTAAACCTCAACAAGAAGGCGAATCTGGACGGATTGAAACCTTTGAAGCCGCCATTCATAGCTCCAATGTGATGCTCTACTCGGAAAAAGAAAAGGTCGCAAGCCGCGTTTGCTACACCTTTACCGAAGATGGCCGCAAAGTGCGAATGCTGAAAAAAACAGGCGAAATTTTAGATAAATAAGCGCCCTTGTTTTTTGATTCACCCTCGTTCCTGACCAAGCCCAGGAAGCTTGAACAACCATGACACAACGACTGAAAACCCTGTATCAAGAAACCATCGTTCCTAAATTAACGGAACAATTTGGTTATACCAATATCCATCAAGTCCCCAAAGTGGTGAAAATCACCGTTAACCGGGGATTAGGGGAAGCTTCTCAAAACGCCAAAGCATTAGAATCGTCTATTAATGAACTGGCAACGATTACCGGACAAAAACCTGTGATCACTAAAGCCAAAAAGGCGATCGCCGGATTCAAAATTCGTCAAGGAATGCCCGTTGGCGTAATGGTCACGCTCCGTTCTGACCGAATGTATGCCTTTTTAGACCGCTTAATTAGCCTAGCTCTCCCTCGGATTCGTGACTTTCGGGGCATTAGTCCCAAAAGTTTTGACGGACGAGGCAACTACAGCCTTGGCGTGCGTGAACAGTTGATTTTCCCAGAAATTGATTACGACAGCATTGATCAAATTCGAGGAATGGACATCTCCATCATCACCACCGCCAAAACCGACGAAGAAGGACGCGCCCTCTTGAAAGAGATGGGAATGCCCTTCCGTGACAACTAAGCCCAGCAGCCTTGCATCAGCACTATAAGGAGGAAAAAGCTTTCACCTATGGCGGCTAACGACACCATTTCCGATATGCTCACCCGCATCCGCAATGCGGGGGCAGTCAGACACCCCACGACCCATATTCCCTCAACCCGAGTCACCCGCGATATCGCCAAAGTTCTCAAAGCGGAAGGCTTTATTGGAGACTACGAAGAAGTCGGGGAAGGCGTGAAAAGAGAACTGGTTCTAACCCTCAAATATAAAGGCAGAACCCGCAAACCCATCATCACCGCCCTCAAACGTATTAGCAAACCCGGGTTACGGGTTTACAAAAACCGGAAAGAACTCCCCCGCGTCCTCGGCGGCATTGGCATTGCCATTATTTCCACCTCCAGTGGAATTATGACAGACCGGGAAGCCCGGCAGCGAGGGATTGGCGGCGAAGTTTTGTGTTACGTCTGGTAGGAGTCAGTAAACAGTAAACAGTGCATAGTTTTTTACTGATTACTGGTCACTGATGACTGATCAAGGACTGAAGTAAGGAGTAATGAGGTAATGTCTCGTATTGGTAAACGTCCTATAGAGATCCCCGATAAAGTCACCGTCACCATTAATGGTTCTCATGTGGCCGTCAAAGGGCCTAAAGGTCAACTGGAGCGCGTCCTGCCCTCCCAAGTCAGCGTAGAACAAGAAGACAAAGTGGTGCGCGTCTTGCGTAAAGATGAGTCCCGCTTGTCTCGCCAGCGTCATGGTCTGTCCCGTACCCTCGTCGCCAATATGGTGGAAGGGGTATCTAAGGGCTATGAAAAACGCTTAGAAATCCAAGGGGTCGGTTATCGCGCCCAAGTTCAAGGGAAAAAATTAATCTTGAATGTGGGCTACAGTAAACCCGTAGAAGTAGACCCCCCCGACGGGATTCAACTGACCCTCGGTGAGAAAAACACTGAAGTAATTGTCAGTGGAATTAATAAAGAAATTGTGGGCAATGTGGCCGCTAAAATCCGCGCCATCCGTCCCCCTGAAGTCTATAAAGGCAAAGGTATTCGCTATAAAGGCGAATTTGTCAGACGTAAAGCAGGTAAAGCAGGCAAGAAATAAACCATGAAACGTACTCGCAAAGCATCCGTACAGCGCCGTCATCGGCGGCTGCGTAAAACCGTCACTGGAACCCCTGAACGTCCCCGTTTGGCGGTCTTTCGGTCCCACCAGCATATCTATGCCCAAGTGATTGATGATGTGGCCCAACATACCCTAGCGGCCGCTTCCAGTCTTGAGCCTGAACTGAAAGAGCAACTGGCATCTGGGGCAACTTGTGACGCATCTTTAGCGGTGGGGGCCGCGATCGCCCAACGATCCCTCGCCAAAGGAATCACCCAAGTTGTCTTTGACCGGGGGGGCAACCTCTATCACGGTCGCGTCAAAGCCCTCGCCGATGCTGCCCGCGAAGGCGGATTAAACTTCTAAGCCCATCCAGTCTAGGTTCAATCGAGGAAACTTACTATGCCCAAAGGCAAGAAAAAAGGCCGTAAAAACCAAAAAGAACAAGAAAACGCCTTTCAAGAGCGCGTCATCCAAATTCGTCGGGTGAGCAAAGTCGTCAAAGGCGGGAAAAAACTCAGTTTCCGCGCCATTGTCGTGGTCGGGAATGAACGAGGTCAAGTCGGGGTCGGCGTGGGGAAAGCCGCCGATGTCATCGGAGCCGTGCGTAAAGGCGTAGCCGACGGCAAAAAACAACTGGTGGACATATCCTTAACCAAATCCAACTCCATCACCCACCCCGCTCGCGGCGTGGCCGGAGGAGCGAAGGTCATGATGCGCCCCGCCGCACCGGGGACAGGGGTAATTGCCGGGGGAGCCGTGCGCACCGTGTTGGAACTCGCCGGAGTGAAAAACATCCTCGCCAAACAACTCGGCTCCAACAACCCCTTAAACAATGCTCGGGCCGCCGTCGATGCGCTGCAAACCTTGCGCACCTTTAAAGACGTAGCCGAAGAGCGAGGAATTCCAGTGGAAAACCTCTATATCTAGATAGCAAGCGGGAGAACAGAAGGAATGAGACTGAACGACGCGATACCCAAAAAAGGCTCTAGAAGGAGTCGTCGCCGGGTTGGTCGAGGCATTGCCGCCGGACAAGGGGCCAGTTGTGGTTTTGGGATGCGGGGTCAAAAATCCCGCTCTGGCACCGGCACCAAACCCGGTTTTGAAGGGGGTCAAATGCCCCTTTATCGCCGGGTGCCAAAATTAAAGCACTTTACGGTCATTAACCCTCGTCGGTACACTACGATCAATGTAAGTAAGCTAGCTTCCTTGCCAGCGAATGCAGAAGTCACTTTAGAATCCCTGTTAGAACAAGGCTTATTAACAGCCAGTAACCAAGGCCCCTTAAAGGTTTTGGGGAACGGTGAGATCAATGTGGCATTGAACGTTAAGGCTGCCGCCTTCTCCGCCAGTGCCAAGGAAAAAATCGAAGCCGTCGGCGGGAGTTGTGAAGTGGTCGAGGCAAAAGCCTAAGCAAAGGAGTAAGGCCTATGGCTCATAGTTTAAGCGAGGTAAACCTTCATGGTCGTTAGCCGCGATAAAACACCAACGGCTCAAGAAACATTTATGCAGATGGCGCAAGCGGCCGGATTAAGAGGTCGCTTGCTCGTCACGTTGGGATTACTCATTTTAGTGCGCCTTGGGGTCTATGTTCCCATTCCGGGAGTGGATCGACCCCGTTTTTTGGCTGAAATTGAAGGCAGTCCAGTTATCGGGTTTCTCGATGTGTTCTCCGGTGGGGGGCTTTCCCTCTTGGGGATTTTTGCTCTGGGCATTCTGCCGTTTATTAATGCCTCGATCATCATGCAGTTACTAACGGCGGCCTTGCCCTCGTTAGAGAACTTACAAAAAAATGAAGGGGAAGCGGGACGGCGGAAGATTTCCCAAATTACCCGGTATGTGGCGACAGGTTGGGCCGCCCTCCAAAGTACGATGTTGGCCGTTTGGGTTCAGAATTATGCGATTGATCCGGGGCCAATTTTCTTTTTGCAAACGGTTCTGGCGTTCACGGCCGGGGCTATGTTTGTCATGTGGGTGTCGGAATTAATCACGGAACGAGGTATTGGGAACGGCGCATCGTTGTTGATTTTTGTCAACATTGTGGCGGTGTTACCCATGATTTTGGGCAATACCATCAGCTTTGCTCAGGAAGATGATCAGGGCATCGTTAAAGTGGTCATCCTGTTATTGTCCTTCCTGGCCATGATTGTGGGGATTGTCTTTGTTCAAGAAGGGACAAGGCGCATTCCTATTATCTCCGCCCGTCGTCAAGTGGGACGGCGACTCTACCGGGAACGGAAGAACTATTTACCCCTGCGACTCAATCAAGGGGGCGTGATGCCGATTATTTTTGCCTCGGCGGTGTTGTTTTTGCCCGCCTCCCTCGAACAGTTCACTCGCACGGGTGAGGGGTTTGTGGGGCAACTCCATCAGGTGTTCGGCCCGATTGCCAATGCCTTACGCTTTGATGGCCCCACCCCTTGGATTTATGTCTTGGTGTTCTTCACCTTGATTGTCTTTTTTAGCTATTTTTATGCGTCCTTAATTGTCAATCCGGTGGATATGTCCCAAAATCTCAAGAAGATGGGAACCAGTATTCCGGGCATTCGTCCGGGGAAAGCCACCAGTGAATATCTAGAACGGGTGATCAACCGTTTGACGTTCTTAGGGGCGATGTTCTTGGGGGTAGTGTCTACGGTGCCAACGGCCATTGAGAGCGCGACAGGGGTCGAAACCTTACGGGGTTTAGGATCTACGTCGCTGCTTATTTTGGTTGGGGTCGCTATTGATACCGCCAAGCAAATCCAGACCTATGTGATCTCTCAGAGATACGAGGGAATGGTGAAAAAATAGGGGTTTCGGGAAGGGGGACTGTGATGGTCGGGCAGAACCTCAACCTCTAGACCCTGTGTTCAACGCCAACTATTAAGGAGTTTATGAGCAAGCGTATTATTTTCTTGGGCCCCCCTGGCTCGGGAAAAGGCACTCAGGCGAAAATCTTGGCCCATTCAATGGAGATTCCCCATATTTCGACGGGGGAGATTCTACGTCGGGCGGTGGTGGAAGAAACCTCTCTGGGTAAAAAAGTGAAAGACTTTTTGGAACAGGGGGATTTAGTGCCGGATTCTCTGTTAGTGGATTTGATTCGGGAACGCTTGAACAGTGAGGATGCCGATGAAGGCTGGATTTTGGACGGGTTTCCCCGGACTATTGCCCAGGCCAATTTTTTGGAGGAGTTGTTACAGGAGTTCCAAGAAACCCGTAAGGTGGTGTTTAATTTGGAAGTGCCTGAACCGGTGTTGGTGAAACGCTTACTCCATCGGGCGGAGGAGGAAGGACGGGCGGATGATACAGAGGAGACAATTCGCCACCGTCTTCAGGTTTATCATGATCTCACGGAGGCGGTGATTGATTATTACCATGAACACGAGGATCATGATCTATATTCCGTGAATGGCGATCGCCTCCCGGAAGAAGTGGCGAAGTCCCTGAATGAAATTGTCATGGTCAATGCCTAAGCAGACTATCGGAGCAGTTCCTGACTGTGGATTGGGGTTTGCTAAGATAGGGGGGCGGTTCTAACTCTTGGCTGTTGTGCATTCTGGGGACACAACCCATTGAGGGCAACCAGCAAGACCGAATTTTTTACTGTTGTTTTTGAGGATTCTTAACCTTTGGCTAAACAAGATTTGATTGAAATGGAGGGGACAGTCACAGAATCTCTCCCCAATGCGATGTTTCGGGTGGATTTAGATAATGGGTTTAATGTGTTAGCCCATATTTCCGGCAAGATTCGCCGGAATTACATCAAAATCTTACCGGGCGATCGCGTGAAAGTGGAATTAACCCCCTACGACTTAACCAAAGGTCGGATTACCTACCGCTTACGCAAAAAGTAGTCCCCCCGTTTAAGTCCATTGGTTAAATCCCTGGGTTAGGTTTTCAACACTCGTCTTGAAAACAAGGGTCTAGAGTGTCTTTTAAACCTGTACAAAAACCGTTATTATTGATATAATAATAAGCTTGCAGTGTTGCCAAAATCGGCATGAAAGTTAGAGCATCAGTAAAGAAAATTTGTGACAAATGCCGCGTCATTCGCCGTCGCGGTCGAGTTATGGTGATCTGTTCTAACCCGAAACACAAACAACGTCAAGGTTAAGTCAAGGTTAGACCCCTTTAAGGAGTTTGTCGGAATCCGAGTTCTTATATTAGTCCTCTCAACCGCCTCCTGTGGGGGAAGAAGCCCTGTCTGAGTCTAGAATCTAAGGTTAAACGCCCAAAGTGATGACTAAACCGTTATCCCACCGGGTTCAATCCCCAAGATTAACACCCGTTTGGTTTCAAATTAGTCCTTCAACCCTCCTCAAGGTTTAACTGAAAGTTTGGCTTAAAGTCTAGTGCTTAAAGATTCATTCGAGGTTAGCCTTGTCCCGTTGAAAGACTTCGTTAGGCAGACCCTAACTCTGTGTGAACCGGGTTGGACAGTTCCCAGTTAACCTCTAGGGCTGTCCACTACCCCACTCTTACAGAAAACAGCAAAAGCATTCATAAGGGAGAAATTCATTGTGGCACGGATTGCTGGTATAGACCTTCCCCGTGATAAGCGTGTCGAAATTGGCTTGACTTATATTTACGGGATTGGTTTGTCACGTTCTCAGGAAGTGTTAAGAGAAACGGGCGTAAACCCCGACACTCGTGTTCGGGACTTGAGTGATGAAGATGTCACCAAGCTACGTTCTTATATTGAGACGAACTTCCAAGTAGAAGGCGACCTCAGACGCTTAGAAAACATGAATATTAAGCGTCTCGTAGACATTGGGGCCTATCGCGGTCGTCGTCACCGTTTAGGCTTACCCGTGCGGGGTCAACGTACCCGCACCAACGCCCGGACTCGTCGGGGCAGAAGGGTAACAGTGGCAGGGAAGAAAAAAGCGGCAGCTAAGAAATAATTTCCTGTGGATTTGTTTCCTATTTCACTCGTTTTCCAGATTTAATTTGCAGAAAGGAATATGGCGCGACCAACAAAAAAAGGCGGAACGAAAAAGCAAAAACGCAATGTTCCAAGCGGTATCGCTCACATCACCTCCACCTTTAACAATACAATTGTGACCATTTCGGACACCAAAGGAGATGTTATCTCCTGGGCTTCCTCCGGGTCTAGTGGCTTTAAAGGCGCGAAAAAAGGCACCCCCTTCGCGGCTCAAACCGCCGCCGATAGTGCCGCGAAACGGGCCATTGAACAAGGAATGCGTCAACTCGAAGTCATGGTCAGTGGGCCGGGGGCAGGTCGTGAGACAGCTATCCGCGCTCTCCAGGCCGCTGGGTTAGAAATTACCCTGATTCGGGATGTGACCCCCATTCCCCATAATGGTTGTCGTCCTCCAAAACGCCGTCGGGTGTAATCCTCGAATCAGAGCAAAATGAATGATGAAACATCGGGTTCGGTTGTAGGGCGGAGTTCATCATTCAGGATTTTTTGCGTAGGCGTAATTTTTTGCGTAGGCGTGATTCTTTGCGTAGGCGTAACAATGGGAAGGGAGGTAACAAAGCGGTGGCGCAATTTCAAATTGAATGTGTAGAGTCTAAGACTCAAAAAAACCAAAGTCAATATAGCAGATTTGTCATTGAACCTCTGGAACGAGGGCAAGGCATTACCGTAGGCAATGCGCTGAGACGGGTTTTGCTGGCAAATCTGGAAGGGGCAGCCGTGACCGCCGTTCGCATGGCGGGCGTGAGTCATGAGTTTTCCACCATTCCGGGGGTGCGGGAGGATGTGCTGGAAATTCTCTTAAATATGAAAGAGATGGTTTTCCAGAGTCATGCGGCGGGAGCAACGATTGGTCGTTTAGTGGCAACCGGGCCGGCAACGGTAACGGCGGCTCAGTTCGACCTGCCCTCAGAAGTGGAAGTGGTGGATAAGAACCAGTATATTGCCACCTTATCTGAGGGATCGCGGTTAGAGATGGAGTTCCGCATTGAGCGGGGCAAAGGCTACCGGGCGGTGGATCGGGGTCGAGATGAAAATTCCTCTCTGGACTTCATGCAGATCGACGCGGTGTTTATGCCTGTAACCAAGGTGAACTACAGTGTAGAAGATACCTTAACCGATGGTTCTTCCCCCAAGGATCGGCTGGTTCTGGATATTTGGACCAATGGCAGCATCAAACCCGAGGAAGCTTTATCTCAGGCGGCGGAGATTGTGGTGGATTTATTTAATCCGCTTAAGGATCTGACCTTGGAAAGTATTACGGAGGATCAAGAGGTTCCCGATGATCCCACCAGTCAGATTCCCATTGAGGAATTACAACTCTCGGTTCGGGCTTATAACTGTCTGAAGCGAGCGCAAATTAACTCGGTGGCGGATCTGTTGGACTATTCTCAAGAAGACCTCTTGGAGATCAAGAACTTTGGTCAAAAGTCGGCTGAAGAGGTGATCGAGGCGTTACAACAGCGCTTAGGGATCACATTACCCCAAGAAAAAGCGAAGCCCTAAGCCTGGGGTGAGATCCGGGTGAAGGGGGATCAATTGTCGAAGTTACTGTAAGGGAGATTAGTTAAAATGCGTCATCGTTGCAGAGTTCCCCAATTGGGACGACCTGCGGATCAACGGAAAGCGTTATTGCGATCGCTCACCACTGAGTTGATCCGTCATGGTCAAATTACCACCACCAAGGCCAGGGCTAAAGCCGTGCGCTCAAAAGCCGATGAGATGATCACCTTAGCCAAGGATGGTTCTCTGGCGGCTCGTCGTCAGGCCATGAGCTATTTGTATGATAAACAGTTAGTTCATGCCCTTTTTGCCAGTGCGAAAGAACGTTATGGCGATCGCAATGGCGGGTATACCCGAGTGCTGCGCACCAAGCGCCGTCGGGGAGATAATGCGGAAATCGCCATCATTGAACTGAACTAGGGCAATGTCGAGTGTGGAGCAGACGGGAGAAACCTCAAGGGTGGCCTTGGTGATTCAGTACATCGGGACTCACTTTCAGGGGTGGCAACGACAGCCGAATCAACGCACCGTTCAGGCGGAAATTGAAGAGGCGATCGCCCAAGTGGTGGGGCAGAAGGTCACGTTACATGGTGCGGGACGAACGGATACTGGCGTTCATGCCGCCGCTCAGGTGGCGCATTTTAATGTCACCAGTCCGATTCCCGCCGAAAAATGGGCAACGATTTTAAATTCTTACTTGCCAAATGACCTTTTAATCCGTGCTTCTGCCTCAGTTCCCGCCCGTTGGCACGCCCGCTTTTCCGCCCTGTGGCGACGTTACCGTTATACGTTCTACACCGCCCGGCGCCCCAACTTGTTTGTCAGACCCTTCTGTTGGCATTACTACCATGCCCCCCTCGAAGAATCCTTGATTCAGGCTGCCCTGGGCCCCTTGCTCGGACGGCATCACCTCGCCGCCTTCCACCGGGCTGGGTCATCCCGTCAGCATTCTTGGGTCGAAGTGCAGGAGGTGGACTGTTACCGTCAGGGGGACTTGCTCCACCTGGAAATACAAGCCAATGGCTTTTTATACGGCATGGTGCGCTTACTGGTGGGGATGTTAGTGGAAGTGGGCAATGGAAGCCGCTCCTTAGAGAACTTCCAAGACATCTGGCAAAACCAACGGCGGGAATTAGTGAAATATGCCGCCCCTGCGAAAGGCCTTTGTCTCTTGCGGGTCGGTTATCCAGACTTTCCCTTTCCCCCGGAAATTTGGTTTGATAGCCAGCCTCAGTTCAGTTTTCGCCCGTCCCCCGTCTACGCTCACGAGAGCCGATTAATTCAGTCCTGATTATCTATTGAAACAAGACTCATGGAAAAAACAGCCTTACCCACTCAAGACACCCTCGACCAGAAATGGTATGTTGTGGACGCCGCCGACCAACGACTGGGACGACTGGCCTCGGAAATCGCCAATATTTTACGGGGCAAAAATAAAGCCACCTTTACCCCCCACATGGATACGGGGGATTTTGTGATTGTGGTCAATGCTGAGAAAGTGGTTGTCACCGGGAAAAAAGCCTCCCAAAAACTCTATCGTCGTCACTCAGGCCGGCCGGGGGGGATGAAAACAGAAACCTTTAACCAATTGCAAAACCGCATCCCAGAACGGATTGTGGAGCAAGCGGTCAAGGGAATGCTGCCCAAAAATTCTTTAGGGCGGAAGTTGTTTACGAAACTCAAAGTCTATACTGGCCCCGACCACAAACACCAAGCGCAACAACCGGAAGTTCTCACGATTAATACTCAACCCACAGGAGGTCAATAATCATGCAAGCAGGGAATAATGAACGGGCTATGTATTGGGGAACGGGTCGCCGCAAAAGTGCGATCGCCCGTGTCCGTTTAGTCCCCGGGAGTGGCAAGTTAATTGTCAACAACCGCCCCGGCGAAATTCACTTTAACCAAAACCCCAGTTATTTAGCCATTGCGAAAGCCCCCTTAGAAACCTTGGGCTTAGAAAATGAGTACGATATTTTAGTGAATGCTCATGGCGGTGGACTGACGGGACAATCTGATGCGGTTAGATTGGGAGTTGCTCGGGCGCTGTGCCAACTCGACCCGGACAACCGTCAACCCTTGAAAGTGGAAGGGTATTTAACCCGAGATCCTCGGGCTAAAGAGCGGAAGAAATACGGCTTGAAAAAAGCCCGCAAAGCCCCTCAATTCTCGAAACGTTAAGCAAAGCTGTTTTGTATATCCTAGGAGGATTAAAACCATGCCGAAAGATGGGATTCACCCCCAATGGTACCCCGAAGCGAAGGTGATTTGTAATGGTGAAGTCGTGATGACCGTCGGTTCCACCAAGCCGGAAATCCATGTAGAAATTTGGTCTGGCAACCACCCGTTTTATACCGGAACCCAGAAAATTATTGACACGGAAGGACGGGTTGAACGGTTTATGCGCAAATACGGAATGTTCGAGGCTCCCAAGGCCGCGGACGCTCCGGAAAAATAGTGGTTTAATTTTTTGTGAACAACCCAGCAGAAACTCTGCTGGGTTGATTGCGTATTAAGCGTTATAAAAAGACTTCTCCCTTGTCTTTATTGCCAATAAATCTGTATTACCCCAAAAGAAGGAGGAATTATGGCTGAATCTTATTTACTCGATAAACTCAAATCCGTTGAACAAACCTTTAACGAATTAAGCCGTCGTTTAGCGGATCCCGATGTGGTAACAAATCCCGACGAGTTGCAAACGGTGGCGAGGGCGCGGGCTTCTTTAGAGGAAACGGTGAATACTTATGAGGAGTGGAAAAAAGCCCAAGGGGAATTAGTGGGGGCGAAGGAGGTGTTAAAGGAGGCGGGGGGTGATGCGGAAATGCAGGCAATGGCCGCCTTGGAAGTGAAGGAGTTGGAACAGAGAATTGAGGAATTGGAGTATCAGTTAAAGCTTTTGTTGTTACCCAGTGATCCCAACGATGAGAAGAATATTATGTTGGAGATTCGCGCTGGGACTGGGGGGGATGAGGCCAGTATTTGGGCGGGGGATTTATTGCGGATGTATTCCCGTTATGCGGAGTCTCAAAGGTGGAAAGTGGCTTTAGTCAGTGAGTCTCTGGCGGAAATGGGGGGGTTTAAAGAGGTGGTGCTGGAAATTCAGGGCGATCGCGTCTATAGCAAACTCAAGTTTGAGGCCGGGGTGCATCGGGTGCAACGGGTTCCGGTAACGGAGGCCGGGGGGCGGGTTCACACCTCCACGGCAACGGTGGCGATTATGCCCGAGGTGGATGAGGTGGAAGTACAGATTGATCCCAAGGATATTGAGATCAGCACGGCTCGTTCCGGGGGAGCCGGGGGTCAAAATGTCAACAAGGTAGAGACGGCCGTAGATTTGATGCACAAACCCACGGGGATTCGGATCTTTTGTACTGAGGAACGTTCCCAGTTACAAAACCGGGAACGGGCGATGCAGATTTTGCGGGCGAAGTTGTATGAGATGAAGTTACGGGAACAACAGGAGGCCGTGACTTCTTTAAGGCGATCGCAAGTCGGCACCGGCGCTCGTTCTGAGAAAATCCGCACCTACAACTACAAAGACAACCGCATCACCGACCACCGTTTAGGTCAGAACTTCACCTTAAGCGGCGCGTTAGAGGGTGATATTGATAACCTGATTCAAGCTTGTATCAGTCAAGACCAACAGGAGCGTTTAGAACAGTTGGCGAACTCTCCCGAAGTGGCTGGGTTGAATTAGGGTCTGCTGAAGAACACCAGACACCAGACCCAACAAGGGAAGAGGGAACAGGCAAGAGGCAATAATTATCATAATTATCAATTATCAATTATCAATTCCCCCGTCCATTACAATAAAGAAAAGCCCATTGCTAACCGTTTCCTCGCTCTCAAGGGTTAATGTCTGATTGTGATTGAACAACTCCCTGTTGCCATAGCCTTACTAGATTGTGATTATTGTTACACCGTAGCGAGTCGTCCTTGGCAGGAAGACTATAACTTAGTGGGAATCCACTTTAAAGGTCAGTCCTTTTATGACCTTTTCCCCCAAGTTCCCAATCATTGGCGTACTAGACACCAACAAGCCTTAGCCGGAGTAACACAAGAGCCAATCCTTGAAGAAATTATTCTTCCAAGAGGAAATAAAGAATGGGTAAAATGGCAAGTTAAACCTTGGCGGGCAGAGGGTGAAGAAGCCAATCCCCCAGAAGCGGGCGAAATTGTGGGGTTAATCTTAACCAGTGAAATTGTCACCACCCAGCAACAACAAGCGCGACGCTATCAACGGAAACAAGAGCGCTTAAAACAGGTTATTAAACAACACACCGCCGAACTCGAACACCGTAATCAGGAACTGAACACTGTTTTTGAAAAAGCCGGGGTAGGGTTAGATTATATCGACCGAGACGGGCGTTTTTTACGGGTTAATCAACGCTTTTGTGACATTTTAGGCTACTCCGCTCAAGAACTCTCCCAACTAACTGTTAAGGATATTACTCACCCCGAAGACTGGGCTAAAGACGCAGAGCAACAAGCAGCACTTTTAAGGGAACAAGGTGATACTTATATCTTAGAAAAACGCTATTTGCGGGCGGATGGTAGTGATGTTTGGGTCAGTTTAACCAAGTCGGTCGTGCGAGATAGCCAAGGCAAACCTCAATATTTTATCGGGGCGATTACTGATTTACGGCAACACAAAGAATTAGAACAAGAATTAGCCCTCCGTCAGTCACAGTTAGATGCTTTTGTCAATCATGCTCCGGTGGGATTAGCTATTCAGGATCCCCAATTATATTATGTGCGTCTCAACCCTCGCTTTGCCCAAATGAATGGGGTTTCGGTGTCGGATCATCTGGGAAAACGCTTAGAACAAATTAATCCTACCTTATCGGAACAACTAACCCCTTTACTGCAACAGGTGGTGAACACAGGACAAGCCATTTTAGCCCGAGAAATTAGCCAGATGAGTCCTGACGATTCTTCTGAAGTTTGGACGCAGCTAGTTTCAGTATTTCCCCTGAATTATGAGCAGAAGATCCTCGGAGTAGGAACTATTTTAGTGGATATTACGGAACAGAAACGGGTTGAGGGACAGTATCAACAACAAGCGGAGGATCTCGCTCACGCCTTGCAAGATTTGCGTCAGACCCAAGCCCAGTTAATCCAGACTGAAAAAATGTCGAGTTTGGGGCAGCTTTTAGCGGGAGTTGCCCATGAAATTAATAATCCTGTGAATTTTATTTATGGCAATTTAACCTATGCCCAGGAGTATATCGAGGATCTACTAAAAGTCATTAATTTATATCAAACTCATGGGGTTAATACCGTTCCCGAAGTTGAAGACTATTTAGAGGAGGTGGACTTAGATTTTTTGCTAGAGGACTTGAGAAAAGTGATTGATTCAATGAGTCTTGGGACAAATCGAATTAAAGAAATTGTGGCCTCTTTGAGGACGTTTTCCCGCATGGATAATCGGCAAAGACAACTGGTAGATATCCATGAAGGATTAGAGAGTACATTACTCATTTTAGAACATCGTCTAAAAGCACAGCCTAATGCTCCGGAAATACGAGTTATTAAGCAATATCAAGAATTGCCTAAAATTAAATGTTTTTTAGGGCAATTGAATCAAGTTTTTATGAATATTTTAAGTAATGCCATCGATGCCCTAGAAGAGCAAGCCCAAAGTTATTCTGAAGATGGTTTAAACTGTCCATTACGAACGATTACAATTACAACATCCCTCTCTGAGGAGTCTTGGGGAGTCGCAATGGACAATCTAGGAACAGACCCTAGAATGGTAGAGGTGTGCATCGCAGACAATGGGCCGGGGATTCCCCCCACTGTCCAAGACCACTTGTTTGATCCTTTTTTTACGACCAAGCCTGTGGGAAAAGGGACTGGGTTGGGACTAGCCATTAGTCACCAAATTATTACGGAAAAACACCAAGGTTATATCCATTGTCAATCGACTCTCGGTGAAGGTACAAAATTTGTGATTACCTTGCCGATTGTGCCTTAATTGAATTTATTGCCCTATGAGCTTCTGTGATGAATTTGCCTCTTTCTCATAACTCTCATCCATCTGCATCGAGCGAGTTAGCTTGGTTTAAGGTGATTTTAGAACAGTCCCCTGTGGCGATCGCGCTGTTGGACCGAGACTTGTGTTTTATCTTAGCCACCCAACGCTGGTATCAAGATTATCAACAAACAGAAGCTATCCTCGGACGACATTATTATGACGTATTCCCAGACACCCCTGACCATTGGCGATTAGCCCATCAACGGGCATTAGGGGGAGAAACCATCAAGGAAGCGGGAGAACCCTATGCTTTTTCTCCTGACTGCATTGAGTGGGTGAAATGGGAAATTTCCCCTTGGACCGAAAGCGGGGGGGCAATTGGGGGGGTGATGATATGCAGCGAGTGGATTACAGAACGCATTCAATCAGAAACCTACTGGTATGAGGTGTTTAACGCTTCCCCCAGCATGATTTGTATTGCCGGATTAGAGGGTCAGTTTCTTCATTTAAACCCCGCTTGGGAAACCAGTTTAGGCTGGACGAGAGAAGAGTTATATGCTCAACCCTATTTACACTGGATACATCCTGACGATCGGGAAACAACCCTAGAGATTGCCCAACAACTCGCTAATGGGGTGACTAAAGTTAACTTTGAGAATCGCTATCGTTGCCCCGACGGAAGTTATCGCTGGTTAGCTTGGACGGCTACCTTACTCCCCAGCCAAAATCGGATGTATGGATTAGCGCGGGATGTTACAGACCGCAAAGCAACGGAGGCCGCCCTACGAGGCAGTGAACAACGCTATCAAGCCCTCGCGGAAACCTCCCCCGTGGGGATATTTAACGGCAACCAGTGGGGTCAGTGTGTCTATGCTAACCCCCAACTCTCCATCCTAACGGGACTGTCTAACAGCAATCTGTTACAAGACGGTTGGTTAAAGGCCATTCACCCTGAAGATCGGGATCATGTTCATCAAGAATGGCAAAGACTCGTCGGGGGCGGCCACTGGTTTCAATCGGAGTTTCGTTTTCTGCGCCCGGATGGTTCCATTCGTTGGGTCTATATGCAGGCTCAAGCGCTGCGGGCAGAAGGGTCAGAAACGGCGATTCAGGGCTATGTGGGGACTTGTACGGATGTTACCGAGCATAAGGAAACGGAGGCGGCTTTACGGGCATCAGAACAGGATTTGCGGACGATTTTAAATGGGGTCTATGATGCTATTTTCCTGCATACGGTAGAGGGTCAAATTATTGATGTGAATGACCCTGTATTGGAACTCTACGGGGTGACGAGGGAGACGTTTAAAGAATATACGCTGCAAGATTATTCCAGCCCTGACGCAGACTTTAGTGATATTGAGCAGAAGTGGGAACGAGCGATCGCCGGGGAAGACTTACAATTTGAATGGCGCGCCCAGCGTCCTGCTGATGGTTATACCTTTGATGTGGAGGTTCGTCTACGCAAAATTGTTTTACAGTCAGAAGTGGTGATTTTAGCCAATGTGCGGGATATTACCCTCCAGAAGCAAGCCCGGGAGGAAATGCAGAAACTGGTGGCGTTGGTGGAAAATAGTTCGGATTTTATTGGGATTGCTGACTTAGAAGGTAATCCTGTTTTTATCAATCAAGCGGGACGGAATATCTTAGGAGTGCCATCCGTCGCCAAGGCGAAAGACTTCCATATTAGCCAGTTTATTCATGGTGTGGATAGAAAGCGCCTAGCACAGGAGATTATGCCCCAATTGATGCAGCAGGGGAACTGGCAAGGGGAAGTTGAGTTTTATGATTTTGCCAATGATCAGGGGGTTCCTATGGACTCCAAAATGTTCACGATTCAAGATCCCGATACCGGGGAAACCATTGCCACCGCAACCATTAGTCGGGATGTTCGCGATCGCAAGCAAGCTGAGGCGGAACTCCTGCGCTATAAACAAGCCGTCGATAGTGCTAGCGATGCCATTGGGATTACTAACGCCTATGGCCAACTGATTTACTTTAACCAAGCGTTTGGCAAACTCTACGACTGTGAATCCGTGCGGCAATTAAACCGTAAAGGGGGGATTTCGGCACTCTTTGCTGATCCCACAGTCATTCAAGGGATGTTCTCTACTGTGATGAACCGTCAATCCTGGACCCATGAAGTGGAACAAGTCTCCCTGAAGGGCAAAATCCGCCCGGTGTTCCTGAGAGCTAACGCCATCTTAGACCAACAGGGGCAGATTGTGGGCTTACTGGGCATGGCGACGGATATCCGGGAACGAAAACGGGCTGAGGCCTCCTTACGGGAGTCAGAAGCGCAATTACGAACCTATGCCATGGAATTGGAGAATACTTTACACGAACTGCAACGCACCCAAACCCAACTAATTCAACGGGAAAAAATGTCCAGTTTGGGGCAATTAGTGGCGGGAGTTGCCCACGAAATTAATAATCCGGTGAACTTTATCTATGGCAACTTGAGCCATGCCGACCAATATATTGGGGATTTAATTGATCTCATTGAACAATACGGGCAACAGTATCCCCAACCGGTGCCGGAAATTGCCGAGATGATTGAGGAAATTGACTTAGAATTTGTCTTGGATGACCTGCCTAAACTGCTGCAATCCATGAAAGTGGGGGCGGATCGGATTAAGGGGATTGTGGCCTCCCTGCGCAACTTCTCCCGCATGGACGAAGCGGAGAGAAAAGCGGTTAATCTTCACGATGGTATTGATAGCACTCTGATGATTCTACACAACCGTTTGAAGGCGAAAACTGAACGGCCTGCGATCGCCATTGAAAAACACTACGGCAATCTCCCCCCCATTGAATGCTACGCGGGGCAACTGAATCAAGTGTTTATGAACATCTTAGCCAATGCGATTGATGCTTTAGAAGAACGGGATCAAAGCCGAAGTTACGAAGAAATTCAACAACATCCCAGCACCATTGAGATCATCACTGAACAACTCAACACTGAACAAGTTCAAGTCCGTATTCAAGACAACGGTCCGGGCATTCCCGAACACATTCAACCGCGACTATTTGATCCTTTTTTCACCACAAAAACCATTGGCAAAGGCACCGGATTAGGATTGTCCATTAGTTATCAAATTGTGACGGAAAAGCATCGCGGTCAACTCGAATGTCTTTCCGGTCCAGAAACCGGAACAGAATTCCGGATTACTATCCCAATTACTCAATCTCAAGTTAACAGTACATCGAACTAGGGAGTCAAAAAAGCAAAATGAATCCGAGGGTGTAGTTTGTCGGACACTCGTTGTCCTCCCTTGAGATGTTGTTCCACAATCTGAGGAATATCATTGGACTGTAAGCGACAATACCATGTTTCCTCGGGGATAAGGCGCAGATTAGGGCCCAGGTTACACTGCCCTAAACACCCACTGGGGACAATCTCCACATCTTCGGGTAAGTCGGCCTCTTGCAAAGCGGCTAAAACCTCCGCCCCTCCACGTTCTAGACAAGTGGTATATTGACAGACCAGTATTTGACGTTGATTGGGAGTCATGAATCTATTCCCCTAGAGTTGTTACAAAACTTGATTGTCCCAGAGCAATTTATCGAGCAGAAAGTTATCTAAATCTTCAAAACTCGACGCATAGGTAATCGTTGGAATTTCATAGCCTTTCAGGTGTACGGTGTATTGTTTAAAGCGTTGTTGGGCGGTAGGGATGCTGTCTAAATAACCATAGGTGGTTTCTCCTAATGCCACATCCCGTTGTATTTGTTTAGTGCAGGATTCTAGACGAAAGGCTGTGTTTACGGTGTCACCGATGGCAGTATAGTCTGGGCGATCGCCGCTTCCGGTATTGCCCACCATGGCGTAACCTGTATTAATCCCTGCACCAATGCGCAGGGGGAAGGGGAGGGGGTAATGAGAGGTTAAATCCGTGGTCATTTTATTGAGATCACTAATGGCCTGGAAAATCTGCACGACTTCCTCTTTGGCGATCGCACTTTCCCCATGAAACCAAATCGCCATCACGGCATCCCCAATATATTTATCCACCCAACTCCCGGAATACCGGAGAATATCCCCCGCTTGTCTAAACCAATCCCCAATTAAATTCGACAGGGTTTTATCATCCAATTGACGAGCTAATACTGTAAAATCCCGAATATCTACGACCAACACCGACATTAAGCGGCGAACATGGAGGATTGAAGTGGGACTGTCTTGATTCTCCTGGTTAGGATTCCCACCCAAGGCTGTTTCTTGTTGGGCTAGATTATAAAAAATCATTTCAGTCTGACCAAAGGCAATATGATCCTTATGTTGCAGCGTTACCGGAACATTTACCCGACGACCATTGACAAAGGTTCCATTGCGACTCCCTAGGTCAATCAAATAAAACTCCCCATTGTCCGTCTGTTGTACCATAGCATGATGACGCGATATCCAAGGGTCAGGAATCACGAAATGGCTATCAGCATTACGGCCTACTGTCCAATTGTTTTTTCCCACTAACGGGAGATAACGATTCCCACTAGAGGTTTGCAGCAGTAGGTAGGGGGTAGATCCCGAACTCATAGCGGGAAGGAGGGGTGAAGATGGACGTTAACAAGAGAAGAACACACTAGGTCAATTCTAACCAATCTGGGTCATTAATCCCTGCTCAGAGCTTTCTGTGCATTTAATCGAGATGCCCCTAAGCACAGTAAGCCACAAGCCAAAATAACCCATCTACAACAATGGTACTTAAAACGGCTCCACCGAACGCCCACCCAGCCAAATTCTGTTTCTGTAAACCCCACACCCCAATACTGAACAATGCCAGAATCAACCACATTCCACAAAGGATTCCCCAAGGATGGTTAATTTGGGCGATCGCACGGTGTAAAATCTCTCCCACCCCATCGGGCGAAACCTGCATTACTTGCCGCCAGTAGGGGATCAAGCCCGTCAGATAAAAGTAAACATCAGTGATGGCGGTGCCAATGAGAGAACCTAAGTAGAACCAGTTCCCGATCTTACCCCAACCTTGTCGTAAACACCACAACGCCCAAGGCAGTGCGATCGCCTCAATGGGTAAATGAATAAACGGATTCTCCCGAAACCATCCCCAGTAAATCGATCCCGCTAACCAACTCCAACTAAACCCCAGAATTAAATCCCCCCAGATCCGCGTTTTCTGACCCCTTCCTAGGCCCCACGCTAAAACCCACCATATCCCCGTTAACCCCAGACTTAGCCACGGCAAAACTCGCACCAACGGCGCTTGAAAAAACACCGGCACCGACACCAAAAACGCCGCCGCCCCTAACATTAAAATCCTGAGACGTTTGGACTGATCCGGAGGCGGCAGCACCCTCTTTAAAGGGTCTGACGACACCTGATAATCTGTCACCCAGCCTGAAGAGTCCAGAGAATACCAAAGATTGTTCAACAAAATAATTTTAATTTTTGTAACTTATCTTTACTTAACTCAAAAATATAGCACCTCACGGCTGAAAGGGAATAGGGAGTCAGGAGTTGATTAGCATTCCCAATTCCCAATTCCCAATTCCCTGCCCCCTACTTGTCAGCCTTGCCCCCTCTCATTCCTTGTTCAGTAAGCCCGTTACGATGTAGAATGGAAGGTTGCTGACTATAACAAAAAGAGGTACTATGGCAGTTCCTAAGAAACGAACATCTAAAGCGAAAAAGAACCAACGGAAAGCGACTTGGAAGCGGAAAGCCACCCTAGCGGCGCAAAAAGCTTTATCTCAAGGTAAATCCGTCTTGTCGAGTCAATCCAACAGTTATGTCTATCAGACCGAAGAAGACGACGAGGATTAACATACTCTCCCAGCATACCCGTTAGGGTTGCTGGGAAAGTGTGTCAATCAATGAACAAATAATCTTCCACTTCCGGGGGGGCGTTCATCTCCTGCAACGTCTTCCATCCAGCCTCCCAGAGATGGGGGTCTTTGAGTTGTTTCGCATTGACCCAGAAACGTACATTGGGGTCACAAGAGGCCACCATTTCTGCAAAGACCCATTTTCCCTCATTTTTGCGGTTTAACACTTGGAAATGTCGCCATCCCCAAGTTTTTTGAGTTGCTGTCCATTTTGACCCCACTAAGTGGGGAAATTTCTGTTTTTTCGCCATAATTCAAGGGAGATATTTCTGCACCACATCCCACCCCGTCAGGGTGACAAAAACCAAGCCCAGCAGTAAAAATAAATTGGTCGTGAGATGGAGCGATCGCGCTTGTGGCCATTTCCCGATACGCGTTGCCGTCCAAGCTGAGAATAACACCAATCCCACCACCCCAATCCCCGCCAGCAAGTGGGGAGAATGACCCAGACTGCCATAATATCCCAACGTACCAATGATCCCAATACTCAGCAACACCAACACCAACAGCACCAAAATCACCCCGAGGGTATAGTGTAGCGGACGCAACCAACCCGGACGGGGTTTTTTCATCCAGCGTTGTCGCACAAACCAGAATCCTGTTGTTGCCAACAGAACATAAAGCGTCACAGACAAACCCATTGACCACGCCGCAATTTTCCACAGCCAGAGAAAAGAAGGAAGATCCACAGAACTCCAAGGGCAAAAAGTACCCGAACGAGAAAATGGGGGCGCAATACTTGCACCCTCATCTGTATTTTAAGGCGTTATGGGGAGGCCTCGACCTCAGCCCGGTTAGGAAAACTTGGCGAATAGAGATTCAAGGATTAACCGACAATTAGCAAGTGGCAACAGCCAAAGGCGTGGAACTCCGAGCGTGGATAGTGTCAGGAATGCCTTGAGTCGGTTCTAACACAGACTCCTCCAAACTCATTCCGTCTTGATCATCATCAATTCTGAGACGCTCACAGGGGATCGTGTCTGACAGAATAGCACTCGCCATCATTCCTGTATGAATCTCTAGCAGAGAACTGGGTACGGCTTCAAAGACTAGACGTTGACCGGGAAAAACAACACGCTCAAAATACCAGTTTGGTATATTAGTGATTCGGGCGATTTGGATCTGGCTGGTTGCATTGACATAGCAGCAAAGTAGAGCCTTTTGTGCATTATTGGGGATGGGATCAAAAATCTGAGCCATAACAACTACTAAAGCCGTCTTCTATAAAAGTTTACTATTGCTTTCAGGCTATAACCTAACACTTCCCGATCCTAATTGGCTGTAAACACGACTACCAATCTATATTTTCTTGCGGGAGCTTTGATGGCTTCATATCTACAAAACTAAAATCATTAAAGGGTTTCAGGGGATTGAGCAAAATCTGTGTTAAGGAAAACCAGAGGATCTCCCAGT
The DNA here is from genome assembly GCF_000314005.1 of Spirulina subsalsa PCC 9445. Classification (NCBI taxonomy): domain Bacteria; kingdom Bacillati; phylum Cyanobacteriota; class Cyanophyceae; order Spirulinales; family Spirulinaceae; genus Spirulina; species Spirulina subsalsa. Next base: position 717,899 of record NZ_JH980292.1, read on the forward strand.
AGACAGGGGAAGGCTACGGGCAGAGGATGTTAGAGTGAAGTTATGTGAATGATTCTCCCTCTCTGATGAGATCCCCCCGGCAAGAGGTAGTTAGATCCGTAACTTCTCCCTTCCCAGTGCATTGATGGGGAGCAACTAAAAAAACCTAATTTAAAAATCCTGTTAGATGATGACGACTAAAATTCTCTACGTCCGCCTACCCTGTAACCCGATTTTTCCCATTGGTGTAGTCTATTTGGCCGATCATATTCATAAGCAATTTCCCGACGTAGAACAGCGTATTTTTGATCTCGGCACCGTGCCACCCCTCGAATTCAACCCAACCCTAGATCAGGTGGTGGATGAGTTCCAGCCTAATTTACTGGTGTTCTCTTGGCGAGACATTCAAATTTACGCCCCCGTCGGAGGACGAGGAGGAAATCCCCTCCAGAATGCCTTTGAGTTTTATTACGCCAAAAACCCCTTAATTCGTCTGCGCGGGGCGTTAGGAGGTTTAAAGGTAGCAACAGCTTATTATGGCGAATTATGGCGCAATCTGGGCTTAATTAAGCGAGGGTTGCGACGGGCGAAACGCTACTGTCCTCAAGCGCGGGTTGTCGTCGGTGGGGGTGCAGTCAGTGTGTTTTATGAACAGATGCAGCAGTTACTCCCTCAAGGGAGTATTGTGTCCGTGGGAGAGGGGGAAACTCTGCTAGAAAAACTCCTGCGGGGGCAAGATTTAAGCAGTGAACGCTGTTATGTGGTGGGGGAAAATCAGCCTCGGGAGCGTATGATTCATGAAGAACCCACCCCTCTGGAAAAAACAGCCTGTAATTATGATTACATTGAGTCCATTTGGCCGGCTTTTGAGTATTATCTCCAAGATAATGATTTTTATATTGGGGTACAAACAAAGCGGGGCTGTCCTCATAACTGCTGTTATTGTGTTTATACGGTAGTAGAAGGGAAACAGGTACGGATTAATCCGGCCGATGAGGTGGTGGCAGAAATGCGCCAATTGTATGATCGAGGAATCCGTAATTTCTGGTTTACCGATGCCCAATTTATTCCGGCTCGCAAGTTTATTCAGGATACGGAAGAATTGCTGGAAAAAATCATTGATTCTGGGATGGAAGATATTCACTGGGCGGCCTATATTCGAGCGGATAATTTAACCCCGAAACTCTGTGATCTCATGGTGAAAACGGGGATGAATTACTTTGAAATTGGGATCACCAGTGGCTCTCAAGAATTAGTCCGCAAGATGCGCATGGGCTACAACCTACGCACAGTTTTGGAAAATTGTCAAGACCTAAAAGCGGCAGGTTTTAATGATTTGGTTTCGGTGAATTATTCCTTTAATGTGATTGATGAAACGGTGGAGACGATTCGGCAAACCATTGCTTATCATCGGGAATTAGAACGAATTTTCGGGGCGGATAAGGTGGAGCCGGCGATCTTTTTCATTGGTTTACAGCCTCACACTCATTTAGAAGGTTATGCGTTAAGTAAGGGGATTCTCAATCCGGGGTATAATCCCATGAGTTTAATGCCTTGGACGGCGCGAAAGTTGCTCTGGAATCCTGAACCGTTGGGGTCATTTTTCGGTGAGGTTTGTCTACAAGCTTGGCAACAAAATCCCAATGATTTTGGGCGGGAGGTGATGAAGATTCTGGAGGAACGTTTAGGCTGTGCGCCGTTAGAGGAGGCACTGAACGCACCAATCCAAGAGGAACAACGGGGGAATTTAAGGAAGGAGTTAGTCGCGTTGACTTAATTCTGTTAGAGGCAAAAGTCGGTAATAGATAATGGGTAAGAGGTAATAAGTCTTAATTCCTCGTCTCTCCCCTGCTCCCCCCCTGCTCCCTGTTCCCTATTCCCCAACAACATTCACTATGCGCCAAGGTTCTATACTGCAAAAACTGGTCACGGCTCACGAGGGGACGAATCGCCCTCTCCATTTGGGGGTGTATTATAAAAATACTCTCGTCGCCCTGTGTCATGCTTTAGAGGATTTTATTTTAGACTCAGACAGCGCCCCGGTGGTGATTGCGGCGTTTCAACAAGGGAAATGGTATCTAGAGGAAGCCAATCGCTATGGGGAATTGGCGGACAAGGCGAGTCAAATTGCGATTTTAGCGACGCTGGGGACGGGATTTGGGGAACATTCGACTTCAACGCGGGAGAATGTGGCGTTGGTGAGTTTGCAGCCTGATGATCCGGTGGCGCAAGAGTGGCATTTAATGATTTTATCGCCGACTTATAGCGCGATGGTGTTGTGTCAGGAGTTGTCTGAGGCGGATTATGGGGCGTTAGGGCAACCGGAGGAAGATTTAGAGCGGAAGTTTTACGGGTTTTGGACGTTTGAGACGGAGTTAGTGCGGGAAACGGTGGAGTTGGCGATCGCGCATATCGGCCAATATAACCCCCAACTCCAGCACCAGTTAGGGGTGCAGGTGTCTAACATTCTCGCCTCTGTCCAAGATTGTCAACGGGATGACCTCAATCAGGTGGTGTCTCGGGTGGTGGATTATCTCCATCGCACCCATGAACAAAGCCATTTACCCGATGCCCCCCGCTTTGCCCAAGGGGTGGATGATAACTTACTGTCGAATGAGATGCAGGCCTTTCTGCGCATGGCCGAATTAATTGATCAAGCGGATGCTTTGAATCCCAATGCAGCCGCAGAAGTCGCTGCACTTGGGGAGGCAATGGGGCAGTTATTAGACCTTCGGGCCTGGCAAATCAAGCGTTTACGACTAGCGGCCTTGTTGCACCGTTTAGCGCCCCTAACGGGGGTGATGGTGGAGGACGATGTGAAATCAAAAGCCCAGTTAGAGGTTTTAGCGAAACAGGGGATTCTCCCGAAGGCGGCGGTTTTGCGGATTATGCCCCAATTTCAGGCGATCGCCAATATTATCATCCATCAAACCGAGGCCTGGGACGGTTCAGGACAACCCGACGGCCTCTCCTACGATAGCATCCCCCTAGAGTCCCGTATTATCGCCTTAATCGCCTACTTCCAAAAACGCAGCCTCGAACACCAGCAAGCCGGGTCAGAACAGCCTCTCAGTGAGGCTTTAGCGGACTGCAAAGCCCAGGCTAACCGGATTTTTGATCCCAAACTCGTAGAAGCCCTAGAGTTGCTCAAATTGGGCCTAGAACAGGGGATGAGTTTAACGGTCAGTCCCCCCAGAATTGCGGCCGGGATTTGGTCGATTGAGTAGGGATTAGCGCATCGCCCTAAGATGTTCAATGAATCTGCGAGTGAACTACCCCACCCTGCCGAGGCGCGAGGATGGAGCTTCCTGATTCAATGGGAAGTGCTTTCTATACCGAAATATAGCGAGTCTTATCTTCCCTCCCCAGGCAGAAGTCCTAGTTCCTAAGACCCAAATTTTCTCTTGCAACACAGCCCTTTTTAGCTTGGTTTTCGCTTTGGGAGTTAGTGGTCAAGTCCATCCGGTCCCTGCAAGCGAGGAAGGGGAATTCCGCAACATTTTTGTTAAATTACGCTCTCTAGAGAGCCAAACATTTGATCTAACTGCTCCAAATTGGGTTCAAACTCTGCCCCCGTGCCTTGATTGAGACGGGCGATGATCTCGGCTAAATAGGAGGCGTACTGTTCAGCAAAAGTGATTTCATTAGCGGAGTCAGGGGGAGTGGGGAGGAGATCCGTGTTTAGGGGAATTTGGGCGGAAATGTAGTATTGACCATCCTCTGTTAAGCCTTGGAAGGTGTAGAATAGACCATCAGACCGGATGGGACTAACATCAAAGGCGTAATAGGTAATGTAGCGAATGCCCGCCCCTCCAGCAAACTCGATATACTGGGGTTGGGCAAAGAAGACTTGACTGGCGGCTACTTGGGGGAGGTAGGGGAGAGTTTCCTGAGTTTCGAGGTTGGGGCGATCGCGCAGAAGGGTTTCTAGAGCCGCTTTCTCACCCTCAAACTCAAAGGCGGCAAAGGATACAGTCGGATAAACTCGCACCACAGCATCCCCTTGAGGGGAAATATTGGTTAGGGTAAATTCTTCATGGGCGGGGGTTTCGTCGTCCGGGGGAGTTTCGGGATTGAGGGGGATTTCCGCCACATCCTCCACCGTTACAGAAGACTGGGGAAAGGGGTTATTGAAACGGAGCGTCTGGGATTCCACAACCGCCCCAGAGGTACTGTTTCCCGAACCGGTGGCAAAGGGGCTATTGTCGCAACTGCTTAAGCCCAAACCCGTTAGGATTCCCAAGAGAGCGATCGCCCCCATTCCACGTTGTAAACTCATAACCACCCCCCCAATCAGCATTAAGTTTGATTGTACCGCGAAAAGACTCCTAGGATAGCGGCTCCACGCGACAATGACCCTCCCCCACATGACCCAATTCAGTCACAGAGAACACAAGGGTTTGATAGTCTTCCTCACTTAACCTCGCCCGCAACTGTTCACTATTGAGAGTTAAGCTATCCCCCTCGGCCAATTCTGCAAAAGGCTCAAAACCAACAGCCTCGGCGTTAGGAGACTCTTCTGGATCCTGATCCGCTCGTCCGAAGAAATGGTCAAAATGGAACGTCATTTCCAATTCCGCCATCTCCTCATTGGGTAAAAAGCCTTTGCGCACATCCCCCACATATTCCCCGCAGTAATGACCTACAGGTTTATCTAAAGCAAGGGTAAAGTCAATAGACCGCCCTTCTTTGGTCGCGGTACCTCTTAACCAGAGACTGTACCCGGTGGCTTCTCCCATTTCAGCCGGTACCATTTCCCAATACAGCGCATTATAATGTCCCGCCGGGGCGGTTATTGTGACGACGGTAGGGGTATCTTCTTCACTGCCTACTAGGTCAACTGTTTGGGGGCTAGTAATCAGTTCAACGACACGAGTTGAATTGGGGATGGTGTCGGTTTCTGGGTCAAAAGCCGGGTCTGCCTGATAAGCCCGCACGTTATTAAAGGTGACATAAACTTGCTCAAATTCCAAGCGCCAGCCATCTTTACTGACAAATCCTTCCCGCATCCGATCTTCTGCATCGGCAATAAGGGTTAATGTTCCGCTTTCTCCACCATTGGCGGCCAGATCGTTTTCTGTTTCCGCGATTGTCTCCGATGGGGTTTCCGTGGCAGGTTGACAACCCCACAATCCCACGGGAGTAAACAAAACTAAACCCGCTAATAAGAATCCTTTGTACATATCGCTGCCGTCATTGATTAAGTTCCCTCTTAGTTTTCCGAAGATACCCCGATTTTTCAATCCCTCCCTTGGGGATAGCGGGAGCAGGGGGGCAGGGGAGAGGCAATCTCCCGACTCCCGACTCCCGATTCCCGACTCCCGACTCCCGACTCCCGATTCCCGACTCCCGACTCCCGACTCCCGATTCCCGACTCCCGACTCCCGACTCCCGACTCCCGACTCCCGATTATTCCCTCTTGCCTCTTGCCTGAACGCTTAAAGTGGGTTGGGGGAGAATAACTTTAACGGTGGTGCCTTCTCCGACTTGGCTTTGAATCTGAAAAGTGCCTTGGAGGAGATCAACATAGGTTTTGACAATGGCTAAACCTAAACCTGTGCCGGGGGTTGATCCCACATTACTAGCGCGATAGAAAGCCGTGCCGAGGTGTTCTTGTGCTTCGGGGGGGATGCCAATACCGCGATCGCACACTTGCAAGACTAAATGGGTTTTGGTCTGGGTCGTTTTTAATTGTATCGGGTGATCCGGTGGAGAATATTTTAGCGCATTGCTTAATAAGTTAATTAAAATTTGCCGGAGCAACGTCCCATCTGTAATAAAAGTTGGGGTCTGTGTTTCTTCTATTTCATCTTCAAATTCTAGGCAATGATCAGGATATTGTCCCTGTAATGTTTTCAGCAAACGCTCACAGAATTGGGGGATATTAATTAAATTCCATTTACATTGAAGTTGTTCCGATTCTCCTCGACTCAGAATGAGTAAATCGTCTAATAAATGGGTCAAGTGAGCAACGGATTCTTGAATCGCTTGTAATTCCTCCTGTTGATCTTCGGCAGAAAGAGAATAGGAGGTAAGAAGTTCCACAGAACACTGAATAATGGTTAAAGGAGTGCGAAATTCATGAGAAGTTATGGTAATAAAATTTGATTTTAGTTCGCCCAGTTCTTTTTCTCGAATTAGGGTTTTTAGCATTTCCGCTTCTGCCCGTTTTCGTTTTTCAATTTCAAACCCAATCATCAGATAATGCTGGGGGTTTCCCCTCTCATTGAAAAAGGGAATAAAAGTGACATTAACCCAACAGGTGCGCTGATGGGATGGGTGATGTTGAATTTCCCCTTGCCAGATGAAGTTATGGGCCAAGGTTGTCCAGACTCCCCGCCAAAATTCCTCGGATTCCGGAGGACTGCAAAGATCGGCATAGGAAACTCCTAATAATTGCTCAGGAGTGGCTTGGGCAAACTCACAGAATTTTTCATTAACATCTAGAATCTTCCCTTGACTATCAACACTAGCAATCAAAGCAATTTGATCCAAAGCATATTTAAAATCAGAAAGAGTGTGTAGAGATTTTTCTAAAGCTTCTTCCGTTTGTTTATAAAGGGTAATGTCATCCGCAATTCCCACTAAACAATCAATTTCTCCCGAAGCATTGTGAATCGGAAAAGCCCGATTTCGCAACCAGCACACCTTGCCATCGGCTCGAATAATTCTAAATTCTTGGGAGTCTTGTTCTGGCAGAGATGTATTGTAGGATGACATCACTTTATCCCGATCTTCGGGATGAATTAAACCATAACAAGCGGCAGGAAAGGAGGTTTCATTTTTTTGTAAATCGCCGAAAAACTTTTGATAGGCAGGGGATTGATAAAGGATTTGGGTGCGTTGAGGATTGGTAATCCAAAAAATACTATCAATATTTTCAACCAGTTGCCTAAAATGGTCTTCTCCTGTGGCTAATTGGGTTTGACAGTTTTGAATTTGTTGGGCTAATCGCTCATTAATTTCTTCTCGCATGAGGTGATGTAATGCCGATTCAACTAAGGCCTCGTCGTCATATTGTTTATATAATGAATGATGCCGCCAAGAATGTTGTAAAAGTTTCTGGACACGAGGATCTAGTTGTGGGGGAGTTTGATTATTGGATTGTAAAATGGCTTCTGAGGCGACTATTAAGGAGGGTTCTAGGGCAACTTGACTCACGGGATGGAGTAAAAGCGGTTGAATCTGTTGGGCTTTGTGTTCTTCGTGATAGGCTTTTAAGCAGGATTCATAGGCAATAATGGCTACCCAATTGCCTTGATCATCTAACACGGGGACATGATTTAAGGAATATTGTTCAAGATAGGTCAAAATATGGCATAAATCTTGAATTTCTGATTCAATGAGGGTGTGGAGGGGAGGAGTTACCATGTCTTGTAAGGGAGTGGTGGGGAGATTCACCCCAGTTGCGATCGCACCCATCAGTTCACTAATGCTGAAAATGCCCAAACAATGAACGGGTGTAACCGTTTGCACCACGACAGCATAGGATTTTCCACTGCGGTGCATCCTTTGGACGGCTTCGGAGACTAAAACATCTCCCCCTATCATTAAGGGAGTGCGATCTATCCAAGGAGTAGATAACCGGGAAAGAGAAAGAGGTAACACTTAACTAACACTCATATAAAAGTCAGGAAATTCTCAAAAACCCATCTCTTAAGAGGAGGGTGCTGACTAGGGAATAGTCAGTGTTTCTACCTATTGTGTCTAATTCTTCGGTCTAGATCATGAAAATTTAAGGTTTTCTAAGGATTCCGTGACAATTCGTAATCAATCCTTACCAATCCTCTGAGGTGGGGGTGGGGGGAATGTCCCAATCATCCACTGGGAGGGGGTTTCGCCAAGTTTTTTCTAAGGGCATGGGCAGGTTTTCGGGGAGCGTTTCTTCTAACTCGGCCTTAATTTCTAAGGTTTCCTGCATGGGCTGCACAAATTTCACAAGGGCATCTTTAACAAAGCCCTTAATAAATTCCTCTTTTTGCAATAATTTGAATTGGGTCTGTACCACTTCCGTCATGCCCCCATCGCCCCAGTCTTGATTATGGCGGAAGTATTCAATAAAACTTTTCCCAGCAATACGGGTTAAATAGGCGGCCGTGATGCCTTGGATGGTTTTCCCCACTAAATAGGTCGCCACGTTGAATTGTAGGAGGGTAGAGAGCATTTGCACGGCTCCTTTAACCACACCTAAACTGACTAGGGTTTTGCCCAAGGACAGGGCTAATTCTCGGCCGCGTTCCATATTCAATTCACAGCCGTAGATTTTGCCAATTTCCACCACCATTTGGGCATTGACGGCGGCCGTGGCGAGCAAATCCACCACGGGAACCGGAGTCACCGCAATCACCCCAGCCCCAATCCATTGGAAACGGTCAATAATTTTATCGGCCTGTCTGCGTCGTTGTTTGTCGATTAAGCGCCGCGCTTCTTCCCCTAAACGCTGAGATTGCAAGAGAATGTTATCGGCAATGAGATCCTCCCCTTCAGCGCGTAACACGGCGGCTAAACGGCGAATCAGGGGCATAATATCCACTTCTGGCGTTACCCAGTCCCCACTTTCTAGGGCTACTGCTTGGGGATTGGCGGAGACGGCCACCACATCGGAGGGGGGAATGAAGGATTGAACGCGATCGCGCAACTGTTGCAAAATCACCCCTTGTTCTTGTTCCGTATAGAGATCGGTTTTATTTAAGACAATCAGCGATCGCTTGCCAATTTCCGCCAACACCCGCAAGGGAGTATATTCCGACTGGCGCAAATCATTATCTACCACAAATAACAACAAATCCGCCTCCGTCGCCAACTGACGCGCCAGTTGTTCCCGTTGACTCCCTGCCTCCCCCACCTCCAAAATTCCCGGCGTATCAGTGATTAAAAGTTCACGGGCTAGGTTTTGTAATTGTAAACGGTAGGTTTCCCCGGCCTGAGTTGTCCCCATTGGTGCGCCCACTTCCCCCACCATACGACCGATTAAAGCATTGACAACGGAGGTTTTCCCGGCGGATCCGGTGCCGAAGACTACCACGCGAATATTACCCCGCGTCAAGTTGCGTTCAATTTCTTGCGATCGCTCCAACAGTTCCTGACGACTAATTTCATCCTGAATCTGTGCCACTTGTTGCCGAATCGCCTTTAAATTTTCCTCCGCCGCTTCGGTTTTTTGGGCCGGTAATCGGACAAATTGCGCCCCTTTACGGCCTGTGACACTTTTCCGCCCAGAGAAGAGATTGAAGTAGTAGATAAACCCGGCAATCAGCAGCCCTAAAAGCACAATCAACAGCAACAGCAGGAGATTCGCCAAAAGTGGGGCGGTAAAGGAGATTTGGAAATAAAGGCGATAAATAGCATCCACCAACCAGATCATTAGCCCCAGAATGAAGCTAATCCCTACAATTAAAATCAATAGTCGGTAGATTTTCACAGTAAATAGGGAACGGGGAACGGGAAGGGAGTCGGGAGTCGGGAGTCGGGAGTCGGGAATCGGGAGTCGGGAATCGGGAGTCGGGAGTCGGGAGTCGGGAGTCGGTGTAGGGGCGCAACGCTTGCGCCCTAGGGAGTCGGGAATCGGGAGTCGGGAGTCCGGGAACTCTCCCCCCCTGTTCCCTGTTCCCTGAAGAGAGGGAGTCGGTGTAGGGGCGCAATGCTTGCGCCCTAGGGAGTCGGGAAAAGGCAATAGTCAAGAGTTTTAGCTATTCACTATTCCCCTGCTCCCCCTATCCCCCTATCCCCCTCTCCCCCCTCTCCCTGTTCCCTGTTCCCCGTTCCCCGTTCCCTATTACCGAACCGTCCTGAGAGGTTCGGAAAATACCACTTACAGAGATCCTCCCCTCCCCGTCAGTATAGAAAGGAGAATAATCAGTTGTAAAGAGAGCAAGGGCAGGCTGAGAACAAAGCTGGGTTCGGTTTCTCTTGGAAACTCGTTGTTGTTAGCTTGGAGCAGACTTATATTATGGCAAAAGTTGTCGGAATTGATTTAGGAACCACCAACTCCTGCGTCGCCGTGATGGAAGGGGGTAAGCCCACCGTTATTTCTAACGCTGAAGGGTTTAGAACCACGCCCTCCGTGGTAGCTTATGCGAAAAATGGCGATCGCCTAGTCGGTCAAATTGCCAAACGTCAGGCCGTGATGAACCCCGCCAACACCTTCTATTCCGTCAAACGGTTTATCGGGCGGAAATCGGGCGAAGTCACCAACGAAACCACCGAAGTCTCTTACAAAGTCCTACAAGACAGCAACGGCAACGTTAAACTCGATTGCCCCAACCTCAACAAACAGTTTGCCCCCGAAGAAATTGCCGCTCAAGTGCTGCGCAAACTGATTGAAGATGCCAGTAAATACCTTGGGGAAACCGTCACCCAAGCCGTCATCACCGTTCCCGCTTACTTCAACGACTCCCAACGTCAAGCCACCAAAGACGCCGGGAAAATTGCCGGGGTGGAAGTTCTCCGCATCATCAACGAACCCACCGCCGCCTCCCTCGCCTACGGTTTAGACAAAAAAAGCAATGAAACTATCCTCGTCTTTGACCTAGGGGGCGGTACCTTCGACGTATCCATCCTTGAAGTAGGCGACGGTGTATTTGAAGTATTAGCCACCTCCGGCGACACCCACCTAGGGGGAGATGACTTTGACAAAAAAATTGTAGACTACCTCGCCGAAGAATTCCGCAAAACCGAAGGCATCGACCTACGCAAAGATAGTCAAGCCCTCCAACGTCTCACCGAAGCCGCCGAGAAAGCCAAAATCGAACTTTCCAGCGTGACTCAAGCGGAGATTAACCTCCCCTTCATCACCGCCACCCAAGACGGCCCCAAACACCTTGACACCACCCTCACCCGGGGTAAATTCGAGGAAATCTGCGCCGACCTCATCGACCGTTCTCGCATCCCCGTAGAAAACGCTATCCGGGATGCCAAAATCGACAAGAGCGCCATTGATGAAATTGTCCTCGTCGGGGGTTCTACCCGGATTCCCGCCGTGCAAGAACTGGTCAAACGGGTATTAGGCAAAGACCCCAACCAAAGCGTTAACCCTGATGAAGTGGTGGCCGTTGGTGCCGCTATCCAAGGGGGTGTTCTGGCTGGGGAAGTGAAAGATATCCTCTTGTTAGACGTGACTCCCCTTTCCCTTGGGGTGGAAACCTTGGGCGGTGTCATGACCAAAATCATCCCCCGCAACACCACCATCCCCACCAAAAAATCCGAAGTCTTCTCAACAGCCGTGGATGGACAAACCAACGTAGAAATCCACGTCCTGCAAGGGGAACGGGAAATGGCCAAAGATAACAAGAGCTTGGGAACCTTCCGCCTCGATGGTATTCCTCCCGCCGCCCGTGGAGTCCCCCAAATTGAAGTCACCTTTGACATTGACGCTAACGGGATTCTGAACGTCACCGCCAAAGACAAAGGCACCGGAAAAGAACAGTCCATCAGTATTACTGGGGCTTCCACCTTACCCGATACCGAAGTAGACCGCATGGTACGGGAAGCCGAAGCCAACGCCGCCGCCGACAAAGAGCGCCGGGAGAAAATCGACCGCAAGAACCAAGCCGATTCCTTGGTGTACCAAGCAGACAAGCAGTTACAGGATTTAGGCGATAAAGTTTCGGCGGATGATAAAGCCAAAGCTGAGGCCTTAATCAAAGACCTGCGGGAAGCGGTACAGAAGGAAGATGACGAGAAAATCAAAACCGTCATGCCGGAGTTGCAACAAACCCTCTACAGCATTGGTAGCAGTGTTTACCAAGACGCAGCCGGAGCCCCCGGTGCTGGCCCCGATGATGGGGGTCCCACAGGTGGCGGTTCCACAGGGGGCGGGGATGATGTGATTGATGCAGAATTCTCGGAAACCAAAGAATAAAGGCGCGGGGTTTGCTTAACAACTGATTGCCCTAGTCCAAGCTAGAAGTGGAGAGGAGAGAGTGAAATTCAGGCTCTCTCCTCTCTTTTCTGTACGCTGATTCACCCTCGTGACTAAACATCTTCAAACTTATACCCAACACCAACCACAGTTTTAAGAAAACTGGGTTGGGAAGAGTCGGGTTCTATTTTTTTCCGCAATCTGCCAATATGAGTGTCTACCACTCGTTCATCGCCAAAAAAATCATCTCCCCAGAGTTTTTCAATTAATTGACTTCGACTCCAAACCCGGCCCGGATAACTTAAGAAGGTGGCCAAAAGGTTAAATTCGAGGGGGGTTAAATCTAGGACTTCGGCCTCTTCTGTGAGGGAACGAGTGGCAACCCGTTGCTCTAAATCAATGCGAAAATGAGGGGTTTGGTAAGTGCGACTAGGGGCTTGCCGTAAACTGCGACGGAGTAACGCTCGGACGCGGGCGACTAATTCCCGAGGACTAAAGGGTTTAACGAGGTAATCATCAGCCCCAGTGGACAGGCCAATCACTCGGTCAATTTCTTCCCCTTTGGCTGTCAGCATGAGAATATAGGGGTCTTTGAGGTGAGTGGTTTGACGAATCCGGGTACAGACTTCCAGACCATCTAATTGGGGCAGCATTAAATCGAGGATAATAAGATCGGGTTGGTAGAGACGAAAATCCTCCAGGGCCTGTAAACCGTCTGTGGCCAGGCGACAGGAAAAGCCTTCACGAGTTAGGGTGTCCTGTATGAGTTGACCAATTTCTGGGTCGTCTTCGACGATTAGAAGTTCCATGAGGTTGGTAAAAAGACTATGGGCAGGGGTTTGTTCAAACTTTGTGAACCAGTTGGGCGGAGTCATGTTGAACCCGCTAGGATAAAAAAAGGCAGTTATTGGACTGTACAGTATAGACGCTTAGGAAAAACGGTGAGAATTCTTCTGATTGAAGATGACGAGACATTGGCCCAACTGTTGACCGAGACTCTGATCAGTAATTACTATCTGGTAGATCATGCAACAGATGGTCAGACGGGATGGGATTTGGCGGAGGCTTTTGAATATGATCTGATTCTGTTAGATTTTCTGGTTCCCCAAATCAATGGCTTGGAGTTTTGCCAACAATTGCGCAAAAAAGGCGATCGCACTCCCATTTTACTGATGACTGGAGATCAAAGCCAGACCCGCAAGGTCGCCATTTTAGACGCGGGGGCTGATGATTATTTAAGCAAACCCTTTAATTTAGAGGAATTATTAGCCCGAGTGCGCGCCCTCCTGCGACGGGGCAGTGATGTCACCTTACCCGTCATAGAATGGGGAAATCTCCATCTTGACCCTAGCAGTTGTATTGTCACCTTTCAAGGGCAGCCTTTACGGTTAACGGCGAAAGAGTACCAAATGTTGGAGTTATTCTTACGCAACCGAGAACGGATTTTTAGTCAAAGCGCCTTACTTGATAGTCTTTGGTCTTTTGATGATCCCCCTTCTGAAAATGCTGTACGCACCCAAATTAAGAGTCTACGGCAAAAGTTAAAACGGGCAGGGGCGGGGGATGTCATTGAGACATTATACGGTTTAGGGTATCGTCTGAAAGTGCCTGATACAGCCAACCCTAAACCAACAGCCCCCAAGGAGTCGGAGAGCAAAACCCCGACCAACACCATACCCAGTTATATGGTGAAAATTTGGGAGCGCAATCGGGAGAAATATGATCAACGGATTGATACTATTGAACAGGCGATCGCGGCTTTACAGATTAATCCCAATGATGGGGAATGGCGGGACAAAAGCCAGCGAGAAGCCCACACTCTAGCGGGATCTTTGGGCAGTTTTGGCCTCCACGCCGCCTCAGAACAAGCCCGAGTGATTGAGCAGTATTTACAGGAAGCATCCCCCAATTTGCCCCAACTCTCCCTAGCGGTGAACCATTTGCGGCAACTCCTCCATCCCGTCCCCCAAGGGGCAACCGAGGCCTCCATTAGCCCGCCCCCCGTCCTCTCCCAGGAAAAAGCCTCTCTGCTCATTGTGGATCATGATGTGGCGTTAACCGAAATCTTGAGTCAGGAAGCGCAACGCTGGGGAATGACAGTGCGCACCGCTTACAGTGTAGATCAAGCTCGAAATGCGATCGCCCAAGCCAAACCCGATATCATTCTACTCGACCTCCACTTTCCCACCGAACCCGGAGCCGGCTTTGAACTGCTGACAGAACTCGCCTCACCCAAGAACAAAATTCCCGTCGTAGTTTTCAGCACCCGAGATGACTTTGATTATCGTTTAAAAGTCGCCCGTTTAGGGGGGCAAGGGTTCTTACAAAAACCCCTCTCTCCCGTTCATGTCCTAGGCAGCTTACAGCAAGTTCTCCATCAATCCAATGCCACCGTCGCTAAATTAATGATTGTGGACGACGACCCAGAACTTTTAGACTGTTTAGAGGTCATCTTGAAACCTTGGGGCTTTACTTTAATCTTATTGGACGATCCTAAAAAGTTTTGGGAGGTTCTCAAAGAATCGCGTCCTGATTTGCTAATTTTAGACGTACAAATGCCCCAAATTAGTGGCATTGAATTGTGTCAAGTGTTACGTAATGATCCCCAATGGTACACTATCCCCATCCTCATTCTCTCAGCCCATCGGGACTCAGAAACCATTCAACAAGTCTTTATGGCCGGAGCCGATGATTATATTCAAAAACCTATTGTTGAACCGGAATTAATTGCTCGCATTCTCAACCGTTTAGAACGAAGTCAATTACAGCGTCGGGTTGCCATTTCCGGGAAACATTAAATGGGGAACGGGGGGAGCAGGGGAGAGGTAATAGGTAATAGGCAACCTTAACAAGTTAAGCTTGTGTGCATTTTGTCAAGTCCCATATATAGAGTTCTACAAATTGGACAACACCATTTATAGACTATTCAGGATTGGACACAACCGCATTTTCCTGACTCCCGATTCCCGATTCCCGATTCCCGATTCCCGACTCCCCGTTCCCTCCTAATATGCTTGAACCCTTACCCTTAACCCTCGATCAATTTCTCAGCACCTTTCCCAGACATCTCTTCTGGATTGATGTATCAGAACGTGAGATCCGGCCCTTGCCCCAGACAGCAGACCAGCCTGACTCAGACCATTTTTCCCTGCTCCTAAAAGCCTTTGAGCAGAAATCGGAATTTTGGCAGATCGTGGACTGGGTAAACACCCAACAGCAAGCCCAACCCTTCTCCTATAGCTTCCCCAATCAAACCCACTTTAGCGCTCAAATTAGCCCCTGCACCCCTGGGAACGTCCTTTGGGTTGCCCAAGAGGTAACAGCCTTACAACAGCCCTCACCGCCCCCCTCGCCCCCCTCACAAGACTTTGAGCAACTGGTCGTTACCCTCTTAAATAGCTTTGTCCATCTGCAAGACCCGTCCGAACTCGACCAAACCATTCAACAAGCCCTCACCCAAACCCTACAATATACGGGCTTTGACCGCAGTTTCATCATGTTATTTTCCGAAGACGGACAGGAGGGGCATTTAGCCTATGAAGCTTGTCGTCCCGGCGTTCCCTCCGCCACCCCTCGGCGCACTTTACCCACCGAACCCTTTACCTGGTGGATGGAAAAAATGTATCGGCAAGAAATCATCGAAATTGCCAACCTTGACCAACTACCGCCCCAAGCCACCCCAGAACGGACGGTTTTAGAAAGTGCGGGAATACAGTCCCTCGTCGTCGTTCCCCTGATCTCCCGACAAGAAACCCTCTGGGGGGCGCGCTACACCTTGGGTTACGTGGGCTTTTCCAGCTTTCAACGGGAGAAAACTTGGTCCAGCCAGACGGTTTCCTTACTGCGTTTAGTGGGGGATTTATTTGCCCAAACCCTTGAACGTTACTCCACCGTTACCGCCTTACAAAATACAGAACAGCGCTTTCATGCCATCTTTGAACAAACTTTTCAGTTCATGAGTTTGTTAACCACAGAAGGGGTAATCTTAGAAGCCAATGCCAGCTTTTTAAACTGGGCTGAACAAACGGCCGTCGAGGGCAGAATGTTGTGGAGTATGCAGATTTTTCAAAATGCCCAGGTCACACTCTGTCCGTCCTCTCCCATCACCTCTGCCCAAGAGACGGGCGGGCGAGAAACGAGGGGGAATTGTCCCTTAACGTTGAATTATTGTTCCTTATCCCGAGAGGTTATCGAGCGAAGTCGAGAGGCAGAAGAAGGCTCCCACGCCTGTTTACAGAAGGACGGGACTGTATCCATTGAGCAGCAATTACAGTTAGCCATTCAGCAAGCGGCCGGGGGGCAATTAGTGCGCTGTGCCTTGAAGGTGCGCCCCCGTTTTCAAGACCCCCTGAGCGCCGACCTAGAGTCTGAGGGACTGACTCCTTCCCTTTATCTGGCAAACACTATCTATAAACAGGGTCAGTCCCCGGATTATCAAGAACGGATTTTTGACTTCTCCCTGAAACCTGTGCGAGATCATGCCGGGGAGGTTCAATTCTTGATTATCGAGGGTCATGATATTACGGACCACTACCGGGCGGTGGAACAAATCCGCTTTCAAGCGGATTTACTGGATGTGGTGGAACAGGCGGTGATTGTTACGGATTTTGAGAGCAAGATTTGTTATTGGAACCGCTACGCGGAAAAACTCTATGGTTGGTCGGCCGAGGAGGTGCTAGGGCGTTCTTTATTTGAGACGGTGGCGAATACGGACGCGCAAGCGGTCGGCCGGGAGATTATGGCTAGTCTGGAACGGGGGGAAAGTTGGTCGGGGGAATTTTGGGTGCGCCATAAGGATGGCTCAAGCTTTCCCGCTTGGGTGATGGATTCTCCCATTGCCGATGACCAGGGGAATCTGGTGGGGGTGATTGGCATTTCTACGGATATCACGGAACGCTTAGAAGCGGCGGCGGCCTTACAACAGAGTGAGGAGTTATTCCGGGTGACGTTTGAACAGTCTCCTATCGGGATGTTAGTACGACCGTTGGATGGGGGGCCGAATCGTCCAAATCAGGCGTTGGCGAAGTTATTGGGGTATAGCCTCGAAGAATTAGAGCATATCACCTATCACGACTATACCCACCCGGAGGATTTGCCCTTAGATATCCGATTAGATGAACAGTTGGTGCGGGGGGAAATTTCGGACTTTCATTTAGAAAAACGCTATATCTGTAAGGACGGACAGGTGGTTTATACCTTGCTGCACTGTGCTTTAGTGCGGGATGGTGAGGGTCTTCCCCATTATGTAATTGGGCAGGTGGTGAATATTACCGAACGCAAGGAGAAGGAGACGGCCTTACAACAAAGTGAGGAACGGTGGCAATTAGCCCTACGGGGGACTCATGATGGAATTTGGGATTGGAATGTCCGCACGGGGGAGGTGTTTTATTCGGATCGTTTATTAACCATGTTGGGCTATGAACCGGGGGACTGGGAAAATAGCTTAGAAGCTTGGACTGGGCGCATTCACCCGGCGGATTATGAGGCGGTGATGCAGGCGTTAGAGGAGCATTTAGCCCAAAAAACGCCCTATTACATTACGGAACATCGGGTGCGCTGTCAGAATGGGGAGTATCTCTGGATTTTGGATCGGGGTCAGGCTTTGTGGGATGAAGAGGGGCAAGCGGTGCGAGTGGTGGGGTCCCACACGGATATTGGCGATCGCAAACGATCCGAAGTAGCCCTCCAACGCGCCAACCGCGCCCTAAAAACCCTCAGTGATTGTAACCAAGCCCTCGTTCACGCCGACACCGAAGAAGCCCTCTTTCAGCAAATCTGCGAAATTATGGTAGCCGTGGGCGGATACCGTCTGGCTTGGGTGGGTTATCCCGAATATGACTCCGCCCAAAGTGTCCGCGTCGTTGCCCAAGCGGGTTGGGAAGCGGGCTATTTAGATCAACTTCAAATTACTTGGGCCGATCGAGAACGAGGCCGAGGCCCGACGGGAATCGCTATCCGCACCGGAAAACCCGCCGTTTTCCAGAATATCCTCACCGACCCTAATTATGCCCCCTGGCGAGAAGAAGCCCGTAAGCGAGGCTATCGTTCCTCCATCGCCATCCCCTTAAACCAAAGTTATCAAAACCTCGGTCATTGGCTTCAAGAGAGTAATCAGCAAGCAGAGAAAGGAGACTCCATGGCAGGGAGTTTTCCCCCTCCCCTCCCTCTAACCCCCGCTATGGGAGTCCTAAACCTCTACTCCACGGAGCCCGAAGCCTTTGATGAGGCTGAAGTGCAACTGCTCTGTGAACTGGCCAACGATTTAAGCTATGGCATCATGGCCTTACGCACCCATCGCGCTCAGATTGAAAGTGAGGAGAAATTCCGACAACTGGCGGAAAATATCGAGGATGTATTCTGGATGAGTCGCATTGATGGGACTCAAATGCTCTATGTCAGTCCAGCCTATGAGCAGATTTGGGGTCGTTCTCGTCGGGAACTTTATCAAAACCCCCAGGCTTTTTTTGCCGCCATTCACCCGGAAGACCAACAACGGGCAATCTCCACCATTCGCAACCCCCAAAATTTACGCTTTGATCTCGAATATCGCATTATCCGACCCGATGGAAGTATACGCTGGGTCTGGGATCGGGGGTTTCCGATTGTGGATCGGGACTCGCGGAAAGTGTACCGTCGGGCAGGCATTGCCAAAGACATCACCGAGCGCAAACAAGCCGAACAAATGCTTCATGATGCCAAGGAGGAGCTAGAGTTACGGGTGGCCTACCGCACGGTGGAATTAGAAACCGCCAACGAACGCCTACAAAATGAGTTGATGCAGCGTCACCGGACAGAAATGAAACTGCGCAAAAGTGAGGAACAGTATCGAACCTTAGTGCGCAATTTCCCCAAGGGAGCGGTTTTCTTGTTCAATCAAGACCTGCGCTATACCATTGCTGATGGGGTGGGGTTAGCCCCTCAAGGTTTATCCCGGGAACAGTTGGAAAATCGAATGATTTGGGAGGTTCTACCGCCGGATTTGTGCCGGGATGTAGAACCTCTCTATTACGCGGCTTTGGCCGGAGAAACCCGCAGCGTGGAAATTGAGTATCAAGGGCGTTTGTATTTTTATCAAGCTCTCCCGGTGCGCAATGAACAGGGAGAAGGCTTTGCAGGCATGATTGTAATGCAGGATATCACCGAGCGCCAACAGGCCGAAGCCGAACGGAATCAACTGATTGCCATTATTGAGGCCACCCCAGATTTTATCTCTTCTGTCACTCCCGACGGTGAGATTGTCTATATGAACCAATCAGCACGGCAAATTTTGGGGGTTCCGTCGGATAAATCCCTCTGGAATCAAGAGGAAACACCACCCCATCCTTTACCTTGGGGGAAGGGGGGCAAAACGAAACGTTCTTTTCATAGTCAGCGCTTCTCTTCGGCTTATCCTCAGTGGGCGGATCATCTCATTCGCTCAGAAGGGATTCCGACGGCCATTCGGGAGGGAACTTGGATCGGAGAAACGGCGATTTTGAACCATGATGGCCAGGAAATTCCCCTGTCTCAGTTGATTATTGCTCACCGTTCTTTACGGGAGGGGGAGAGAATGGGGACGGTGCAGTTACTCTCAACGATTGCCCGGGATATTAGTGAACAGAAACGCAGTGAGGCCACTTTGCGGGAGTCGGAACGGCGCTGGCGTAGTTTTTTGGAAAATATTCCTCTGTTAGTGGTGAATTTAACCCCGATGGGCAAGGTGGATTATGTGAATCCCTATTTTTTAAAACTGACAAGTTATAATAAGGCGGAAGTGATGGGACAGGATTGGTTTGAGTTTTTCCTCCCCCCAGCCCAGCGCCCCAGTACCCATCACCATTTTGAGGCGATGCTCCATGATGCGGGGCAACCGCGCTATGAGGAGTCGTTATTAACCAAGTTTGGGGAAGAACGGCGGATTGCTTGGAATAATACGGTGTTGCGGGATTCTCAGGGTCATGTGGTGGGGACGTTGAGTATTGGGGAGGATATCACGGAACGCTACGCGGTGGAACGGATGAAGGATGAGTTTATTTCGGTGGTGAGTCATGAACTGCGCACTCCTTTAACCTCGATTCATGGGGCGTTGAATCTACTGGCGAGTGGTTTGGTCGATTGTAAGTCTCAACGGGGCGATCGCGTGATTCACATTGCTGCCGAAAGTGCAGAACGTCTGGTGCGTTTGGTCAATGACATTCTGGAGTTAGAACGTCTCGAATCGGGCAAAATTAAACTGATTACCCAACAGGTGAATAGTGCAGATTTACTGGTGCGAGCCACAGAACAAATGCAGGTGATGGCTAATCGTTCTGGGATTCGCTTGGAGGCGAAACCCCGTGAAATTGACTTTGAAGCCGATGCGGATCGCGTGATTCAGGTTTTAACCAATTTGTTGAGTAATGCGATTAAGTTCTCCGAGGCCGATAGTACAATCTGTTTATCGGTGCAGGGGATTCCCGATGATGCCGATCATCTCCTAGCTCTCCAAAGTCAAGATCCTGCGCGGCGTTTCCCGGATTCTTTAACCATCCCGGATCACTGGCTGAATTTACCCACCTCTGATTCTGCGGCTTGTGTCTTATTCTCTGTGCAGGATCAGGGTCGAGGGATTCCAACAGATAAAATCGAGAGTATTTTTGAGCGCTTCCATCAAGTGGATGCCTCGGATTCTCGAAAAAAAGGAGGCACGGGTTTAGGGTTAGCAATTTGTCGGAGTATTGTGGAACAACATGGCGGACAAATTTGGGTGCAAAGTCAAGTCGGACAAGGGAGTTGTTTTTTCTTTACGATCCCTTTGAGCAGAGAGATTAACCCTCTAGAGCCAAAGCATAGGCAATCTTAGCCTACAATGCTCTAGGTGACGGGCATGAGAAAATGCTTTTTCCCCAATCAAAATGACTATGACCAATCCAAAACGAGTTTTAGTGATTGATGATGATGATGGAGTGCGGGAGATTATCCAAATTTGTTTAGAAGCGGCCGCCGGGTGGGAAGTGGTGACGGCGGCTTCAGGTCAGGAGGGTTTAGAGTTAGCCCAAACCGAACAGCCTGATGCGATTCTGTTGGATGTGATGATGCCGGAAATGGACGGCCCGACGACGTTCCGCAAACTCTGTGCTATTCCTGAAATTTGCAATATTCCCACGATTCTCCTCACGGCGAAGGCTAAAATTAGTGAGAAGGAACAGTTTATTAATTTGGGTGTTACGGGGGTGATTACGAAGCCCTTTGAAGCTCAGGATTTAGTAGACCAGATTTGCGCCATTTTAAAATGGGAGAATTGAGAACGCATCATGACTAACTCATCGGACGAAAAAACGGTTACGCCGTTACAGTGCCTGTGGGGGGCGCTGATCTCGGGGGGCTTGGCTTTGCTGTTGTATCGGTTGGATAGTGCGATCGCCCATACCTTCGCCAACAAACCCCTCCCCACCGCCAACACCACCGCCCTCAACCTTTCAGTAGCCGTGCGTACCTTAGTGGTGGGGAGTATTACCCTCGTGACTTGTTTATTTGCGATCGCCTCCCTCGGATTAGTCGCCCTCGCCCTCCAAACTGCTTGGCAAAACCAACAAAACCCGGATCAGAGATAACCCGTCACGCACCCCCCTGTTTTTTGGTAAGCTGATAGCTATTCAGCTTGCCTAATACGACGGTGCAACTCTGGTATGTCCTCTCAACTCTTCCAAGAAACCCACAGCAACATCAACAACACCGGAGCAAGGCTCTTGCAATACATCCGAGAGCTACGCAACGCCCAACTTGAAGGGGACGATACCGAAGCCCTACAAAAAATTGAACTAGGGATTCAAAAAGCCCTCACCGCCCTCCATGAACAGCGCTATCAAGTCGCCGTCATCGCCGCCATGAAAGCCGGAAAAAGTACCTTTCTGAACGCCTTGATTGGTTCAGATGTTCTTGCCAGTGAAACCGAGGCCTGCACCGTCTGCCGCACCGACGTTAAACCCATCTCCCCCAATCAAACCCCCTGTCTCCTAGAATACCGAGAAGGCCACAGCGAACCCGTCGCCGTCGCCGAAGGAGAACCCTCCCTCATTCGTCATCAATTCCTCGAAAGAAACCATCTCATCCGTGCCACAGGCAACCGAGATCAAACCACCCGCTTTGAACTCCATCACCCCATCGCCGCCATCCAAGAATTACCCTCCCTCCAAGGCTTCACCCTCGTAGACACCCCCGGCCCGAACGAGTGGAAATCCGCCGGACTAGATAGTATTAGCCTCAAACAAACCGCCCTCGAAGCCCTGCGCAACTGCGACGTTATCCTCTTTATCTTGGATTATTGTTCCTTCAAAGACAACACCAACTCCGAACTCCTACAAGACCTCATTCAACAACGCAGTGAATTCCTAACCCGTAATCGTGGCGTAATTTACTTCATCCTCAACAAAATCGATCGGCAAACCGAAGAAGATCGCCCCATCGCCCACGTCGTCGATGATTTACGCCGTACCCTCAACGAATTTGGCATTCCCAACCCCATTATTTATCCCGCCAGCGCTTGGCAAGGACTCCTAGCAAAACTCATTGCTCAAGGCCTTGCCACAGAAAGCCATCTCAAAGACTTTAAACACTTCTTTAGTGCGCGCTACGCCAAAGAAACCGAAGACGGGGACTTAATGATTCCCTCCCCCAAAAAAATCGCCTCCCAAGCCCTACAAGATAGCCTCATCCCCATCATTGAAAAATCGGTTGTCCAAGATGTGGTGAACAATTCTGGCTGGAACTTATTGCGAGATGTTTTAGCCAAACTCGACAAATCCGCCAAAGAAGTAGAAGACATCTTGAACGCCCGGATTAGTGGCTGGAAAATTGAAATTAAACCCCTCCGGCAACGGATGGAAGAATATAAACGACTCGCTAAATCCGCCATCGTGCAAATTCGCGGCGTGAAAAAATTAGTCGAACAACAAGAACAAAAACTGGTCAACCAATTTAAACGGGAAATTGTCGAATTTGCCGAGCGCGCTAAACTCACCATTCAGCAAGAATTTGAAATCTTTGCCCAGTACCGTTTTTCTGACTTAACCACCACTAGCACTCCCTTACAGTTAGATTTTCCCAGTAAATCTCCCCCCACCTTTGCCGGGTTTCCCGTGCCGCAACGTTTAGGAGAATCCCTAAAAAAAGCCGTGCGTGACTTACTCGGAGATGAAGAAAACCCCTACGCCATTCGCTGTACTTCTCAAGAAGAAGTGGAGAAAATTAAACAAGATATTAACCGTTTTTGTTCAATTTTGATTAAAGATTGGTGGACGAATACTCAAGATAAACTCTCTAGAGATGGTACCTTAATCCGCCAAGAATTAGTAGCACAAATTCGCGATAATGTCCAGCAAATTTCTAATGAATTATCCCAATATTTAGGGGAAGCGTTAGAAATTACCATGAATATCAACCCTATTCAAATGTTAGTCTTTGATTTTCAAGGGATTGATACCCAAGTGCAACGGCAAACCGAGAATTATACAAGGTGGAAAAAGGAACAGAAAAAGGCGTTCTGTCGGGATTATGAAGTCGATATACAAGTAGATGATCGGCGTTCTTACTATGAGATTGATTTACGCTTAACAATGGAGGCGATTAAGCGAGAAATTGATGCTCAAACCACGGGGAGTTTAGTTGTCGTTGAACGGGTCATTAAAAAGCAAGTTTCCGAAGATTTCAGCAACGCCGAGCAACAGATTAATGATTATATTAATCGCTTTTTAATTGAATTTGATCGCCTGCTGCGGGAGCGAGAATTACGAGAAGCCCAAGTAGATGAAATTTTAGCCACCTTAGAAGTCCAGAAGTCCTTACTCCATCAATATGTGGATGAGTTTGAGTCAATTGGGGATTCCTTGGAAATGTGGAAACCGCGTTAATCCGTAAACAGAAAAGGCGCGTCAGGGGAATTCATAAATTCCCCCCACTGTAACTTTAAACCTTCGCTTCCTCCTGAACTAATTTCTCCCAGCCCAAATCCTTCAGGGAATTATTGCGACGCAGAGGACGAGTCACTAACTCCAAAATATCCCGCGCATTACTAAAACCGTGAATTTGGGCAAACGTGAACTCAACCGACCATTTTGTATTAATCCCCCGTGCTTCCAATGGATTGGCGTGAGCCATCCCAGTGATCACTAAATCCGGCTGAAGGGCTTTAATCCGTTGCAATTGATTGTAATTGTCCGGTTTTTCCACAATATTGGGTAGAGTAACTCCCATCTCCTGACAGGTTTTCTCTAACAGTGCCAACTCAGCCGCTTGATAGCGTTTGTCCATGTAGGGAATCCCAATTTCCGGTACCGTCATCCCACAACGAATGAGGAAACGAGCGAGGGAAATTTCTAATAGATTATCCCCCATAAAAAAGACCGATTTTCCGCGAATCAGTTGGAGATAGTCCTCTAAACTTTCCCAGATTTTCTCTTCCCGTTCTGCTAATCCTTGGGGTTCAATACCAAACACAGAACAAATTTTTTCAATCCAAGCGCGGGTTCCATCGGGGCCAATGGGGAAGGGTGCGCCAATGAGTTTACATTTGCGACGACGCATTAGGGTAGTGGCAGTGCGGGAGAGGAAGGGGTTCACTCCAGCGACATAATAACCTTCTTCAATGACGGGAAGTTCTGTATAGCGTTTGGCGGGGAGCCATCCGGACACCTCAACCCCTTGTTTTTTCAATTCTAAGGTGAGGTTGGTTACAACGGGATCCGGGAGGGAGCCAAAGAGGACGAGGGGCGGGTGTTTCGGTGCGCTGGCGGGGGCGGTTTCTTCGGCTTTACGGCCAAAGGTGAGGAGTTTTTGAATGGCGTTGCGTTCCTCTTTTTCGGCTTCGCTGGTGACTTTGCTGGGGCAACGGTGGGCCATTGCCGCTAGTACGGTATCTTCCCCTTGGGTGAAGGCGTAGTCTAAACCGTTGGCGCGGGCGGTAACAATGGGGATGCCGATTTCCGCTTCTAGTTTGGGGGCGAGTCCTTCGAGATCCATTTTAATGATTTCGGTGGTACAGGTGCCAATCCAAACGATAACGCTGGGGTTGCGATCGCGCTTAATTTGCAAGCATAATCGTTTCAGTTCCTCATAGTCGTTCAGTTGGGCGGAAATATCCCCCTCTTCCAGTTCCGCCATAGCATAGCGAGGTTCTGCAAAAATCATTACCCCCATCGCATTTTGCAGGAAATACCCGCAAGTTTTTGTCCCGATGACTAAAAAGAAACTATCCTCAATTTTTTGATAGAGCCAAGCCACGCAACTAATGGGGCAAAAGGTATGATAATTTCCGGTTTCGCAATCAAAGTTTAATCCGGTTGGTTCTTGAGCAACAGTCATTTTTCTTTTCTCTGGTAATGTGAGTTCGGTGTTAATCGTTTGGGTTATCCCCCTAAATCTCCCTTTGAAAGGGGGACTTTTTTTCTGGTATCCCCTTCCCAAGGGGAACTTTCCCTCTTTCCCCTCTTCCCAAAGGAGGACTTTCCCTCTTTCCCCCCCTTCCAAAGGGGGGCTAGGGGGGATAAAATTTCCTCACTAAACCATCATCAAATCTAATTCATCCTCCACAGTCACCGAAGCCGCTTTAGGAGGATTGAGATAATAGTCAGAAAGTAGAGTAAATAATTCCCGATCCTGCGCCTCACTGGGAACAACCCCCTCCGGTAACGCTAAAACTTGATCAGCAATATTGAGGTAAAAATCACAGACATAATTGAGCGAGGGATCTTGTTCCGCCATCTCAAAGAGGGTTTTCCCTTTCACCCGAGAAACACGAATATCTTCAATTAAAGGCAGCACTTCCAAAACAGGCATCGGCACCGCTTCAATGTACTTTTCAATTAAATCCCGTTTAGAGGTACGATTACCAATTAATCCCGCTAAACGGAGGGGATGGGTGCGGGCTTTTTCTCGTACAGAAGCGGCGATGCGATTGGCAGCAAAGAGGGCATCAAACCCGTTATCGGTGACAATCATGCAGTAGTCGGAATAGTTCAGAGGAGCAGCAAATCCGCCACATACTACGTCCCCTAAAACATCAAATAAAATAACATCATATTCATCAAAAGCGTTTAATTCTTTGAGCAGTTTAACGGTTTCTCCTACTACATAACCGCCACATCCTGCACCTGCCGGGGGGCCTCCTGCTTCGACACAATCCACTCCCGCATAGCCTTTATAAATTACATCTTCGGGCCAAATATCCTCATAGTGAAAGTCTTTTTCTTGTAGGGTGTCAATGATGGTGGGAATGAGAAACCCTGTAAGGGTGAAGGTGCTGTCATGTTTGGGATCACAACCAATCTGTAAGACTTTTTTCCCCCGTTTGGCTAGGGCAACGGAGATGTTGCAGCTTGTGGTTGATTTACCGATGCCACCTTTTCCATAAACTGAGAGTTTCACGTTGGTATATCTCCTAAATGATAGGTCGTTTAAAGGGTTGGGAGTTTTTCTAGTTGTTTCTCTTGATTGCATTATTGACCAAGGGAATCACTCTTGGAAAGGGGGGCAAAAAATGAATCGGGGTGATAATCGGGGTTTTTAGCTCTATTTAAGTTTAATAGAGAATCTCAGTTATTAGAAACTGTTTCAAGCTTATTTAAAGTTTTATTCTTTATTTTTTGTTTTTTATTATATTAATATAGTACAATAAAAAATAATGCCTAAAGTTGAAGCTCTATCCTCACGCTGGAACGCTATCCCAGCAAGGGGAACAGGCTTTATTGCTTTAGGGGTTTGTTCTCTTGAGAATTTTCGATTAAATCCTGAAATTGGCGGAATTTAGTCTCTGGTTTAGGGGATTGCTGAGTAGGATTAGCACAAAAAAGCCCCCCGAAAACGTTATTCTGGGAGGATTTGGGCTGATTTTCAACGGGTTTTTAGGGAGTCAAGGGGAGAGGTAAAGAATAATTACATTTTGAAAGTTCGGACAATGGGGAAGTAGGCTTTCTTGACCTGTTTAGGCTGTGTAGCTTTCTCCCACATCTGACTTTCACTCTAAGTTGGTGGGAATGTCGGGGTGATTTTCAACGGGGGTATTTCTTAAATTTAGGAGGGTATTTCGTTCCACAGAGGGATCTGGAGTTGAGGCAGAAGGCGATCGCCGATTGACCACCTTTCCTAACTTCGCGGGATCATTTGCCCCTAAACGGATGAGCAGCTTGGGCCCGGACTCTCCTAAGCGGATAATCATGCCATCCACTACCCTAGCTTGGGTAATTGATTTTCCGTCGATATAGGTTCCGTTGGCCCCAAAGTTAATCAATTCCCACTTCGACTCAAAATTTTGTAATTCAGCGTGACGACGGGAAACTACTGCACTATATAAAACAACGTCATTCTGGTTGCCTCGTCCTAAACGGACGACGCTTTCAGAATCAAATAGCCAACTTTGCACGGGGGTAGATTGGCTCGGATGCAGTAAAGTTAGGGTAATCACCGCAGTTTATAACCAATTAGGTTGAGGATTGCATGAGGATTGAAACAATCGCTACACACTAGCCATCATAGTACAACTTAACAATGGAAGGGAATGACTAAAAGTGGCAAAAAAGCGGCAATTAACCAACTCCACGCCCACCAAGGGAGATGATAGGGGGGTTGGGGTTCGTGGAGTAGGGCTTCAATCCGTTCTTGTAGGCGATCGCGCAAAATCGGCCGTTGAATCGTTGCGCTAATACTGGCGGGAGTCAGGAGGGGCGCACTAACCACCATTAACAGCGACTCAGCTAATAATAAACCATCTACCGATTGAGTCGCCCAACGATCAGCGCGTAATTCCCGTAATAAAAGCAATTCCTCCCAGAGGGCTTGAGTACTGGGCAGCCAAGGGGTGAGATGGCGTAAACAGCCTAACCAGAAAAACCAAAAGGTATCCCGATAGTAAATATGGGCTTGTTCGTGGCGTAACACGGCGTTAAGGTGTTCTGCATCTAAAGTTTTTAATAAACCTTGACTTACGACTAATTGCGGTTGCCAAAATCCCACCTGAGCGCAAAATAAGCCCTCACTGTCTAAAAGATAAGCCCGAGGGGCAGGAGGGGCGAGTTTAACCCGAGGGTAGGATTGGATGGTTTCTAGGGATTTGCCCCCTGCTAGGGCTTGTTTTAGGGGGATAGAGAAGGCAATCAGGAGGAAACCGAGAACCGCACCATAACTGAGGGGATCTGTGGGCATTCCCATCATTTTCCCTTGGGGTCCCATACAAAGAACTGCGATCGCCGTCATCACCAACAACAAGGGGGGCAGGGTAAAAACAATCATCGCCCCCACCCAGCGCCTAGACCAACCCGCTTTAGACCCAGAATCTGGGCAGGGGGTCCAACTGTAACGAATGGAAACAGCAACAGCGAGGACGAATAAACTCAAGAGTAAGTGCATTAGGACTCCTTCTCCTCCCGGGCTTGACGAACCGCTTGTAAACGATGGGCGATCGCCTGAATTTGCTCCAGACTCGCACTATCGAGACTATCGGCAAAAGCCGCCACAATATCCGGGTTACTCACCGCCAGAAAACGATTAAATTGTTCATAAGCAAACAGGACTTCCGCCTCCTCCTGACTCATACGAGGCGACCAAGAAAACGCCCGTCCTCGTTTCCGAGAGGTTAACCAGCCCTTTTTCTCCAAACGTTGTAAAACCGTAGTCACAGAAGTATAGGCCAGTTCTCGGTCTGGATCCGCCAAAATCCGTTCATGAATATCTTTCACCGTAGCAGACCCCAATTGCCAGACCCAGTGTAAGATTTCCTTTTCCAACGGGCCTAGGGAGAGTTTTTGGGGACGATGATCAGGCAGAGGAGTCATATCAAGTTCTCAATATAGCGAATACATAGGGCTTGCTGAATCAGTTGGAGAGTCGGGAATCGCCACTTGTGCAAGTTTTGGATGATCTGTTCCCCGTTCCCTTGCTGAGTCTAGCGTAGGCGTGTTATTCAGTAAGCCCTACCTAGATGTTATCTCCTTGGGGTATAAAAAAACATCCGCCCTTAAAGAGGTCTAAGACTACCAAGCTAAACAGTGTTTTTAGATCATCTTCCTAAAAGCTTTGCGGTATACCGCCTCCATTCCCTTAACAGGTAGTGGTGCTATCGTTGCATTATCCGGGAACAACCGGAAAAATGTCGCGTAAATGTATCAGAGCAGCCGTTTTCTAGAAGATTCCCACCAAGAACAAGGGGCGTGTAAAATCACGCCCCTTGTTTCTTCACAATTTAATTCTTCAATAGAAAAATTAAGCTGCAATCAGATAGCCTAGGATAGATCCTAATCTATTCCCCTGCCTCCTCGGAGGCTTCAGTACCTGCTTCCTCGGGGGCTTCGGTGCCTGCTTCCTCGGGGGCTTCGGTGCCTTCAGGCATGGTTTCCTCAGTGGTTTCTCCGGGGGCTTCAGTCCCCTCGGGAGTAGTGGTTTCAGGCTCAGTGCCGCAGGCTGCAACCGCAAACGCTAAACCTAAAGCGAGCAATAATTTGACAAATTTGGACTGGATCATGTGTTTACTCCTCATCAAGCCGGAAAATGAACTCCACCTTAGATTTTAAGGGAAGGTTAAAAAAAATTAAACTGTGGATAAAGATACAGCAAATGTAGCATTTTCTACATTTCTGTTCTCCGTCCAGATGAATGCTCCGCCACCTGCGTTCCGCGAAGTGGGGGTGTCTACAAGGATTTATCCCTTGTGACAAGTGGCATTCTTACCCTGTTGCGGGAACTTTTGCCCACATACACCTCTAAGTCGTTTCCGCTTAGAGTTGTTCAAACCACCATACACAAAAACAAAAATATGTCAAGTTTTTTGAAGCGAGTCAAGCCCTCCCAAAACGAGAAACGTTACAATCCTGCCCTAGGCTGTAAATCCTTGCATAGTCGGGAAATTAGGAGAATTCCTCAACGGGTTATTCCCGTACTAATACGGAGAGAAAACATAACTTTAATTATATTCACCAAGATTTTAAATATTTTTTTAAGATTTAAGACATTTTTGACCAAAAGGGGTGACTTCTGCTTATGTTGGATGTGGGTTAGTATTGGTGACTCATAAACCTTCGCTGCTGGCTCAAGGTCAAGCTCCATGTAGAACAGCAAAATCCCAAACAGCAAAATCCCAGCAGCCATCTTGATCTTCCGAGGGACTTTTCCTATGAAATTTTCATCTCATCTCCTACGTTCAGTCCTACTGACAACATTTTTTAGTTTTGCCGCCCCGATTATTGTCGCTGGAATGCTCCTGATGAGCTTTTGGCTGTTCCAAATGTTGCCTTATGGTCATGATGTAGGGCAACTTTGTATTAATCAGGTTCTCACCTTCTTAGCCGTATTTGGCAACGGTCATCCGGTAGAAGGAAGCATTACTATTGGACTCTGTTGGGGTTTTGTAGGGGCTATGTTTGATTTGTGTACGTTCTATCGCTATCAACATCTTTAGTGTGACACTACATTACTTGTCCTTATATTTCGTGATCCTATCATGAAAATTTTAGTTGTTGAAGATGATCCAGTCACAGGGGACTTTTTGACACGATTATTAACTCAACACCATTATGTAATAGACCGAGCAATAGATGGTCGTAGCGGCTTGGATTTAGCCAGCAGTGCAGACTACGACCTCATTCTGTTGGATTGGTTAATCCCCCATCTTGATGGCCTAACCCTCTGCCGTCGTTTGCGTTCGAGTGGCTACCAAAAGCCCATCTTACTGTTAACATCTAAAACCTCCCATCAGGATGTCGTCGCCGGATTTGAGGCTGGGGCGGATGATTATGTCACCAAACCCTACACCCCCTCAGAACTCCTCGCCCGTATTCGCGCCTTACTCCGACGGGCAGCCCATCCCCTGAACCCCAAAATCCTGCGCTGGGGAGAGCTTTGTTGTAATCCCGCCACCGCAGAAGTCACCTATCAGAATCAACTAATCTCCTTAACCCATAAGGAATATAACGTCTTACAACTTTTCTTAGAAAATCCTCAACGGGTCTATAGTCGGAGTGCCATTATTGATCGGCTGTGGTCAATGGATCATTGTCCGACAGAAAGCGCCGTGACAACACTAATCAAAGAAGTACGCCGTAAATTGCGGGTGGCCGGGCTACCCATTGATCCCATTGACACCTTATATGGTCTGGGCTACCGTTTAAAGCCCCAAGAAGCCGCCCCCCCTATCCCCAATTTATCCACCCTCAAAACCGACAAATTAGCCCGCTTGGTGACGGTTTTAAAGCAGTATCAGGACAGTTTTCATGAGCAGGTACAGCTTTTAGACAAAGCGGCAGAAGCCCTGAAGGACAACACCCTGACTCCAGAATTGCACGAACAGGCCAAAATCAACGCCCACAAACTAGCCGGAAGTCTGGGTACCTTTGGCTATCCGATGGGGTCAGAAATAGCCCGAAAATTAGAGGAACTTCTCGGCCGAGAAACTCCCTATACAGCGCTCGAATCGGTTTATTTTAGTAATCAAGTTACTCAGTTAAAACATATTCTCTGCTGTCCTCCTCGTCTTGATGACGAAACCGGACAATTGCCCACCCCCTTAGTTTTAGTGGTTGATGATGACCTGAACTTAACCAGTCAGTTAATGCGAGAAGCGACCCAGTGGGGGGTGAGAATTGAGACTGTCCAGACCATTGAAGAAGCGCGACAGTGGTTAAAACAACGATTACCCGATGTCATCTTGCTAGATTTAGTCTTTTCCGAAACCGAACAAAATGGCTTGCAATTTTTGGATGAATTAACCCATCGCCTGCCCCAGATTCCGGTGTTAATGTTTACAGTGCGAGGGGGATTAGGCGATCGCATCACCGCCTCCCGTTTAGGCGCGAAAGGCTTTCTCCATAAGCCCATTGCCCTCCCCCAAATCGTCCAAACCATCACCCCCCTCCTTCTCCCCCCCACCAGCACCGATGCTAAAGTGATGATCATGGATGATGATCCCCTCACCCTCAAAACCCTCCGCAGTTTATTGGAACCGTGGGGACTCGAAATTACCACCATTAAGCACCCCGATCAATTTTGGGAAGCCCTCACCCAAACTGCCCCCGATTTATTGATTCTCAACCTAGAAATGACCGTTGTCCAGAGTCTCGAACTCTGCCGCGTTGTGCGTCAAGATGCCGAATGGGGCGATTTACCTATTATCGGCATTACAGATCGTTCACAAGCCCAAGCCATTCAAGAAGTTTTCGCGGCTGGCGTAGATGATTTTATTGGGAAGCCCGTAGTCGGCCCCGAATTAGTGACTCGTGTTCTCATTCGCATTGAACGGATTCAACTCCAGCACCAACTGAAAACCCTACAACATCAAGAAAAACAAAAATTACAATATCAAGCCCGCATTGACGGGTTAACCCAAATCGCCAATCGTCGTCACTTTGAGGAATATTTACAACAAGTTTGGTTACAACATCACCGAGAAAAAGAATCTTGTAGCTTGCTATTAGGGGATCTAGACTACTTCAAACTCTACAACGACACCTACGGTCATTTAGCCGGAGATCGTTGTTTACAAACCGTTGCCCATCTTCTCAATAGCTCCCTAAAGCGCCCCGGTGATTTATTAGCCCGTTACGGAGGAGAAGAATTTGCAATTATATTACCAAAAACCAATTTAACCGGGGCCGTTCGTGTCGCTCAACGCATCCGAGACAAACTCAAAAAAGCCGATATTCCCCATATCAAATCCCCCGTTTGTGATGCCGCCGGAATTCCCTATGGACGGGTAACAATGAGTCTAGGAGTCAGCAGTGGAATCCCTCAAGGAAATCAGTCTTTAGATCAATGGCTGCACATTGTCGATCAGGCCTTATATGAAGCCAAGGCACAAGGAAGAGATCGGTTTGTCTGTCTGCCCTGGTGAAAAGTGATGAGAACTGGTGAGAACTGATGAGAACTGATGAGAAGTAATCAACAGTTTGTGAAAATGTCTGTGAAAATGTCTGTGAAAATTTCGTGAAAATTTCCTAGAGAGAACCGGCTCAGTCTTCCCCTCGTCGCCCCCCTATTCTACCCTGCCCTCCTGAATGGTTACAATCAGAGAATGAATTGCTTCGGTTGTACTCCTCGCCAATTTAGGATTACCGGATGTCCAATATACCAGATGAAACCGCCCAAGCCCTTCGCACGAGTGAAAACAGACTCCGTTTAGTCACCAATGCCTTACCCGTTTGTATTTCCTATATCGATCGAGAATTGCGCTATCAATTTGCGAATCAAACCTATCAAAAATGGTTCGGACGCTCCACTGATGAAATTATCAATCAATACCTCTGGGATGTTATTGGTCAAGTTGCCTATGAAAACATAAAATCTAAGGTTGATCAAGTCTTACAAGGGCAAACGGTAGAATATGAAACAGAAATGGTTTATAGCCCTAATCATATTCGTTATGTTGCCGCTACCCTCGTCCCTGACCTAGGAGAAGATGGTCAGGTCTTGGGGTATTATGCCCTAATTGAAGACCGCTCCAATCAACGCAAAACAGAAGCCGAATTAAAAGACTTAGCGCAACGAATGTTAACGGTGATTGAAACGGTGGGGGAAGGGATTACCCTGAGCAATTTAGGGGGAGAATTTATGATTCTCAACTCTAAATTAGAACAAATTACAGGCTACAGTCGGGAAGAAGTGAGAAGTTTTCAAGACTTCTTGATTTATCTTTATCCGAATCTACAAGAACGACAACGAGTTGCCCAAGAAATTCAAGATGTTTTACGGGTTGGAGTGCGAGAAAATATCGAAACCCAAATTGTTACTAAATCTGGTAAGCGCAAAACTTTATTAGTCTCTACTTCTCGCCTAGAAATCAATAACGAGCCTTGGCTATTGAGTGCCTATCGAGACATTACAGAACGTCAAGTGATTGAATTACAACTACGGGATAGTGAAGCACGATTACAGACCATTGTCAATAACACTTTTGATGGAATTTTAATCGTAGATAGTCAAGGAATTGTACGCTTTGCTAATCCGGCCGTTACCCGTTTATTTAATAAATCCATTGAGCAAATTATGGGGAGTGAATTGGGTCGTCCTATTGTAGTAGGAGGTTCAGCAGAAATTGAGCTACATTCTCGGGGTCAAGAAGTCAAATATGCAGAAATGACGGTGGCTGAGGCGCAATGGGAAGGGGAGAATGTTTACATTGTTTCCTTACGAGATATTAGTGAGCGAAAACAGGCTGAACGAGCTTTACGCGAGAGTGAGGAACGGTTTCGTCGGGCTTTTCGCGACTCTGCTATTGGTATGGCATTAGTGACAATTGAGGGGGAATTTTTGCGGGTCAATCGTTCTTTATGTGAAATTTTAGGCTATAGTGAAGCGGAGTTTAGCCACTTAACCTTAAAAGGGATTACTCACCCAGAAGATTGGTCAATGAGTGAGTGTTATCAACAGCAAATTATCCGGGGAGAAATTCGCTACTATCAACAAGAAAAGCGGTATTTTAATCGGCACGGTCAAGCGGTTTGGGTGTTGGTTTCTGCGTCTTTGGTGCGAGATAGTGAGGGACAGCCTTTATATTTGATTGCCCAAGTGCAAGATATTAGTGAACAACGGGCAATTGACCAGATGAAACATGAATTTATTTCTGTGGTCAGTCATGAGTTACGCACGCCTTTGACGGCCATTGAGGGGGCTTTAGGGTTATTAGCAACGGGGATTTATAACAATAAACCGGAGAAAGCCCAACGAATGTTAGAAATTGCCCGGACAGATTGCGATCGCCTTGTCCGCTTGGTCAATGATATCCTGAGCTTGGAACGCTTGGACTCGGGACAGTTTCAGTTAGAGATGGCCTCCTGTTCCGTGGCCCACTTAATGAAACAGTCCGTCGAGGTGATGCAGGCGATCGCCAGTACAGTTCCCATTACCCTGACCACCCAACCCCTAGAGGCTCAAGTTTGGGCTGAGGCTGACTCCATTTTACAAACCCTAACCAACCTCTTGAACAATGCCATCAAATTTTCCCCACCCCATACCACCGTTACTGTCTCAGCCCAAGATTATGGGGCCAGCATCTGTTTTTGTGTCCAAGATCAAGGGCGTGGCATCCCCCCCGATAAACTACACAGCATTTTCCGCCGTTTCCAACAAGTGGATGTGTCCGATGCCCGTCAAAAAGGAGGCACAGGATTAGGACTTGCCATCTGTCAGAAAATTATTGAACAACACGGAGGACGAATTTGGGCAGAAAGTCAACTAGGACAAGGAACTTGTTTTTATTTCACCCTGCCTAAAGCTTAGGTTTTACTCTTTATTTTTGCGAGTGTCAACCGCAAAAAATAATAAAAAAAAACCTTAATTTTACTCGAATAGATGAAGATTTTCAATTGTTTTGTGATATCATGAAAAAATCCAATATTTTGGAAAATTTTGACCATGATTGATCCTAACTTAATTGCTAAAATACCTGACGAATTCGCCGAAGTTAAACCGTTTTTAGAAAATAATTTACTGCCTTATATCGCCATAACCTGCCACGACCAGGGCTGGATTAGCGGTTCTGAACCAGACTTATTGAAACCTTGGGAGACAAAACTAGGGGGATATCCTTATTTACCCAAAGGAATGGACTACCCCAAAGATGCAGAAACCAATCGGCTTTTAATGTTTTTAGGTCAGATTGACTGCGCTGATGTGCCGGAATTGCCTGGTTTCAACTTTCCTAAACAGGGACTTTTACAATTTTACACAGGATACATCGTTCCCATGGGACAGTGGGAGTCCACACAACATTACATTCGTTACTTTCCAGAGATTTCTAAAGACGAAGGGGAATTAATCACAGATTTTAGTTTTCTGGCAGAAGAACGAAGTTATAATGAGTGGTATGATCATGTTTATCGCTTAAGTTTCTCTCTGGAGTCTGATGTTTTCTTAGACTATCGTAGCGGTTTTTCGGTGTTTCATCCCTTAGACGAACCCGAAAATCTGCCGAACTGGGAGGAATTTTATTATGAGTGGTTTTATGAACAAGAGGAACACATGGCACTCAAAGGAAATGGGAAATTAGGGGGATATCCTGAAGTTCATTCCTATGTGCCGGAGACACTAGATAAGGCGGAAGGTCAGCTTTTATTAGAATTAGATCATCCCGATGATGATGGGGGGTTTTTCTACTTTTTTATTGACCCTGAAAAATTAAGTCAGCTAGATTTTAGTGAGGTTAGTTCTTATTTAGTAGCTGTTTAATTGGCTCTTTCTTAAGAAAAAATAGTGCTTTAGGTTTATTTTTGAAGGTGTGACAAACTGAATGGATAAGCCCTCCAGGAGAGCTTATCCATGACAGCACAAATAGCCACTCGATTAAGCCAAAGAATGATCTACAAACTTCTTAATTTCTTGGGTAAACTTAGCCGTAGAAAAAAGCTCTTTTCGCGCCGCTAATTTAGCCAACATTTCTTTCTCTTTCGCCTCGTCACTTAAAACAGCCACAATCTGCTTGACAGCTTCTTCAGGACGGTCAAATAATAACTCATCATTTTCCGGTCCAATAATCTCAATTTGTCCCCCTCCTTTGCGACGAGCAAAGGTGAGAGCTCCCGCTTTCACCATCTCCGCCACAGAAATCCCGAAGGGTTCTTTTTTGTAGTGAATACCGTATTTACACCGGGTCAAAACTTTTTTGTAGTCCTCATAGGGTAAGTTTTCATACAGTGTCACCCAGTCGGAATTTTGATCAATCATTTTCTGGAGAAAGCGCCGATAATCTACCGCATAAGTTCCCCCCCCTCCTCCAGTCAGATATAGCTTCACATCAAAGCCTTGTGCGCGCACTTCCTTTAAAATTTCAATCACCCGATGGGGTTCTTTCGGTCGAGTTAAACGACCACTACAAATAAAGGCATATTCTTTAGTTTCCCAAGGAATATCCTGCACTTCCAAAACCACGGGAGGATAAATTACTGTTGACTCTATCCCATAGGTTTGTTTAACTTTATCGGCAACAAAACCAGAGTTAGCAATTGAGTAGTTATTCTTCAAATTTTCGTAAGATAACTTAGAAACTCTGTTATAAATTTTGTTATCATCTAAGACTTTAACCCAGTGAATATACTGGATGTCTTTGCCTCCCATATCAATGGCATTATAAGTTGAGATCGCTAAATCATACTCTGAACGATGAGCTTTTAATTTACGAATAATAAGATGATAGCTAAAAATCTTGAAATTCCAATTATTCGCCACTAAAAAAGTTGTAAACTTGCTCAACCTGTCTGGGATAAGTGCATTTATTTTTAACTTTTCTGGCTCAATTTCTGTCCCATACATAGCATTTAAATAACGGACATCAATATTGACTAAAGTAAATAAAGTTAAGTCATAGTTGTCTTTTAATGCTTGGGCAATCCATAGCGCAACGGCTTCAGCACCTCCTCCTAAAAAAAGGGGGTAAAACAAAGCAACTTTTTTTTGTTTTTCAGATGAATTCATGTTGATATTTTGCGAAGGTAAGCTAAAGGACACGGGTATTATTATCAGTAACCGAGTTGTTTGATCACATCTTCTAGAATCGTTGCCATACAGTTAACGCTATAATGGTCAACGCATCTTTCCCTAGCACGACTTCCCGCTAAGATGGCTTGATCATAATGGTCAAAAATCCACTGAATTTTATCAGCGATTTGTTCTGGAGATTCAGGATCAACTAAAAACCCGGTATCTGATAATAATTTTGGAATATCGCCCACTCGTGTAGCTAGAATAGGTTTTGCCATTGACATCCCATCCGTCAGTTTTAAAGGGAATTGAGCTTGAGTGACAGGGGTATCCCGTTGAGGTACGACAACAATATGAGCAGCCGCTACAATTTCCGGCATTTCTACTGCTGGAAATTGGGGGAGATTGATTAACCATTTTCCCCATTTTTTTTGTAATTTCTGCTCATAGTCATCGTAGGGACTCCCTCCAACAATTACCAGCCTTAAATCTTCTTGATTTAATTGATCAAGTGCCATCAGAACATCTTCTACCCCTTTATAGGGACGAGGCGCTCCCGGGAACATTAAAATACGATAATTTTGTAAATTATATTTAACTCGACTTTTTTCTACATCATAGTTTTCTGGATTAAATAAGTCTGTATCTTTACCATTAGGAATATAAATCCCCCCAAAACGGGATTTAAGAAATTCCGTATGAACAGTAATTAGATCAGCAGAAGATACCGTTTTTTCCATCCACTTTAAATAAACACGATGATCGGGAAAACGCAATGCTCCATCGGGCTTAATAATATCTCTAGCGAGTTGTCTAAAATTTTCTGGATACTTGAATTTATCTCCTCCCTGCCATCCTAACTCCCAATCATCAATATCTAAAATAAGGGGTTTCTTTCTGATTTTTTTACTCCATAATGCTACGCCAAAACTTGTTACTTTTGGCCGTAGTGCATAGAGAATATCTCCAGTAATCTCTCCCATTAATTGGCGGGCTGATTGCAGGAAGTTAGGGTAATTTTTGCCCTTTATGGCTTTAATCTGAAAGGGCAATGAAGAAGTATCTGGAAAGTTATCGCCAAAAACGAATCCTAAAATTTCTACTTCATGTCCTAGTTTTTCTAGGGCTTGAGCTAGTAAAAAGGTGCGGACTGCTCCTCCCCATCTTCCGGCTCCACTGGTGGAAATGTCACTCACAATAATAGAAATCTTTAACTTTTTTGCAGAATGGTAAACCATCATGTGCAGACCATTAAGTTTGATAAACTGGGATCTAGAATCATCCTAATATAAAGAGAGAACTCTAAGTATCCATGGTAGTCTCTTCATCGACCAGAGAAACATTAAGTTCTTGTGATCAGATGGGAGCGATACTTGTTTACACGCTAAGACTCTAGGCTGTCTTCCCTTTTTCTGCTTGAGCAACATTCGTCATTCGTGAAGGATGTTACTGAATACAAGGGACTCCTTGCTATATTGGTGCTTGAATGGACATCTCACCAATATTCTATTCTCAAGATCCTGATTATGCCTGATCCTGTATCACTGTTACATCGTATCAAACGAAAAACCTTGAATCAACTGCGGTCGTGGTTTGATCGATCCGATCCTGAAGCTTGTGGTCCGACGGGACTGGCGAAAAACTGGATAAGTTATCAAGATTATTGTCAACAAGAAGGGACTTGGTATCTTGTCTATCCGAGTTTGTCTTGTTACTGGGACAAAAATCGAAGTCATAACTGGGGGAAGCTGTCGGTTGATTTTACCAAAAATCTGCGATCGCACATTCCAGAAACTGGAGTCCTGGAAATTCCCAAGGGTCAGGTCATGGATATTCAGGGTTACACCCTGACAGGAAACGATTTTTTCCTCCCTGATTTATCTTACCATCGGAATCGGCTGGAGTATGCTCATTTACCCTCTGTAAAGTACCCCATTGAGAAGATTGAGGGAACTTGTTTCTCCTTGATGACCAATGCCTCGAATAATTACTGTCATTTTTTGCTAGATTCTTTGACCCGTCTGCATCTCTTTGAGAAGGCCGGATTTTCTTTAGATCAGGTCGATTGGATTTTAGCACCTAAACCGATTTCTGAAAATGCTTGGAATATTTTTCGACAACTCGGAATTAACGAATCGAAGTGTATTTGGTCTGAACGCCAACGAGGAATTCAAGCGGATCGCCTAATCGCAACAACTCACCCCGGTCTACAAGCACACTATCCCCGTTGGGTTGTAGATTTCATGCAGCAGCGCGTTAAACTAGAGCCAAGTCAGCCTCAACGTCGCTTGTACATACCGCGTAAAACTGGGACTCGTAAGATTGCCAATGAATCAGAACTTTATCCTCTGCTGAAAAAATATGGCTTTGAGTTATACAATCCTGACCAAGAACCCTATCAACCTCAAGTCTTCCATGAAGCCGCGATTATTGTTGCACCTCATGGCGCAGCCTTGACTAATCTGGTCTTTTGTCAACCGGGAACTAAGCTCTTAGAATTAATGTCGGCAGGACATTTAAAGCCGTACTTTTTCGCACTTTCTCAGGTGATCGGTTTAGAACATCACTATATTGTAGGCGCTACAACAGAGCCACTACCAAAACGTCGGGGTCTATGCAAGTTTGATTTTACAATTGAGCCGTCCTTATTAAATAAAGCTTTAGCCGAATTAGTCAGTTGACTCCTCCCACCGTTAAGCTCCTCTCGTCGCTATAACGGAGGTCTTCACCCCGACATTCCAAACAACACAGCTTTAAGTTGTCACGCTTTTAACAAAAATGTTGCGGAATTCCCCTTCCTCGCTTGCAGGGACCGGATGGACTTGACCACTAACTCCCAAAGCGAAAACCAAGCTAAAAAGGGCTGTGTTGCAAGAGAAAATTTGGGTCTTAGGAACTAGGACTTCTGCCTAGGGAGGGAAGATAAGACTCGCTATATTTCGGTATAGAAAGCACTTCCCATTGAATCAGGAAGCTCCATCCTCGCGCCTCGGCAGGGTGGGGTAGTTCACTCAATTGATTTTGCACCATGTTCCTCAAAGTAAGAGAGGGTTTTGAGCAGTCCAAGGGCGGCCGCGTAGGATTCTTCAATCAATTCTTGTTTCTCTTCTGGAGTGTCTACAAGGTCATCGGTGGCTAGTTGTAGGCTGCCTAACATAGCATTGAGACTGGTGCGCACTTCGTAGGAAAGACGGGTGCGGAGTTCGTGGGAGGCGCGGATAGAAGCCCGAATTAAAGCCGCATTGGTGGGAAGAACCACTTTTTTGGCTTTTTTCTTGCCAAACTGCATGGCGTGAAGATTGGCATATTGTCCATTCATGGCTAAGAGTTCTTCATGATTGCCAAATTCCACGACCCGGCCTTTTTCCATCACAGCAATTTTATAAGCTTGCTGGACGGTGGAGAGACGGTGGGCAATCACAAGAGTGGTGCGATCGCGGCATAATTCATCAATGGCTTCCTGTACGAGCCGTTCCGATACCGTATCCAAGGCGCTGGTGGCTTCATCTAAAATCAGAATATCGGGATCTCGTAACAGGGCGCGAGCAATGGCAATCCGTTGTCGTTGTCCCCCAGAAAGCATTACGCCGCGATCGCCAATATCCGTATCAAACCCATTGGATAATTCCATAATAAAATCATAGGCATTAGCTCGTTTAGCCGCCATGATGATTTCCTCTTTCGTAGCATCTTCCTTGCCATAGGAGATATTGTAAGCAATCGTGTTATTAAACAAAAACGTATCCTGACTCACCACACCCATAGAGCGTCTCAGGTCGTACATATTAAAATCTTTCAGATCAATACCATCCAAAGTAATCCGACCTTCAATCGGGTCATAATATCGTGGCACTAAATCCACTAAGGTTGATTTTCCCGCTCCAGAAGACCCCACCAATGCCACCGTTTTCCCCTTCGGCACCCATAAGTTAATGTCATTAAGAACCCTGTCATTACTACCGGGATAGGCAAAACTAACATTCTCAAAGCGAATCCCCTCTTTAATTGGGCTGTAAGGATGTTCTCCATTACCCATGATGGGCTTGTTGTCTCGATTCAGGAAATGGGCAATAATTTCAGCACTTGGAGCGGCATTAGCAAAACGACTACGGTTATTGTTTAACTGACCAATAAAAGGAATCAGACGAAATAGGGTGACTAGATAAATTAACAGAATAGTAGAAAGAGCTTCTAGTTGTTCTGAAAACAAATAGCGACCGACCACAACAATAGCCAAAATAGTCAAAATCCCTAAGCACTCATTCAAGGGAGAAATGGCGGCGAAAGTAGCTTGAGATTTTAATTCCGCTTCCTCTCGTTCTTTAATCAGTCCCTTAATTATATTATATTCTGCTTCTTCCGTACTAACGGTTTTAATTAAACGAATACCAGATAAAATTTCAAGTAGTTTTCGAGTATATTGAGCGGATCGATC
Source organism: Spirulina subsalsa PCC 9445 (assembly GCF_000314005.1). Taxonomy (NCBI): domain Bacteria; kingdom Bacillati; phylum Cyanobacteriota; class Cyanophyceae; order Spirulinales; family Spirulinaceae; genus Spirulina; species Spirulina subsalsa. The sequence continues at coordinate 759,580 of NZ_JH980292.1, forward strand.
TGATAAAATTTTACCATATTTTTTAGCACTCATGATTAAGTATTGATTACTCAGTGCAACCAGAGCGAGTAATACAGTAGAAATTAAGGTTAATTGCCAAGATAAAGAAACTAAAATAGCCGCAAAAACTAAAATTGTGATGGCAACCGTTAGCATTTCAATAGCAATCTTAATTGAACTAATTGCTCGGGTTACTTCCTGATTAATATAGTTGACAATATCACCCAACTTAGTTTTACTGAAGTAATCTAAGTCAATTTCTAGTAAAAGTCTCACCCCCTGAAGGCGCATATTAGTAATTAAGGAGCGATTTAAATATGAACTGACAATAGTCGTTAAATAAAGGGCTACATTTTTTAGTAAAATTGCCAAGAAGACTGAGAAAATCATGGCAATGAATTTAAAATCGCCCGGAAATCTTTCAAAAAATAACATCAGTTGCTGAAGGGCAGCGGGACCCCGTTGTAAGAGGCCTGTATCTTGCCCCAAGAATCCTAGGAGTAAGGGGACAATTAAGGCTGTACTAATACCATTAAAAATTGCTCCAGAAAAACCTAAGACAATGGTCAAAACCATTAAGATTGGGTACTGGAGAGCAAATTTTAGTAAAAGTTGATTGGGATTCATAAATCCAGGATTCTATGGCTGTAGGGATCTAAAGGAGAACCGGGTGGATTGTTACCACTGACGCAACTCCCCCATCAATTTTAGTCGCTAGAGAGGTGAGTGGAACATTAATTTCTAGCAAAGTGCCGCCACTGCACCAATCCATCCTCCTAGAATAACCAAGGATCAATCCAATCCATAACGATTAGATTGATCCTCATGGTGGGTTCAACTGGGCGAATGCTTTAAAAGTCCACGATTTCAGGGATTTACCCAACCGGAAAATCTAGGGACAGACAGTCCGCCTAAACCGTTTCTTCAGAATTAGCGTCAACGGCGACTTGATCAGAACTAGGTAGTTCCAAACAATAACCAGCCCCGTACACCGTTTTAATATATTGGGGATGACGAGGGTCCGGTTCTAGTTTTGTTCTCAAGTGGCGAATATGAACCCGAATGGTTTCAATATCATCATTGGGATCATATCCCCAAACTTCTTTGAGAATTTCACTGGGGGATACGGTTTGTCCGTGACGCTGGAGAAGACAGTGTAATAATTCAAATTCCAAATGGGTGAGCTTGACGGTCTTGTTAAACCAAATCGCCTCAAACCGTTCTGGAATCAGGGTTAACGGTCCATAATTTAGGATTTCAGCGTGTTTGGCCGCTTGAGGGATACGGTCAGTCCGACGGAGTAAAGCCCGCACTCGTGCTAGCATTTCTTCGAGTTCAAAGGGCTTTGTCATGTAGTCATCTGCACCAGCATTGAATCCACCCACTTTATCTTGAGTTTGATCTAAAGCGGTGAGCATCAGGACTGGAATATCTGCTGTCCGTTCGTCTCGACGCAACCGTTGACAAACTGTAAAACCATCAACTTTGGGGAGCATTAAGTCCAGCATAATCAAGTCAGGTTGCAGTTGAACGGCAAGGGCCTGACCTTTTACTCCATCACTGGCTAAGTTAACATCATAGCCAGCCATTTCTAAATTAATGGAGACAAGTTCTGAAATAGCGGGATCATCGTCAATGACCAAGATTCGGGGCATGACCAGAGAATATTAGCGACTGCTGTATTTGTGGATTTGTTACGGTTCTCTAAGAACTGTAAGGGTTAGATTAAGAAATCTGTATTGATTATAAAGGGTAATTCTCAATTCGGTCGCACTCAGGGGAGTTTTTTTGGCTGCTTTGATACAAAGGGGTGGGTTTGTCAAGGGGCAGTTTATTAAAGATTGCAACAGCCTGTTAACCCTTAGTAAATCTGGGTTTCAGGCGAGTGCCGTTCGGCAAAAGTCCCGGGGGAATCTGCGGAGGATTCCGGGTTGGGGGTTTTTCTTGACACCAGGAACAGAATTTTAGTCTTTATACTTTTATAAGATTTCTGAGACAGTTCTCTTTGTCTCTTAACATAACTTTATCAACATATGATTAAATCGAATTATCAAGTGCCTTGGTATTTACGGCAGGGATTAGTCCATACGCTTTGGGCGAGTAAGCGCTATGGGAAACGCTGGGAAGAACAGGGGGAACAGGCAGCTTGGTTGCGGCGGTTTCCGCCCATGATTTGGCGAGAGAAGGTGTTTACGGGGGCGGATGATGTGCCGTTGTGGGGGGTGTGGAGTTGTCCCCCTCGGGCAAAGGGGACGCTGATTATCACCTATGGAATCACGGGGACGGTAGAACAGGCTTGGTATGCTCAGACCTTGGCACGCAAGGCCTATGAACAGGGGTGGGCAGTCTTGCTCTATGATTGGCGGTTTCATGGCAAGACGGCGGAACTGTCTGGGGTGCCTTGTTCCGATGGTTGGCGGGAAGGTTGGGATCAGGTGCGACTGGCGGAACAGTTGGTAGAGTTGGGTTGTCCTCCTTTTGTGGGTTTGGTGGGGTTTTCTTTGGGGGGACAGTTGGCGTTGTGGGGGTTAAAGGCGGCGGAGTGGGAAAAAAGCCGTTTGATTGGTTTTGGGGCGGTTTTATGTCCGGCGTTGGAGTCGAATCGTTCTCTGACTTGGCTGCAAACAACGTGGGTAGGACGGCGGATTGAGCGGGTTTTAACGGAGGAGTTAAGGGCTTTTGTCGCTCAACAGTGTGGGTTTCATGGTCGAGGGGGCGCTTCCTTACCGGAACACCTGTCGCCGGACGTTGTGAACCGGATTGATTCCATCATGGGCTTTGATCGGGAAATTGTTATTAATTATTACGGGTTTCCCTCGGTGAGGGATTACTATGAACAAACAAGTGGTTTGTATTTGCTCGATCAAATTCGACAACCGTATTTAGTGATTTATGCGGCGGATGATCCAATGTTTGAGCCGGATTTAGTGCCGGAGATAGAAGCGCGCATGGCGGGGCATCCAGACGGGACATTGTTACTCACAACTCACGGGGGTCATCTGGGTCATTTGACTGATCCTACCCCCCAAGAGGACGAGTTTTGGGGTTTGAATCGCTTGTTAGAATTCTCTCAACACCAATGGGAGCAGCAAGTGGGACAACGAGGACTACTCCATCAGTTAACTGTGAACAGTTAATATTCCTGATTGGGTGATTCCTGTTTACTGATTACCAGAAATGTGGCATGGGCAAGTTTTACTGGCTTGAGGAGATCGAGCCAACCGAGGTAAATTTAGTCGGGGAAAAAGCTCTCGCCCTGAGTCAATTGGGACGTTTGGGCTATCCTATTGTGCCGGGTTTTGTGATTCCCACTACGACGCTCAAGGCTTTTTTAAAACGTCTCGGAGAGTCAGAACCCCTGTTAGTGGATTTAGCCGATTCTTCCCTCTATGTGGATGTGGATGATTACCAAGCCTTGCAAAAATTGACCCGCCATATTCGGGTGGCTATTTCGGCCACTGCTTTAGAAGTGGATTGGTTAGAGGATTTGAGTCAGGAAATTAAGAAGTTGGGGACTCCGACGTTGATTATACGTCCCTCGGTGACGATTCCCCAAAAGCGGGAGGAACATCTACATGGGGTGTTAATGGCTCAAGTTTGCAGGAATGATCCCAAGGCTTTGGAAAGGGCGATTAAGCAAGTATGGGCGGATTTGTTCTCGGCGAAAAGTTTGTTTTATCGGCAACGAATGGCGATCGCACGTTTACCCGTTCACTGTGCCTTATTAGTCCAACCCCTCTGGAAGGTAGTGGCATCGGGCACCCTGACGACCAATGAACAAACCTGGTCTATCCAATCGAGTTGGGGACTAGGACAGAGTTGGGTACGGGGAGAAGTGGATCCCGATACCTATTCGATTAAAGCGAATCAAGGCATCTTAACCGCTAAACACCTCGGCCATAAAACCCGAGCCTACGAGATTCTAGCTCCATCTGAAAGCCGGACTAACCCCTTAGATGTGATTGCCCTCACAGAAGCCCAACAAAATGACTATGCGTTAGACTATCAAAACCTACAGGATTTAATTGAACTGTCTCGTCGTCTGCTAGAGGAGGGAAAACAGCATTTCTCCCTAGAATGGATTCTCTGTTCTGAGCAAGACAAGTTACAGCTATATTTGACTCAATTCACCCCAGAACGCACCCCCTATTTTCGCCCTCCTCCTATGGCTCTAGAACAGTCATCGGTTCTAGTGACCGGGATGCCTGCTTCTCCGGGGCGGGTGATTGCTCCGGCAATGGTCATTTTCCCCAACCAAAAACCTCGACCCGCCATTCCCCCCGGTTCTATTTTAGTAACACAGGGGTTAACCTCGGATTGGTTGCCCTTGCTTCAGCATTCCATCGGCATTGTGTTAGAAACCGGGGGAATGACCAGTCATGGGGCAATCATAGCCCGAGAATTAGGGATTCCTGCCTTGGTGGGGGCTACCCAGGCTACCCACCAAATTCAAACGGGAGAATTAATCTTGTTAGATGCCACTCGGGGTGAGGTGTATCGCTATACGGGAAACTCTGACCCTTTAGAGGAGCCGGAGAACCCAGAAACAGAGGGGCATTTTCCCCTTGTACTCCGGGGAAATCCCTCTCCACGAACTGAAGAGTCGGATGAGGCGGAACATGACTGGATTGGAACGCAATTGTGGGTGAATGTCAGTCAACCAGATTTAGCGGAAGAAGTGGCACAATGTCGGGTGGATGGGGTGGGTTTGTTGCGGGCTGAGATGATGATGATGGGGTTGCTGCATCAACAATCTTTAGCCCAGTGGTTGGCAGATCCCCAAGCCTTAGTCGATGGGCTTCGTCAAGGTTTGGAACGGTTCGCCGCCGCCTTTAAGCCCCGTCCGATTTTTTATCGCACGACGGACTGGCGTTTCCCGGAATATCCGGCTTTGGGGGAGAATTGGCAGGGGGGGGCGAATCCCTTAATGGGGTTACGGGGGACTTATCACTATCAGTTCCATCCGGCCTTGTTTGAGGCGGAATTAAAGGCATTACAAGCGATTCAGGGGCGTTATGGAAATTTTCGGGTGATTTTGCCTTTTGTGCGCAGTGTGGCGGAATTTCGGTATTGTCGCGATCGCCTCGCGGAAATAGGATTATTGCGATCGCCCACCTTCCAACTTTGGATTATGGCCGAGGTGCCTTCGGTGTTATTCCTCCTTGGGGACTATATTGAGGCCGGGGTGCAGGGTATTGCCATTGGCACCAATGACTTAAGCCAGTTATTACTAGGAGTAGACCGGGAAAACCCTCCACTGGCTCAGTTTTATGATCAAGATGCCACGGCCTTAAAACGGATGTTGCAACAGTTAATTACCCAAGCCCACACCTATCAGATTCCCTGTTCTATTTGTGGGCAAGGGGTGTTAGAAATTCCTGACTTCGTGGATCATTTGGTGCAATGGGGGGTGACAGCCCTTTCTGTAGAACCCCATGCCATTGAGTCTACCTATCAAACCCTAGCCCGGGCTGAAAAACGTTTACTCTTAGCGGCTGCCCGGGTGACTAAAGCTAATGGGCAATCTTGACTTCTAACAGCGAGAAAGTGCAAGGTTTTAGGGATAAAGAATCAAACCTGTCAACGCTTGTATCGCAGGAGTCCGGGAGATTAGGACATCGAACGTGTTTTTATCGGCAAAAGTTGTCAAAATAATAGTGTAGGATTCTGACTCAAGTCTTATGAATACTCTTCTTCGCCCCGTTTTAGGTCTAACTTATCGCAAAGAACCCCTTTCTAGTTTTATTCTGACAATGGGACTCGTCGATGCGGTCATTGGTGGGGTAGGCGGACAACCTTCTCTGTTAGTGTTGGGGACTCTGACGGTGGGGATAGCTATTGTAATTCGTTGGAAACTCAATCAACCCTATCATTTACAAAGTCCCCAGACCCCCCCTAAAGGTTATTTGCCTCCTAGCCCAACTTTAGAGCCTTTACCCGTTCTCACCCACGAACAACGACAAAAACGCCGTAAACGCTGAATAAACAGCCTCTATGGATCTTTATACAACCACCCTCCGGCCTCTGATTTTTTCCCTGCTGAAATTAGACCCTGAATGGGCGCATCATACCGCCGTGAGTAGTTTGGACTGGATAACTTGCCATGCCCAAACCCCCGCTACTCAAGCCCTGTTAGCTTATCTGGAGAACACCTGTGTCGTCACCGATCCTCGACTAGAACAAAAGCTCTGGAACTTAACCTTTCCTAACCCTTTAGGATTGGCGGCTGGTTTTGATAAAGATGGCATCGCCGCCCCGATTTGGGATAAATTTGGCTTTGGTTACGCAGAATTAGGCACTGTTACGCTCCATCCCCAACCGGGCAATCCAAGACCTCGTTTATTTCGTCTCATGGCAGATGAAGCGATTTTAAACCGTATGGGGTTTAATAATTTGGGTAGTGCAGCACTTCAGCAACGCCTCGCGACTTGGGGCAAAAATCCCCGGATTCCTTTGGGGATTAATTTGGGCAAATCAAAAATTACGCCCTTAGCTGAGGCTGCCCAGGATTATTTAGGCAGTTTCCAACAGTTACAAGATTGGGGGGATTATTTTGTGGTGAATGTGAGTTCACCCAATACACCGGGATTGCGAAGTTTACAAGATAGTGAGCAGTTGGGGTTCATTTTAGAGGTCTTGCAAGAAAAAAATCAGGGGCAAAAGCCCATTCTGGTTAAGATTGCGCCAGATTTGGATTGGGAGGCGATCGCCTCGGTGTTAGAAATCGCCCAAACCTACCAAATGGCGGGCATTATTGCCACCAATACCACCATACAACGGGACAATCTGAAAACCCAAGTTTTAGCCGCAACGGGAAACCCTGTCACAGAGGAAGCAGGGGGGATTAGCGGCAAACCTCTAACCCAACGTTCTACAGAAGTGATTCGCTTTATCTGGCGAGAAACGGGGGGAAATTTGCCCATTATTGGCGTAGGGGGAATTTTTGACGGTGAGGACGCTTGGGAAAAAATAATCGCCGGAGCTAGTTTAATTCAAATCTACACGGGCATGATTTACGAGGGGCCTTGGATGATGCAGCGAGTCCTCAAAGGGCTGTTACGAAAGCTCGAAGATCACGGATTAAACCATATTACTGAGGCCGTAGGGTATGGGGCAAGGCTGACCCCTTAAGGCTTACTGAATAACTTTGCTCGTGGGGCTAGGGAACAGGGAACGGGGAACAGGGGAAATTCAGGTTTTTGCCCTCAAGTCTATTTAATTTGGTATAAACGGCTAAAAGTCCTAGTAACACTGCTTAGAGGGATATTCAGCAGACCCTAAAGAGACGGAGAGGGTCAAAACCAGAGGCGATCGCACCTACAAACGGGGTAATAATTGGGGTAATAAGGGGCCTGGAATTTGAGATAAGGCTCGATTTTGTCCCTGAATTCCCCCGTACTGATAAAAAGCTTGTACGGTGCGGACAATGTAATTAAAGGCCGTTTGATAAATTTCCGAGTCGGGCGGAACAGCCGTTAGGGCTTGTAAATAGGCCTGTAAGGAAGCTTCTAAATATTCCAGTTTGATGTCGGTGGGTAGCAAGAAACCGTCGGTAGTGGCCAGTTGATAATGAACTAAACCCAAGTTGTTGTAGGTGGCGAGACAGTCGAAGTTAACGGGGATGGGGGGATCTTGATGGCTCAGTTGTTGGGCGAGTTGGGTAGCGATGCCATAGGCGGCGGCGGCGCGTTCGAGGTAGTCTTGTTTACTCCGACTCGAAAAGTTTTCTGCGGTGCTAAGGTGCCAGTAGGCGGTGCCGAGATTATTTTGGGTGGCAGCACAGGCGGCCGGGGCGTTTTTGGCGGTGCGATAGCGTAAACTGCGCTCGTAGGCGATGACGGCTTTTTTGAGGGAGTTGATACTGTCTTCGTATTGGGAGAGGTTCCAGTAGGCGGTACCGAGGTTATTTTGAATCATCGCCCAAGGCCCAAAGTCCTCGCTGGGATCGTAGTATTGGCTGGCTTCGGTGTAGGCGGCGATCGCCGCGCGTAGATTTTCGATGGGATGATGTTGTTGGGCAAGGTGCCAGTAGGCGGTGCCGAGATTATTTTGGGTGGATCCGTATTTGGTCGGATTACTGTCCGGGGTGCGATATTTTAAGGCTTCTTCATAGGCCGCGATGGATAGCTGCATATTCTCGATAAAGTCCCGATAACGGGCTAAATCCCCGTAGGCTGCCCCCAGATTGTTGTGAATCATGCCGTAGGTGGTCGCGAAATTTTGGGGGTCGGTAATATGTAGGAGGGCCGTTTGATAGCAGATTAAGGCCTCTTCTAGGTCGGGAAAGGCCTGTTCTGGACTGTCGGGACGGCGGGATTCTCGGTCTGAGACAATGCGTGAACGCATCCAGTAAAAATTGCCTAAATCATTCAAGACTTCGGCCGCTAACGGCAAGGTGGGATGACAGTCTAAGGCCCCCTGATAAGCCTGAATGGCTTGGGTGAGAATGTCTCGGGAAGGGTCGCCTTGAGCAATGCGATCGCGGTACTGTTGCCCTAAGTGTAGAAAGCCTTGGGCAATACTTTCAAGGGTGTAGGAGGCCTTGAGTTGTTCGAGTTCCTCTGGACTGGGGAAGGAAAACAGGAGAGGGATCGGTTCTGAGGGGGGGGATTCTGGGCTGTCAGTTTGGGGGTCTAAGGGAGTTTCCCCGTCGGTGGCTTCTAAGGGCTGTTCTAACACCGTCTCCCCGCTCTCTTGGGGGTCTATCGGGGCTTCTAAAGTGACCTGTGTGCTGTCCTGTAGCTCTCCAGAGACAGCTAAGGGCGTTTCACCCTCGGCGGTATCTTCTCGACCATCGGCAGCCCTTTCAAGGCTCTCTGGAGGGTTTAGATGACCTTCATCTAAACCTTCTGGGGGCGCCTCGTCTAATCCCGGAGGGGAGGGAGTTCGAGGGGTTGCCCATTCTTGCTGAGGGATCGGGAGAGGAGAGTAGGGTTTAAATTGTAAGGTGACGAGGGGGAATTCTCCCTCACTGAGGGGGGAAAGAGGAGGGGGAGGGGGAAGGGAAGGACGGGAGGGGGTCGATTCTTCGGGGAAACTGTCCACCTCGCTACTAAATTCAAACACTCCGGTATGCCAGCGCCAAAATTCTGGCACCGCTTGGCGAATATTGCCTAACCAAGGCCGGGGCAACCAGAGCAAAAGACTAAAATCCAGTTGGGGTAAATGGCGCTCAATCAGCCGTAAATGGCGAATAAAACGTTGTTGAAGGGGGGCAGATTTGCGGGTCAGGTCTTCAATGCCGATAATTTCAAAGGTGGGGGAGAGTTTGGATTGTTTGAGGTGGGGGTTATCTTGGAGAATCGTGGCGATCGCATTTAAAAAATTGGGGTTCTCCGCATTGAGTCTCACCGTGATGAGGGGCGGGAAAGAGGCACTTTGTCCGGCGTGTAATTGTTCCGAAAGGCGATCGCGCAGTGGCACCGGATCACAAACCGCCACAAAAATTTGACGACGTAACCCCACACTTAAGGCCTTATATAACCGTTGATAAATAACCGTATTGGAATGTGCCACAGTCGTTTCAGCTTGAGCCAAGTGTTAATGCAAATCTCAATTATTATTGTTATTACTCCGCACATAGAGAAAACCAATCCCAAAAGCCGTTAACACCGTCAGGGCAATCACAACACAAACTAACCAGATACTCACATCCATTGATTTTTCGGCAGATTGCGGTCTTAAATCCGGTTCTTCGGCAATTTCCATAATCAAATCATCTGGATTATCCGGGTCATAAAGAGGAAAGCCACCCCCTCCCCCAGAGTGATCTCCTGTTGCTTCTGCAACGACCTGGTATCCTGAATTTTGCCCCGTAATCGGTCGTCCATAAGCATCTTGGGTGGTCGTCCACTTTTCGAGGTTTTTCATCCCGTCCAGTACCTTTTCCACTTCCCGACGCAGTAGCTGATTTTGTTTTAATAACTGCTGATTTTCACTTTTCAGGGTGGCTAACTGACTTTGAGCCGTTTGTAACTCACTGGCCAGTTCCCGATAAATGCTAATCGGCACCGATGGACGGTAATGATTGGCCTCTCCAGTGAAAGAACCGTTTTGGGGATTGGGTTGGGAAGGACGAGGTTTAAACATTATCGGCTATGCACAAAAGTGAGCAAAAGTCAAGAAAAATGACTTAAAATAAATAACTGAAAAATCAGGGAGTGAGATCCGGTAAGAGGGGGAAAAAATGCCCAACCGGACCCGTGCCTTGACCGAGGGGGATGGCATAGTGTAGGGCTTGGGTGACATAGTTTTTCGCCTGTTCCACCGCATCGGAGGGAGAAGCTCCGAGGGCTAATTGAGCCGCGATCGCCGCCGACAAGGTGCAACCGGTGCCGTGGGTGTGGGGAGTGTCCACCGTTTCGGTTTTAAACACCGTGAGATTATCCCCATCAAACCATACATCAACGCCCTTTAACGCGCCCGTCATGCCCCCTCCTTTGACCAAAACGGCCTTAGACCCCAATTGATAGATTTTCTGGGCGGCTTGCTGCATATCCGCCAAATTATTCAACTCCAAACCGCTTAAAAGTTGGGCTTCATAACGGTTAGGAGTCAGGATAGTAGCTTGGGGCAACAAACAAGAGGTCAGAGTTGCGATCGCCCGCTCATCAATCAACTGGGAGCCCGTGCGAGACACCATCACCGGATCCACCACCAAAGGATAGATCCCCAACTCCTGCACCACCTCCGCCACCACCTCAATAATACCCTCATTGAGCAACATCCCCGTTTTCGCCCCATCCACCCCAATATCCGTCACCACAGCCCGCACCTGAGCCACAACGGCCTCGGGCGATAAACCATCCACCCGACTCACCCCTTGGGTATTTTGAGCCGTCACACAAGTGACCGCACTCATACCGTGAACACAGTGGAACGAGAAGGTGCGCAGATCCGCTTGAATCCCCGCACCCCCACCACTATCTGAACCTGCAATGGTTAGCGCCTTCTTTGTCATGCTCCCTTACCCTCAACGTCGAGGAAAACGACGGCGTTGTAGGAACTCGGGAATATCCAATCCCGTCCCCTTGAGGGGAGAACTCACATCCGGGGGCGGCGCAGGATTAGCAGCAGGTTTAGGAGGAGTCGTCGGTTGATTCACCGCCCGGTTAGGCTTTGGGGCCGTGGGTATCGTCCGACCACTGGTTGTACTTTTCGCCGGAGTTTCCCCAGAAAAACCCGTCGCAATCACCGTAATTGTCAATTCCCCCTGACTTTGGTCATCAATCACCGCCCCAAAAATAATATTGGCGTTGGGATCCACCACCTCATAAATCGTCTCTGCTGCGGTGTTCACCTCATGGAGCGTCAAATCAGAGCCGCCTGTAATATTAAAGACCACCCCTTTCGCCCCCTCAATAGAAGACTCCAACAAGGGCGAAGAAATCGCCATACTGGCCGCTTCTCTAGCGCGAGACTTCCCGGAACCCGTTCCAATGCCCATCAACGCCGAACCCGCATCCGCCATCACAGCACGCACGTCCGCAAAGTCCACATTCACTAAACCGGGGATAATAATAATATCGGAAATCCCTTGAACCCCTTGGCGTAGGATATCATCGGCCACCATAAAGGCTTGTTGTACCGGAGTTTCGGGAGAAATCACCGACAGTAACTTATTGTTCGGAATCACAATCAACGTATCCACCCGGCCTTGTAGAGCAGCAATCCCTTCATTGGCTTGGGTTGTGCGGCGATGCCCTTCAAAGGTAAAAGGACGAGTAACAATCCCCACCGTCAAACAGCCAATTTCCTTGGCCACTTCCGCGACAATAGCAGATGCACCCGTTCCTGTACCACCACCCATTCCCGAGGTAATAAACACCAAATCCGTGCCTTCTAAAGCGTTGGCAATTTCATCCCGGGATTCTTCTGCCGCCTTTTGACCAATCGCCGGATTCCCCCCAGCCCCCAATCCTCTGGTCAATTTTTGGCCAATTTGTAAACGATGGGGGGCTGCCGTTAATTCTAGGGCTTGGGAGTCGGTGTTAATCGCCCAAAATTCGACCCCAGTAATACCACTGGCAATCATGCGATTCACCGCATTACAACCGCCACCCCCTACACCAATGACCTTAATTTGGGCGGCGTTACTGGGTACAATTTTGTCAAATGTCATAGTTTCTTGAGCAGGAGTACCATAGTCAGTGCTTTGAGGAAGAGAGAGTCCGGGGTTATGAAAGGGTGAGTTACTTGCCACAGTTCCAGGAATATTAGGGTAGTTGGGTTGACACACTCTCCCGTTAAAGTACACTATCACGGGAGATTCTGTAAGTTTACACTTAAGAGTTCCTGCTTCACAGATTCTTGACGCTTGCGATGCTGCGCCCGTCAGACCATCTCCACAGGAATTTTCTAATACGCCATGCCCTGACGCACTTCGACACCGCTCAGTGTACACACTTTGACCCCGCTCGGTATAAAAATTTTAACAAAAATGTTGCGAAACTCCCCTTCCTCGTTTACAGGGAGGGCATGGATAGCCAACTAAAAATAAACTAAGCAATAGCGAATCATCTGATAAGATTTTACCATCTTATCAGTAGTGTTGAGTTTTGATAATGCACGGGGAAAACTTATATTGAAGTTGACCGCTTTTTTGCGTCTTCAAAAACTTGTCACGTTTGCCTTAATCGAGTAGATAGTTTAGCGTTAGAGGTTCGGCAATGGGAATGTCAAAATTGTGGCACTCACCACGACCGTGATATTAATGCAGCGCAAAACATTAAAAATGAAGCCTTGCGGATATTGTCGTTGGGAATCAGCGATAGGGCTTGGGTCGGGAATATAAGAGAACTGGGTAAAACTTCGGTTTTGCTAAATGTTCCGTTGAATCAGGAAGCCTCATCCTCGCCAATGGCAGGGTGGGGTAGTTCACAGATAGTCTTGGAAGTATAAGACTCTGACAACAGGGTATCAAAGTTAGGGAATAGGTAGGGCTTGCTGAATAGGGGAATAGGGAACGGGTAAGACGCACTCTTGCAACAGTTTGGGCTATTAGACACCTCCTAAAACCCTGAAAACGGGATTAACCCCGATGAAATTTAAGTTCTAAAACGATAGGATGAGTCAAAATGTCCTGATGGCTGTGCTATGGTTAATCTCACCCCAAGGCAGAAAACCCTGCCCACAATGTATGAGCTACCCAGTGAAGAAGTAGGAGAACCGGGTTTGCCGGACCAATTTCACCCCCTACAAGCCGAATTACTGCGTCTAACATTTCAACCGGGCAATTACGACCCAGAACAGGTTTTTTCGGCAATGGATCTCAATGTTTATTACGATGAGAACCACACCAGACGATATAAACGCCCCGATTGGTTTGGGGTGGTGGGAGTGCCTCGCCTATACGAAAATCGAGACTTGCGCTTAAGTTATGTAGTGTGGCAAGAAGGAGTTAGCCCTTCTCTGGTGGTGGAATTATTATCCCCAAGTACCCAAGATCAGGATTTAGGACAAGTGGAAGGGGAGGCGGATGGAACACCGACCAAATGGGAGGTGTATGAGCAGATTCTGAGGGTCCCCTACTATGTAGTATATGACCGGACGATGGGGGGTTTTCGAGGGTTTGAATTAGAAAGGGGAGCAACAGCCGAATCTCCTCGTTATGTGGAGGTAGAAGTAAGGGAGAATCGCTGGTGGTTGGAGGGATTGGAATTAGGAGTGGGTTTGTGGCAAGGGACTTATGAAAATGTGAATCGTTTATGGTTACGCTTCTATGGGAGTTCGGGGGATTGGATTCCTACGCCGACAGAACAGGAACGGCAAGCTAGAGAGTCCGCCGAACAACGGGAAGCACGGGAACGGCAAGCTAGAGAGTCCGCCGAACAACGGGAAGCACGGGAACGACGGGCTAGAGAGTCCGCCGAACAACGGGAAGCACGGGAACGACGGGCTAGAGAGTCCGCCGAACAACGGGAAGCACGGGAACGACAAGCTAGAGAAGCAGCAGAAGAACAAGCGGAACGTTTCCGGCGTTTACTCATGGAAAACGGGATTAACCCCGATGAAATTTAAGTTCTAAAACGATAATTTCCGACACAACCGCATTTTCCTGACTCCCGACTCCCAATGCCTTGACTTATAACTTTGGGTCTTAACTTGTCAAGATTCCCCGTTCCCTAACCCATCCAACCAAGGCAATAACACCTGATGAAATCGTTCGGGAACTTCATCATGGGGGCAATGTCCCACATTTTCCAAAGGAACAAAGGTTAAATGGGGATTTTTCTGGCGAAAACGCTGAGAAAGGCGAAAAGGCACCATACAATCTTGGGTTCCCCAGATGAGCAAAATCGGTCGGGATATCTGGGGAAATAAGTCCAAGAGACGGGGGGAAAATTCCGGTTGACGGATGGACTGAAAGAGGGCGCAAAAGGTAGCCGCGGCCCCTTGGTCATAGGCAGGGGCGGCTAAAATTTCTACTAATTCATCGGTGATAGCTTCTCGGTGAGGATAGGCCAAAGTAGCCCAACGGCGAATCGTGAAGCGACGACGTAGCAGTTGGAAGATAGGGACTAATAGGGGGGGAGAACCAAAGACTCCCTCAATGCGATTGACAATCGGCCGCACCCAGGGGGGTAACATTTCCTGACGAACTGACACATCGGGGATATTGAGCAGAACAACACCCTTTAACATTTCGGGATGGTGGGCGGCTGCCACTAAACAGACTAGGGAGCCTAAAGAATTCCCCACTAATACTATGGGTTCACGGATAAAGGTCTGCCAAAACTCATAGATTTGTTCTACCCACAGTTCGACGGTGTAGGTGGGGGTGGCTTTGCGAGAGGCCCCAAAACCCAGTAGGTCGAGGGCGTAAACGGTGCGATTTTGGGAGAGGATGGGGATGTTGTGCCGCCAGTGTTCTAGGGCTGCCCCAAAGCCGTGAATCAGTAGGATGGGGGGTTCTGGGGAGGTTGGGGGGGGAGATGGCGATCGCCTAAAACTATATCGCACCTGCCAACCTCGCCAAATCCAATCCCGTTGAAACCCAATCCGTTCATGCCAAGGTTTTAAACGTTCTGCGGTCACTTAAGACACCTCGGCCGTGAGTTTTTCCGGTGAGAGGGGGACAGATTCACCGGAGAGATGGGCTAACGCGTTGGGGTCATCATGGGTCAAAGCGGCCCGGACGAAGCCCTGAAAGAGGGGATGAGGCCGACTGGGACGGGAACTAAATTCCGGGTGAAATTGGGTAGCGATAAAGAAGGGGTGGGGGGAATACTCAATCATCTCGACTAAACGCCCATCGGGGGAGGAGCCACTAATCATATAACCACTTTCTAAGAATAGGTTGCGATAGGTGTTATTAAACTCATAACGGTGACGATGACGTTCATAGACCACTTCTTTGGCATAGAGGGAGGCGGCGCGGGTGTCAGGGGTGAGGCGACAGGGATAAAGGCCTAAACGCATGGTGCCGCCTCGGTCTACTACGTCTTGTTGTTCGGGGAGGAGGTTAATCACAGGATAGGCGGTTTCGGGGTCGAATTCGGCGCTGTTGGCCTTTTCGAGGGCGGCGACGTTGCGCGCCCAGTCGATGATACTACACTGCATCCCTAAACACAGACCGAGGAAGGGGAGTTGATGTTCTCGGGCGTATTGAATGGCGCTGACTTTGCCATCTACCCCACGAATGCCAAAGCCACCGGGGACGACTACACCGCTCACGTTATTCAGGTAAGACTCCGCGCCGTTGGCTTCGATATCTTCGGCGCTCACCCAACGAATATTAACATCACTGCCAAAGGCGATCGCAGCATGACGCAAGGCCTCGACGACGGAGAGGTAAGCATCGCTGAGTTTAACGTATTTCCCCACCAGAGCAATTTCTAAGTGACGGGTGGGGGCTTTCATGCGCTCTACAAGGGTTTGCCACTGCTGGAGGTCGGGGGTGCGGTCTTCGAGTTTCAGGAGGTCGATAACCTGTTTGGCTAGGCGTTCTTTTTCCAGAATCAGGGGGACTTCGTAAATACTGCTGGCATCGGGGGAGGTGATGACGTTTTCAACGGGAACATCACAAAATTCTGAGAGTTTTTCTTTAATGCCTTGTTCAAGGGGATGTTCACAGCGACAAACCAGAATATCGGGTTGAATACCAATCGACCGCAGTTCTTTGACGGAATGTTGGGTGGGTTTGGTTTTCAGTTCCCCGGCGGCGGAAATCCAAGGAATTAGGGTAACGTGCATATAAATCACGTTATGACGGCCGACATCTTTCCGAAACTGGCGAATGGCTTCTAGGAAGGGTTGGGATTCAATATCCCCGACGGTGCCGCCAATTTCGCTAATCACCACATCGGGATGGGTGTTTTTAGCGACCCGGTGAATCCGTTCTTTAATTTCGTTGGTAATGTGGGGAATAACTTGTACGGTGCCGCCGTGATAGTCGCCGCGCCGTTCTTTGTTGATCACGGCTTGATAAATACCGCCTTGGGTAACACTGTTAAGACGGGACATTGAGGTATCGGTGAAGCGCTCATAATGTCCTAAATCGAGGTCGGTTTCTGCTCCGTCTTCGGTGACGAAGACTTCCCCATGTTGGAAAGGACTCATGGTGCCAGGATCGACGTTGATGTAAGGGTCAAGTTTGAGGATGGAGACGGAATAATCACGAGATTTGAGAAGTCGTCCTAAGCTGGCGGCTACGATGCCTTTTCCAATACTGGACACAACACCACCGGTTACAAATACAAATTTAGTCATGATCAAAAAGACCTGGTTTCCTCGGAGCGGCGGGTACACTGGATGCTCTCCGGTGTTCTATTCTATTAGAGTTTACCAGAAATTCTGGGTTTAAAGCCCTGCCCTTTAGCGTAGTGCCGGACGGCTTTTAGATTCTGGGTTGCCCCGTTGAGTGCAAGGGGGTATAATACATTTATACTGCTAAGTTCAATGTGAATGTTTGTTCTGTAATTGAAAAGCCATGACCAAATCAACTCTGAACACTCGCTTGATTGATTCACTGACCGAAATCATCCTTTCTCTCTCTGAAGCAGAACAGCAACTCTTAATCGAGCAACTGCAAATTTCCCTCGTTTCTCAAGGAAATAAAGTTGAAGCCGATCCAGAACTTAAAGCGCAGATTGAGTTAGGAATTGAACAACTCCAAAACGGTCAATATAGGGAATACCAAAAAGACTCACTGGCTAATCTTTTTGAAAAGTTAAGGCTCAACATTAGAAGTCAAGGTGTCGGGAGTCGGGAGTCGGGAATCGGGAATCGGGAGTCGGGAGTCGGGTGTCGGGAGTTGGGAGTCGGTGTAGGGGCGCAATGCTTGCGCCCTAGGGAGTCGGGTGTCGGGAGTTGATTAGTATTACCTATTCCCTATTCCCTATTCCCTATTCCCTCCCCCCTGTTCCCTGTTCCCTGTTCCCTGTTCCCTAAAATAAAAGAGTTTTGGCTATTCACTAGCCACTATTCCCCTGCTTCCCTGCTCCCCCTCTCCCCTGTTCCCTATTCCCTAAACGCGATCGCCGATGAACCGGACGAGGGGTAAAAATTGCTGGGCTAAGGTCTGACGACTGACTACTAAACTGGGAAAGGAGCGTTTTCCGTAGTCTTTTCCCACTTGGAGGGGAAAAACGGGCTGGGGTTCAAGGGGGATAAATGCGCCCCCAGCGCCCTGGACAATGACCCAAACGGCGGCTATATCCCAAATTTTGGGCGTGGCCTCGACTCCCCCTAGACTGGCTCCACAGGCCACAAGAGCGCTGCTATAACTAGATACGCCAATCATGCGCACTTTGCAGGGAAAGGGTTTTTTAAAAACATCGGTACTGCGGGCGCAGAGGTTGAAGAGATGGTTTAAGCTGGGTTCGTCGGGACTGGTTTGGATGGGTCGCCCGTTGAGATAAGCGCCACCCGGACCAGTGAGGCCTGAATCAGCGAACCAGTAGCCGTGATAGGTTTGTTGCATGGGGGGGAAGTGGACAAAACCGAAGACGGGGGTTCCGCGATAGAGAAGGCCGAGGGAGATTCCCCAAATGGGGAGGCCGCGAGTAAAGTTGGTGGTGCCGTCGATGGGGTCTACCACCCAACAAAACTCTTGGGGGGGGAGGATATGTTCTGTTTCTTCGGTCAGAACTCCGTGATCGGGAAATTTTTGTGCGATCGCCTGCCGAATTTCTTGATCCGCCCAACGGTCTGCTTGGGTCACAAGAGATCCGTCGGATTTGCGACTGGCTTCAATCTGTCCGAAGTCCTTCATTAATTGCTGACCAATAGTATTAGTCAGGGTTTGACAGAAGACTAAGACCTCCTCCCAAAAGCTATTCATAATTTAATCTAAGTCTCCTTCCATAACAGTGGCGATCGCTTCTTTGGTATTGTTCCGAAACTCGGTGACATCCACTTGAGCCAATAGACCTATTGCCCCAATCATCACAATCGCTTGTAACAAGAATACACTGCCATAAGCCCAGATCGGTTCGGTAAACACCCGTTTTCCCACATCTAGAATAATCCCCCCAGACCAAGTGGCAATCCCTCGCGCTAGGGCTTGGGAAAGTCCCCAAGTCCCAATAAAGGTTCCGGCTGTGGAAGCCACGGTGAGATCCAACATTAAACTAATCGCCCCCAAGGTGGTTACTCCGGCCGCTAATCCAAAGAGTAACATAGCCCCTTTTAAGATCAGGGGATTTTGGGTAAAACCTGCCAGAATAATTAAGAGGAAACAGCCCGCCACTACCCCACAACCTACTTTTGTGACGGGGGTTTTGCCGAAGCGGGGAATTAAGGCAAATCCGGTGATACTATAGCCAATTAAAATCCCAATCCCCCAATAAGAATTGAGCATGGTTGTATCCCCAATTGACATTCCGAATACTTCCCCGCCGTAGGGTTCAAGGACAGCTTCTTGGAGGAATAAGCTAATAGTAACGAGGAGCAAAAAGGAGAAAAAGATTCCGGTTTGCCGACTAACCGTTAGGACTTTTAAGGCTTTTAATAGGGTGACACTATCTTCTCGGTCTGAAGCAGAAGAACGGCGAGTATAGAGGGAATATCTGCGCTCAATTTTCCAGGTGCTAAACCAAGATAACCCCAAAACAATTAACGGGATGACGAGAAATAAGCTATTAATCGGGCCGGGTAAAATATCTAGGGGATTGCCTTCTAATCCTTCCACTTGGGTTAGGAAAATTTTGCCTGTGATGCCCCCTAAAATAATCCCCACCATTAACATTGACCACACCACGGCCACAATGCGCGATCGCTCCTGTTCGCTGGAAATATCCACTAACAACGCTGTAAAGGGGGTTGAACTGGCACTAATGGCTAACCCATAAACCATAAAAATTAGGATTAAAACCCCTGTCCAAAATAGGGTTAAACCATTCCATTCCCAGACTCCCGTTTGCGAAACAATGCCCCCCAATTGCCAAACCACTTGGACAGATAAAAAGATAGCAATACCGAAAATAATAGTTCCGAGGCGCACATAACCAGTCCGGTGGAGGCCAAAGAGGGGGCGAGAGTCGGACATTTGACCAAACCAGACCCGGGTCGGTGAGATAAAATACTGCACGGCCACCACTCCGGCCGTAATCGTCCCCGGAATCGCCAATTCACTGATCATCACCCGATTAATGACGGCTACGGTTAACACCGACATTAGACCCAATCCAAGGTTAAACAATCCAATCCGAAACATGGTAGGGAGGTTAATTGATCTAGAGGATTCCTCCCTTAAGCTTGATACTTCTTGGGTAGCCATTGGTTTTCTTAAATATTGTCGCCTTTGACGAAAATAGCACGGGATGCCCGCAAGCCCTCCTCTTTAAAGGGAGAGTTAGGGCGACTCGCTGGTTTTAATCGCTCTCCCGACTTTATGGTAGGGTCTGCTGAATATCCCTCTAAGCGCTGTTAATAGGACTGATGGGGAGCGAGAAGCTGCAAGGTTTTAGGGATAAATCATCAAAAAGGCTTCCCTTTTTCCGATTCCCCTTCCCGTTCCCTGTTCCCCGTTCCCTAACCCCACGAGTAGAGTTATATTGCTACGCAACGCTTCGCGAACAGCAAGCCCTAATTAGCAAAGCTTATCACTTTGAGGGAACGGGGAACAGGGCATAGGAGGGCGTTGACATCCCCTCCGCCGTAAACGGACGGGGATTCCATGAGAAAGTGCAAGGTTTTAGGGATAAAGAATCAAAAAGGCTTACCTTTTTCCGACTCCCCCCCGTTCCCTGTTCCCCACGCGCAGCGGAGTTATATTGCTACGCAACGCTTCGCGAACAGCAAGCCCTAACGTATGGAGATTAACTCATGCGGTCAATGGTGCGGTATTGAATGGCTTCGGCAACGTGGGGGGCTTGAATGGTTTCCGACTGGGCGAGGTCGGCAATGGTGCGGGACACTTTGAGGATGCGATCCATGGCGCGGGCGGAGAGGCCTAAGCGTCGGATGGCACTTTCGAGCAAGTTTTGTCCGGCTGGGTCAAGGGCGCAGAATTGCCGCAAATCCCGGCTGGACATCTCGGCATTACATTTGACTTTAGGACGGTCTTGGAAGCGGTCTGAGGCCTGTTTACGGGCGTTCTGGACGCGCTGACGAATGGGGGCGGAGGGTTCCCCGGCGGTTTGTTGGGTCATTTCTTCGGGTTTTAAACGGTTGACGGCGACTTGTAAATCAATACGATCCATCAGGGGGCCCGAGAGTTTCGCCCAGTATTGTTCTCGTTGGCGGGGGGAACAGGTACAGGCTTGAATGCGATCGCCATAGTAACCACAAGGACAGGGATTGGTGCTGGCGACTAGGGTAAACTGGGCGGGAAATAATACGGATTGGCGGGTGCGGGAAATGGTGACAAAGCCATCTTCTAAGGGTTGGCGTAGAAATTCTAAAACATTGCGCTTAAATTCGGTTAATTCGTCTAAAAATAACACCCCCCGATGGGCGAGGGAAATTTCTCCCGGTCGGGGAATACTCCCACCCCCCACTAAGGAGGGGCCTGAGGCGGAATGGTGGGGACTGCGAAAGGGACGTTCTTTGATTAAGGTTCCGCGATCGCGCAGAAAACCCGCGACGGAGTGAATTTGAGACACTTCTAGGGCTTCGTCAAAATTCAACGGGGGGAGAATACTGGGTAAACGCCGCGCCAACATGGTTTTCCCACTCCCCGGCGGCCCAACGAAAATTAAATTATGCCCCCCGGCCGCCGCAATTTCTAAGGCACGACGGGCGTGATTTTGCCCCTTCACATCCTGTAAATCGGTCATCCTGTGATCTGGGCAATTAAACTCCTGCTGGGCATCAAATTGGACGGGGGGGTAATTTTCGGGGGCATCGAGAAAATCGGCCACTTCGGTTAAATGTTTAAACCCATAAACCGCTAAACCCTCCACAACGGCGGCTTCTTGGGCATTATCCAAGGGAACAACTAACCCCGTAATCCCTAATTTTTTCGCCGTGGCGGCAATGGGTAACACCCCACTCACCGGGCGTAATCCCCCATCTAAGGACACTTCCCCTAAAAAGAGAAAATCCCCCAACAGTTGGGGGTTCACTTGTTCTGAAGCGGCAAGAATGCCCACACTCATGGGGAGATCAAAAATGGGGCCTTCTTTGCGTAAATCGGCGGGGGTGAGATTAATTAAAATTTGCTGGCGGGGAAAGGCAAATCCGGCATTTTTCAAGGCGGCCTTCACTCGTTCCCTGGATTCTTGTACGGCAGTGTCGGGCAGTCCGACTAAAATCATTTTGGGCAGGCCACCGGATACGTCTATTTCTACCCCAACTTTTACCGCATCAATTCCGACGATGGATGCACTCCAAACTCTGGCTAACATGGTTTCTGGTTAACGGGATATTGACACAATCTTATGGACACCATCCTACCAGAGAGGGGTTTAAGCGGTTCCGGTGGGGAGGTTGAGCAACATTAATCCGGGACGACGAATATTTTGCTCCGTCGCTGGGTCAAAAAAGTGGATTTTGTCGGGATTCAGGGCAAACCAGAGACTCTCCCCCACTTTTACCGTTTCCTCGGAAGAGAGGCGAATCTGTAGGGTAAGG
This sequence comes from Spirulina subsalsa PCC 9445, assembly GCF_000314005.1. NCBI lineage: Bacteria > Bacillati > Cyanobacteriota > Cyanophyceae > Spirulinales > Spirulinaceae > Spirulina > Spirulina subsalsa. The sequence goes on from NZ_JH980292.1 coordinate 781,597, forward strand.
CTGGGATCACTCACTAAATGAGCCGCAATATAAGTATCATTGCCCAAGGCTTCCACTAGATCCACCTGTACCTCTAGGTTTTTGGTGGCGGGGGGACTGAGGATCAGATGTTCTGGACGGATGCCCAGTAAGAGGGAGCGCCCATCGTAGGGGTTTAAGATATTCTCCCAGACTTCGGGGAGGGTGTAGCGCAATTCTTCATAAACGATGGTGGAGGGGCCGACAATCTGCACGGGTAAAAAGTTCATGGGGGGGGACCCGATAAACTCCGCCACAAAGCGGTTAGCGGGGTGGTTGTAGAGTTCGAGGGGTTTGGCGATTTGTTGGATTTCCCCCTGATTCATCACGGCAATGCGATCGCCCATCGTCATCGCTTCCGTTTGATCATGGGTGACATAGATCGTCGTAATCCCTAACTGCCGTTGGAGTTTGACAATTTGGGCGCGAGTTTGGGCCCGTAATTTCGCGTCTAAATTGGACAGGGGTTCATCCATCAGGAACACTTGGGGATTCCGTGCGATCGCCCGGCCTAAAGCCACCCGTTGTTTTTGCCCCCCAGATAACTGTTTCGGCAGTCGGTCTAACAGGGGTTCAATTTGCAACAACTGCGCCACCGTCCGCACCTGTTTGGCGATTTCCTTCTCCCGAGGGGAATAATAACGAAATTTTCGCGGCAAGGGTCTTGTAGCCCCTTCTAGCCCCCTCTGGGTTAACCTTTCTCCTAGGGGTGCATCCTCCCCCCCCATGCGCCGTAACCCAAAGGCGATATTGTCATAAACCGAGAGGTGGGGATAGAGTGCATAATTCTGGAAAACCATGGCAATGTCGCGGTCTTTGGGGGGTAAATGGTTGACAATGCGATCGCCCACCCTCACCGTTCCCGCCGTCAAAGACTCCAACCCCGCCAAAATCCGCAACAGGGTACTCTTACCACAACCCGACGGCCCCACCAACACCATAAACTCCCCATCCCGCACCTTGAGGTCAATCCCCCGCAGGACATTCACCCCCGCCCCCGTGGAATCCTTCCCTTCCGGCGACTTCGCCCCTCCCTTCCCTTGGGGAAACTGTTTATAAACCTTCTCCAGTTGAACCTGTGCCACAATTTTTACTCACCCAATCATTAATTCAGAAAATCCTTCCAGCTTAATCCAAATAATCCGGGTTTTCCCTTGGGGATTTTTGCCCTTGCACCTCCTCCTCCACCGTCTCCTCTTGAGGCATTTCCAACTCCAGAGACTCCTGTTGAGACTGTTCCAACCGCAAGGGCGTTTTTTCCAACTCCGGCAACGCCAAAAGGTGTTCCTTCTGCCGTTGACGCTGCTTCGGCATCAAAATGGGTAACGGTTCCACCTTCTCCAACCAACATTCCGCCACCGGAAGGGTATGTTCCAAATCCTCCAGCGGCCGGGGAATCACCATCACCGCGCTAAACTCCCCAATCCGTTCCGCCTCAAACATCCCCGCCTCAACCGCCACCGCCACATTGGCCACGGACCCGCGAATCACCGCCGTACATAAACCATCCCCAATTTTCTCATACCCCGCCAACTGCACATCCGCCGCCTTCAACATCGCATCCGCCGCCCCCACCAGTGCCGGAAACCCTCGCGTTTCCAACAACCCCAAAGACTGATTACTCAAGCGACTATACCCTTTTTGTTCTTGCTGCATTTGGGCTAAATGAGTCCCAATGGGAAAAATTACCTCTAAATTCGGCAAAGGACGGGGTAACACCATCTTAGACACCAACTGTCCAAACTGTTCCGCCGTTTTCGCCCCTTCCTCCACCGCTAACCGCACATCCGCCGTTTTCCCTCGCACAATTGCCGTACAGTAGCCACTGCCAATTTTTTCATACCCCACCAAGGTGACTCCGGCCGACTTCAGCATCATATCCGCCGTTCCCACCACGGCGGGAAAACTGCGAGTACAGACCAAACCTAACGCACTATCGGCCATCATGCGTCTTTGAGCGGCACTTTGGGCAGCGCTATTGTGAGGTCGAGTTTGAACTAAACGGCTGTGGAGTTCCATCTTGGACATGGTGTTACCTATTTGGGCGAAGGATTGAAAAGCTCTAAGCGAAGTCCCCTAATACTACTCTAGTGTATCCTATGGGAGTCCGACGGGGGGTTAGGAAAAGTGATAGCAAAGATTAAGCAATCAGGGCTGGGGACAGGTTATTTTATTGGGTCATGAAGCGCTCCCCACCTGGTGGGTGGGGAGCGCTTCATCACAACCGTACTTGCTCGATTCTCGCTTGCCTCTTGTCTTGACAAGGGGCTAAAAAGCCCAACTGGTCAACCTTGGGGTGGGAGTCTCGTCGATTGATTTTTGAGTGATGCGGACGGAGAGACTCGAACTCTCACATCAGAGATACTAGAACCTAAATCTAGCGCGTCTACCAATTCCGCCACGTCCGCGTTATTTTTACCGTTCTCTATCCTAGCAAACCTTGGAACAAAATGGGACAAGCTCAGAAAATTTCGGGAAACCTCCCCCTATTTTGCTCGGAGTGAAAAGAAATCGTTGACATACTCTCCCGTTAACCGCTACGCAGTTTAACGGGAGTCCTCTTGCTCCATTAAGATAGAATCTCCGATAATTGATCACCAACAACACAAATCCAAAGGAGTGTTCAGTTGTTCAAATTGCCCAGTCGTCGTTTTTTCCTCCCGTTGGTGTTGCTATCGTTGTTCTGTAGCATAACCTTTGCGGCTTGTAACCCCGGTCAACCTCCTCAGACGGGGGATTCCCCGCCCACGGAACAAGCTACCGGGGACAATACACTCCGCCTCCTCTATTGGCAGGCTCCGACTATTTTAAACCCCCATCTCGCCTCGGGATTCAAAGATTTTGATGCCGCGCGTATTGTCTACGAACCCCTAGCCAGCTATGATAGTAACGATGAACTGGTTTTATTTCTGGCGGCCGAGGTGCCGACGGTGGAAAATGGCGGTTTAGCGGCAGATGGTCGGTCGGTGACTTGGAAACTGAAAGAGAATGTCCAGTGGTCTGATGGGGAACCGTTTACGGCTGAGGATGTGGTGTTCACTTATGAGTATTTGTCCAATCCTGATGTAGCGACCACCAGTTTAGAAAATTATGCCACGGTGGAGACGGTGGAAGCGGTGGATGAGCATAGGGTGAAGATCACGTTTAAGGAAGTCACTCCGGGGTGGTCTGTGCCGTTTACGGGACAGAATGGGATGATTTTACCGAAACATATTTTCGAGGGGTTTAATAATGCACAAGCGCGGGAAGCACCGGCTAATTTAATGCCTGTGGGAACCGGGCCCTATAAGGTGGTGGAGTTTAAACCGGGAGATATTGTGGTTTATGAACAAAATCCCAATTTCCGGGATAAGGAAGAAAAGGCCCTCTTTTCTCGGGTGGAGTTGAAAGGGGGAGGAGATGCGAATTCGGCGGCGATCGCTGTATTGCAAACTGGAGATGTAGACTATGCCTATAATTTACAGGTGGAGGCCAATGTTTTAAGGCAGTTGGAAGCGGCGGGACAAGGGCGCGTTGTGGCGACTTTTGGGCCTTATGTGGAGCGGATTATGGTGAATTTTACCGACCCCAATCAGGCTACGGCCGACGGAGAACGTTCCAGTTTAGAATTTCCCCATCCCTTTTTCTCAGATCTCAAGGTGCGTCAGGCGTTTAACCTTGCCATTGACCGAGATGCGATCGCCGACCAACTCTATGGCCCCACCGGACGAGCGACCGCACAATTATTAGTCAGTCCCACCCAGTTTAAATCTGACCAGATTCCCTATGAATTTAACCTCGAAAAAGCCGCCCAACTCTTAGAAGAGGCCCGATGGACCGATACCAACGGCAACGGCACAAGAGATAAAGAGGGGGTCGAAATGCGGGTTTTATTCCAAACTTCCGTTAATCCTGTGCGGCAAAAGACCCAAGAAATTGTCAAACAAGCTTTAGAACAGATTGGAGTCGGAGTCGAACTCAAAAGCATTGATGCGGGGATTTTCTTTTCTGGAGATCCTGCGAGTACCGACACCATTAATGCGTTTTACGCAGACTTACAAATGTTCAACACCGGGAATGATAGCCCAGACCCCGGCGCTCACATGAAATGGTGGACTTGTGGGGAGGCCTCCCAAAAGGCGAATCAGTGGCAGCGTCCCAATTATGCTCGTTACTGTAACCCAGAGTATGATCAGTTATGGCAAGCTTCGGCAACGGAATTGAATCCAGAACGACGAGCGGCATTATTCCGACAGATGGATGAGTTACTCGCGGCTGATGTGGCGGTGATTCCCATTGTAGACCGTGCTAATACTAATGGAGTCAGTAACCGTTTAACAGGTGTTGAACCCTCTCCTTGGGATTCCAACACTTGGGACATTATGAACTGGCGACGGAGCTAAGACTCTAATTAGGGCTTGCTCACTGGGCTAGGGAATGGGGAGCAGGGGAGCAGGGGGGCAGGGGGGCAGGGGAGCAGGGGAGAGGGGGAGTTGATAATTATTAACTATTCCCGACTCCCGACTCCCGACTCCCGATTCCCGACTCCTGACTCCCGATTCCTGACTCCTGATTCCCTATTCCCCAACTCTTGGACTGATTCAGCAGGCACTATTTAGCTCATCGTCGGGAAGCCCCGCACTGTACGTTCGCGTTGCGTAGCAAAGCGTTGCGTAGCAAATGTCAGTGTCGGGAGGATGTCACACCGTTTGGGGTTGAACTTGGGGCTGGAATTGGAAGAGGGAATAAACCACGTTGCGACGAATATCAATCATCACTTCGAGGAACATTTCATACCCTTCTTGTTTGTATTCAATCAGGGGATCTTTCTGACCATAACCCCGTAAACCAATGGCCTCCCGCAAGGCATCCATCCCTTGTAAATGTTCCCGCCAGAGGGTGTCAATTTGTTGGAGGATAAAGAAGCGCTCGGCTTGACGCATTAAACCGGGTTGAATTTGCTCAATTTGGTTTTCTTTAATGTCGTAAGCTTTGCGGACTTCTTCATGGAGGAAGGTTTTAATTTCCCCAACGGTCATGTTATCGAGGTGTTTGGGTTGAAGGTCTTTGAGTAAATAAACAAACTCTTTCACCTTATTGATTAACCCTTCAAGATCCCACTCTTCTGGGGGTAATTCGGGGTTAATATAGGCCTCTACAATGTCGTTCATGGTGAGTTCAGCGTAGTTGATGACCTGTTCTTTGAGGTCTTCCCCTTCCAATACCCGACGACGTTCGGCATAAATCGCCCGCCGTTGGTTGTTCATCACTTCGTCATACTCAAAAACCTGTTTCCGAGCATCGTAGTAGAAGGTTTCAACTTTCTTTTGCGCCCCTTCAAGGGAACGGGTCAGGATGCCGGACTCAATGGGCATATCTTCTTCTACGCGGAAGGCATTCATCAACCCAGCTACGCGATCGCCGCCAAAAATCCGCAGTAGGTTATCCTCTAAGCTGAGGAAGAATTTCGTAGAGCCAGGGTCCCCTTGTCGTCCTGCCCGGCCGCGCAGTTGGTTGTCAATGCGTCGGGATTCGTGGCGCTCTGTACCAATCACATGGAGGCCTCCGGCTTGTACTACTTCGTCATGTTCCCGACTGGTAAAGGCTTCGTACTCTTTGCGGATCAGTTGGTACACTTCCCGGATCTTCTGGACGACGGGATCTTGTACGGGGGCATTTTCTGAGGCGATCGCAATTTTTTCCTCAGCCTCTAATTCCTGCAAGCTTTGTTCCCCATACTGCTGCACCGCAAAATTCACCGCCATCTTTAACTTCTGCTCGGTTTCTGAGGAGAGTTCCGTGGGGAAAATATGAGCAGACGCTTTCCAAGTTTTAGGCTTTTTCCCCTCATTACCAAACCCTTGAGGACGATTGCGAGTTTTCGGCATTCCGGCCGCACTAGCCACCAGTTCTTTATCTTCAGGCATGACAATTTTGGGCATGAAATATTCCCGCAATTTCAGCCGCGCCATATAGTCGGAGTTCCCCCCTAAGATAATATCTGTCCCTCGTCCGGCCATGTTGGTGGCAATGGTAACAGCACCCTTGCGCCCGGCTTGAGCCACAATTTCTGATTCCCGTTCCACGTTCTCCGGTCGGGCGTTCAGGATATCATGGGGAACCCCCCGCTCTCGCAACAACTTGGCCAAAACCTCGGATTTTTCTACACTGGTGGTTCCCACCAACACCGGGCGGCCTTGTTCGTGCATATCGGCGCACTCTTGGGCGACAGCGCTCCATTTCGCCAGTTCCGTTTTATAGACCACATCGGCCATATCCTGACGACGGGAGGGTAAATTGGTGGGAATAATCGTCACCTGTAGGTTATAGATTTTCTCAAATTCCGCCTCTTCGGTTTTCGCCGTCCCTGTCATCCCCGCTAACTTGGGATACAACAGGAAAAAGTTTTGATAGGTAATCGTCGCCAGGGTTTGGGTTTCATTTTGAATTTTGACCCCCTCTTTCGCTTCAATGGCTTGGTGGAGGCCATCACTCCAGCGCCGCCCTTGCAACACCCGCCCGGTGAACTCATCGACAATGACCACATCATCATCTTTCACAATGTAGTTCACATCTTTGATAAACAATTCCTTGGCCTTAATAGCATTAGAAACATAATGGGCCCAAGGGTCGTTCGGGTCATACAAATCTGTCACCCCTAGGAGGCGTTCGGCTTCGGCAAACCCTTCATCAGTCATCAACACATTGCGGGCTTTTTCGTCCACCTCATAATGGCCTTGTCCCTCTTCATTTTGGGGGAACAGTTGGGCGGCAATTTGGGCGGCCTGCATATACTTTTCTGTGGGTCGTTCCACTTGACCCGAAATAATCAGAGGCGTTCTGGCTTCGTCAATCAGTACCGAGTCCACCTCGTCAATAATGCAGTAATTAAAGGGGCGCTGCACCACATCTTCCATGGCGGTGGCCATGTTGTCCCGTAAATAGTCAAACCCTAATTCGCTGTTGGTGGCGTAGGTAATATCACAGGCGTAGTTTTGACGGCGTTCCATGGGACTCATTCCTGACTGAATCAGTCCCACCGTCAGACCAAGGAAGCGGTGGACTTGTCCCATCCATTCGGCGTCCCGTCGGGCGAGGTAGTCGTTCACTGTCACCACATGAACCCCACGCCCGCTTAAAGCGTTTAAATAGGAGGGGAGGGTGGCGACTAGGGTTTTTCCTTCCCCGGTTTTCATCTCGGCAATTTGTCCCTCGTGGAGAACCGTTCCCCCTAACAACTGCACATCAAAATGGCGCATCCCCAAGACCCGCCAAGCGGCCTCCCGCACGACGGCAAAGGCTTCTGGCAATATATCATCGAGAATGTCTGACCGTTCGCGATCGCTTTTGGCCTTAGCCAGTTGTTCCTGAAACTCTCTCGTCTTCCCCCGTAGTCCATCATCGGAGAGGGCTTTAATATCATCTTCAATAACGTTCACCTCTGCAACCAGAGGCTGAAATTTTTTGAGTTTCCGAGTGTTAGGGTCGCCGAGTAACTGTTTTAACATAGAAAGTTCTTATTGATTTTCTGGTCTATCTTTGCGCTGCTCATTTGTCACAAACGAAGGGTTGACCCGTAACTGATGACAAAATGATCCTTGACTTATGTTATCTCAAATATGGGGCTGAACATCTCCGATCAAGGAATGTTAGGGGAGAGAGAGCCGTCCTCCCCCCAGATAAACCGGAGTCGTCAACACTCTTCCTCAACCGGGGGGGAATTCAGGAAAACAGGATAAAAGTACACCATGAACAAAACCAGAATTGTCCAGATTTTACGCCACGGTCAACCCGATGAGTCGGTTCTCATTCAAGGCTGGGTGCGCACCACACGGGCGTTAAAGGGCTTTGCCTTTGTGGAACTCAATGATGGGTCTTCCCTCGCCAACCTGCAAGTCGTGATTAATGAAGCGTTCCCGGACTATGAAGCCCTGATCAAACGTTTAACCATTGGCTCCTCTGTGGCTGTGGAAGGGGTGTTAGTGGCTTCTCAGGGCAAAGGACAACGAATTGAGGTTAACCCCTCTAAAATCGAGGTATTTGGGGAATCTGACCCGGAAACCTATCCCCTCCAGAAGAAACGGCATAGCTTTGAGTTTTTGCGGGGTTTGGGTCATTTGCGATCGCGCACTAATACCCTCGGCGCTGTGTTCCGCGTTCGCAATGCCTGTTCTAGTGCCATTCACCAGTTTTTCCAAGAACGCGGGTTTCTCTGGGTTCACACCCCCCTCATTACCGCCAGCGACTGCGAGGGGGCCGGGGAACTGTTCAGCGTCACCACCCTTGACCCCAAAAACCCCCCCAAAACCCCCCAGGGCGAAATTGACTACAGTCAGGACTTCTTCGGGAAACCCGCCTATTTAACCGTCAGTGGGCAACTGGAGGCTGAAATCATGGCCATGTCCTTTAGTGATGTCTACACCTTTGGCCCCACCTTCCGCGCCGAAAACTCCAACACCTCCCGCCACCTCGCGGAATTCTGGATGGTGGAACCGGAAATGGCGTTTTGTGATCTTCAGGGCAATATGGACTTAGCCGAAGCCTTTTTAAAACATATTTTTAAAACTGTCCTGGAACAATGCCCCGAAGACATGGACTTTTTCAACCAACGGATTGATCAAACGGTTTTAGCCACCGCCGATAATATTATCAACAACCAGTTTGAGCGCATTTCTTACACCGAGGCGATCGCACTTTTAGAAAAAGCCGACCGTAAATTTGAGTATCCCGTAGAATGGGGCCTCGACCTCCAATCCGAACACGAGCGTTATTTAGCCGAAGAACTCTTTAAAAAACCCGTCATCGTCCGCGACTACCCCAAAGGCATCAAAGCCTTTTATATGCGTCTCAACGACGATAACCAAACCGTCGCCGCCATGGACGTTCTCGCCCCCAAAATCGGCGAAATCATCGGCGGTTCCCAACGGGAAGAGCGCCTCAATGTCCTAGAACAGCGCATCCAAGACAACCAAATGCCCCTAGAGGAACTTTGGTGGTATCGTGACCTGCGACGATATGGCACCGTCCCCCATGCCGGATTTGGTTTAGGCTTTGAACGAGTGGTTCAATTCATGACCGGGATGGGCAACATTCGGGATGTGATTCCCTTCCCCCGTACCCCCATGAACGCCGAATTTTAACAAGATTGCCAGGAATTCCCCACTCCTTGGGTGGGGATTCTCAAATCATGAGAATTAATACTTTTTTACTGATAACTCAATGAACACCCTCCCCCAAACTTGGCAATGGCAAGGCTATAACATCTGTTATCAACAGTGTGGCACCGGAGAGCCGGCCGTTATCCTCATTCATGGCTTTGGTGCATCTTGGGGTCACTGGCGGAAAACCCTCCCCGTCTTGGGTCAAACGATGCGCGTCTATGCCATCGACCTCATCGGTTTTGGAGCATCCGCTAAACCCCACCCCAGCCAACTCGACTATACCTTTGAAACTTGGGCGCAACAAATCGCCGACTTTTGCCAAGAAATCGTACAAACCCCCGTCTTTCTGATTGGGAATTCCATTGGCTGTATTGTCGCCATGCAAACCGCCGTCACCTATCCCGACTGGGTGCGAGGAGTCGCCACCCTCAACTGTTCTTTACGAATGCTGCACGAGCGGAAACGTCAAGAAATCCCTTGGTATCAACGACTGAGTACCCCCATCTTGCAGAATCTTCTCCGTCAGCCTTGGTTTGGTTATCGTTTCTTTGGCTTGATGGCTCGTCCTAACTTTGTCCGTCAAGCCCTCCTACAAGCCTATCACCGCCCCGAAGCGGTCACGGAGGAACTGGTCAACCTTTTAATGAAACCCGCCGCCGATGAGGGGGCGGCCGATGTCTTTATTGCCTTTACCACCTATTCCCAGGGTCCGCTTCCCGAGGATTTATACCCCATCATGCCCTGTCCTACCCTAATCCTATGGGGAACGGAGGATCCTTGGGAGAAATTCGAGTGGGGTCAAAAATTCGCCGACCTCCCCACCGTAGAAAAGTTCATCCCCTTACCGGGAGTGGGTCATTGTCCCCAAGACGAGGCCCCAGAATTGGTGAATCCCCTCCTCCAAGAGTGGATTCTGAGCCATAGCCCAATTTTGACAAGTTAAGGGAACAGGGAACGGGAAGGGGGCAGGGGGGCAGGGGAGAGGCAATCTCCCGACTCCCGACTCCCGATTCTCCCCATGAGTTAGAAATAGTAACGTTGATCTAACCAAACCCGCACCTCTTGTTCCGACATAAACCGGAATTGTCTCCCGGTGATGGGGTCGTAGACCTTCCACAACTCATGACCTTGATGATCAAAAACCAACTTAATTTGAGGTTCGTGGCTTCTTATTGAGCGAGTCAAGAACCATTGATTGATTTTGGCTAGAGTTGGCAGAACAACATTATTCCAGAGTTCAACAATTTTATTGGGGCGATGCTCGATGGTTTCGTGATGCTTCTCAAGCGGTAAAGCGTGACTTAGATTTTTCATAAACCCTCCGATCGTTTTCCTCAAGTCTGGTGTGACTTGATACAACAGACCGCTTTAAAATATGTTATTGCTTACCTCCATTCTAGCGAGGGGGTAGGTTGTCTCCGCAGGACTTTATAAGACTTGATAAATCGAAAAAATAGTTGATAAACGATGAATGTCGGGGCGCACTACCCCACCCTGCCGTTGGTGAGGATGGGGTAGTGCGCAACATTTTTGTTAAAACTCCAAGGAACCAAACTCCCGCACTATCCCCTCAATACACTGGTCTAAACCCAAGGCATCTTTCCACCCTACAAACCCCCCATAAAGACATTGCCCTTGTTTATCCCCTAAAAAAACATGATTCACCCCCACAACATTTTTCCATCCCCTTAACTCTAACCCGTCTCCCAAATCAGCTATTTTTTGAGAACGGGCAAAATTTCGCGGGTGTGCGTCGGTGATGCCCTCCACTTGCCGCAGGTGTTGGATGAGGGTACGGGCTAAACTGGGGGGAGGGGGGGGAGAAATAACCGGGTTTTGCCAAAAGGTTTGGATGAGGGGGATTAAGTCGGGGTGGGCGTTCAGTTGGGGGTGGGGAAGTTCGACACAGATAAATTGACTGTGGTCAAATTGGGTGGAGGCCACTAGGATGGTGCCGTCGCTGCCTTGGTCAATATCCCCGGCAATGACTAGGGTGGGGATTTGTTGGGCGATTTTTTCGGCTAAAGCGCGCCGATTGATGCCTAAGTCTCTGGCAATGCCAATCCCTAATCCCAAGGGGTCAATAATCCGGGCAGCATCAGCGCCCCCAATGGGGGAGGCCAGCAGAATCAAGGAGTGAAGGTGAGAACACCATCCTGGATGACGGTTAAGCAGTTCTAACCAAATAATCCCCCCCATAGAGTGACCAATCACGCGGAGGGGGGTGGTGGGATATTGTTCTAGGGTGGTGGTGACTTGGCTTTCCACTTGGGCAATTAAGGGTTCAAGACGGAGCCAGGTTTTCAGCCAGCCTAGATTAGGGGCGATGACGAGATGATGGGGGGCGAGGGTTTCGCCGAATTGCTGCATCGCGTCGCTGGTGTCAGCCCAACCGTGTTGGAGGTAGAGGATGAAGTCGGGGGAAGGCATGGGGGGACTGGAGATTAGAGGACGGGGGTTTTCAGGGGCGATCGCAACAATAACCCATATTCGATTCCTTCGACCACCGCTTGATAGGAAGCGTCAATGATATTGGTAGACACCCCCACCGTCGTCCAACGTTGTTCTCCGTTGCTAGACTCCACCAAAACCCGGGTTTTCGCCGATGTGCCGGAATTACTGTCCAGAATCCGTACTTTGTAGTCTGTGAGGTAGAACTCCGCAATTTCTGGGTAAAACTTGACTAGGGCTTTGCGTAGGGCTTGGTCTAACGCCGAAACGGGGCCATTCCCTTCTGCCACTTCTAATAAATCCTCCCCATTGACACTGACTTTAATTGTGGCGAGGGCATTACTTTCTATTACATCGGAGGCATTACAATGAACTTGAAACCCTTTGAGGTGGAAACGGTGGGGGCGTTGCGCAATGGCAGAACGCATCAACAGTTCAAAACTGGCCTCGGCCGCTTCAAATTGGTAGCCTTCTTTTTCTAATACCTTCAGTTCCGCTAAAATCTGGCGGCAGGTTTGGTCATCCTGTTCTAAATCAATGCCAAAACTGCGCGCTTTAGCTAACACATTACTTAAACCCGATTGATCGGAAATCACAATGCGGCGACGGTTGCCAATGACTTCCGGGGTGATATGTTCATAGGTGAGGGGGTTTTTCGCCACGGCTGAGACGTGAATCCCTCCTTTGTGAGCAAAGGCCGAACGTCCGACGAAAGGGGCATGATCATCCGGGGCCAGGTTGACAATTTCGCTCACAGCGCGACTGGTGAGGGTGAGGCGGGCTAATTGTTCTGGGGTAACGCAATCATAGCCTAGTTTTAACTGGAGATTGGGAATGAGGGTGCAGAGGTTGGCATTGCCGCAACGTTCCCCATACCCGTTGATGGTGCCTTGTACCATTTTCGCTCCGGCCATCACGGCGGCGATCGCATTGGCTACGGCCGTCCCCCCATCATTATGGGTGTGAATCCCCAACTGGGGCGCATTTTCCCCCCTCCCCTGTAACTGGGGCAAAGCTTCCCGCACCTCCTCAATAATTTGTGTCACCTCATGGGGTAACGCCCCCCCATTGGTATCACATAGCACCAACCATTCCGCCCCCGCTTCCAAGGCCGTCCGCAGAGTTTGCAGGGCATAATCCCGATTCGCCTTATACCCATCAAACCAGTGTTCGGCATCATAAATCACCCGTCGCCCCTGACGGCGCAAATACTCCAAAGTGTCACCAATCATGGCTAGATTCTCTTCTAGCGTCGTGTGTAGCCCTTCCGTGACATGGAGATCCCAAGATTTCCCGAAAATCGCCACCCAATGAGTCCCGGCCGTTAAAATCGCTTGCAGTAGGGAATCCTCAGACGCGACTCGATTGGGGCGACGAGTGGAACAAAAAGCCACCACTTCCGAATAGTCTAGGGGGGTTTCTTTCAAGCGCCAGAAAAACTGGACATCCTTGGGATTTGCCCCCGGCCATCCCCCCTCAATAAAGGGAACCCCCATTTTATCCAGTTTGCGGGCAATCTTCAATTTATCCTCAATGGACAGGGCAATCCCTTCCCGTTGTGCGCCATCCCGTAAGGTGGTGTCGTAAATCCAAAGCTGATTACTGCTCATGATGGAAAATTCTCGCTATAATTGTAAATATATGTAAAGTCAACTTGACAATTTGGCTATTCTGAAAGTTTTTTTGAGGACAAATTAACACGATGCCTACTGTATCTGCTCAGGGAAAAACCTTTACCTGTGAAACCGGAGCCAATCTCCGCAAAGTTTTGTTAAACAATGGCGTTGATTTGTACAATGAGGGTGCAAAAGTCATTAACTGTTTAGGATTTGGCAGTTGTGGAACTTGTGCGGTAGAAGTACAAGGGGAAGTCTCCGAACCAAAAGGAAAGGAAAAGTTCCGCCTTTCTTTACCTCCCCATAGTAGCAAAAGTAACTTGCGTTTAGCTTGTCAAACTCAGGTTCTAGGTGATGTTACGGTAACAAAACATCAGGGATTTTGGGGACAAAAAGCAGAGACAAAATGGGAAGGTTAGGATTCCGGCTTTTTGTTATTTTCTAGAGGGGAACACTCCTCTCTAGAGGTTGACAGAAAAGCAGGTTATTGGACGGGATAGTTTATGACTATGACCCTCTGAGGCCTTACCCATCTTTTAGTTTAAGGGCAAAGATCCCCACGGTTGGGAATCTTTGCTTTTTTTTTGGAAAGTTTACGGGAGAGGTTTTCCCCATTTTAGCTCCGTAGGTTGGCTGAAGCGAAGCGTAACCCAACACCCCCAATTAAGAGGTAAACCCTAAACTCCCCAAAAAGAAACCAGGTTTCTGTTAGGAAGTAGCGAGAAAACAAGGGAATGAAAGAACCCCAGTTTCTGTAACAATAATTTAGCTCCGTAGGTTGGGTGAAGCGATAGCGTAACCCAACAACCCCCATTAGGAGGTAAACCGTCAACTACCCAAAAAGAAACTAGGTTTCTGTTAGGAAGTAGCGAGAAAACAAGGGAATGAAAGAACCCCAGTTTCTGTAACAATAATTTAGCTCCGTAGGTTGGGTGAAGCGATAGCGTAACCCAACACCCCCAATTAAGAGGTAAACCCTAAACTCCCCAAAAAGAAACTAGGTTTCTGTTAGGAAGTAGCGAGAAAACAAGGGAATGAAAGAACCCCAGTTTCTGTAACAATAATTTAGCTCCGTAGGTTGGGTGAAGCGATAGCGTAACCCAACACCCCCAATTAAGAGGTAAACCCTAAACTCCCCAAAAAGAAACCAGGTTTCTGTTAGGAAGTAGCGAGAAAACAAGGGAATGAAAGAACCCCAGTTTCTGTAACAATAATTTAGCTCCGTAGGTTGGGTGAAGCGATAGCGTAACCCAACACCCCCATTAGGAGGTAAACCGTCAACTACCCAAAAAGAAACCGGGTTTCTGTTAGGAAGTAGCGAGAAAACAAGGGAATACAAGAAACCGGGTTTCTAGGTGGCTAGGGTTGGATAAAATAGGCTAAAACAATCCTCCTTTCCCCCTATCTATTTTTTAGTTTACGTTTCTTATGAAATCTTGAGGCAGAGAAATAAAAAATTTTTAAAACTTTACATTAACCGGAGAATCGTCCGTGATAGGATATTTGATGCTTGAATAGCTGTTTTGTTAATAAGCAGCAACAGTATCTGATGTCATAAGGAGTTTTTATGCCAAGAAAATACTACACAATGGGTTCTACAGATATTATCACTAGAATTGAATCCACGGTTGATAACAATGGGTATTCTCTACCTTTTTTCGATCTTGAATGTCAAGCTGGGGTGAATCATACATCACGGGCTGAGGAAATTAGTAAGGCAATTACAAAGCGTCTCTTGTCATTTATCTCCCCTGATACACCAGAAGACAAAATTTTATTAGAAAACGTGGGATTAGAGTGTGAAGTGTTAATGGTTAGTAATCCTGCCCCCGGTTGGCAAAAGGGAAAAGTTCGCGCCAAAGTCGTGTTAGAATTTTGTCCAAATGAACCAGATGCAGCCCCTCCTCAAAGGCAACAACAGCCTGAATCTGTTTTAGATGATTTGCGTAATTATCGCGGAAACTAAGACAGAAGAAACCCGGTTTCTGTTACCATAATTTAGCTCCGTAGGTTGGGTGAAGCGAAGCGTAACCCAACCTACGAATTACTACGCTTTCAAATCTGGGAAGTCGCCCTCAAATGACTTCAGGATTCAATGATTCCTAAAACGACTTTGGGATCTAATTTTTCCTTAAACCAAATCACCCTAGCGGGAACTTCACTAGCTTTAATCCCTGACTTTTCTAAATTTAAACGCTCAGAAATAGCTAAAATTAAATTATCCACATCGGCATGATGGACTTGATAGAACTTTTTGCGTAAATAATCCGGCCGCCAAAAGCCAATAATTTCTAAAATATAATCTCGCCCGTCAGGATGAACGAGACGAAAATCAGGAATCATTACACTTCCGGGAATCGGGATTAGATTAACTTCTCGCTCTAAAATCCAGTCTGTTTTTGTCTTTTCCCACCGTTTCGCAAAGGCTTCCTCTAACAGACTATCATAGGTTTTTCCCCTAGAATAATGACTCACTAAATCACATTGATCATCTAAACTAAAATAGCCCTTTTTGGTTGCTCCGGTATATTGATCTTTCTGCTCTAAGGTGGCTTTTAAACTCCATTTCGTGACATGAAGAAGGGCGGGGATCATTTTAGCAAAGGCTAATCCGTAGCGGGTACTAGATTTAAATAAACTGGTAGGGCCGTCTAGGGTAATGGTAAAGCCATGATCAACGTCTCCCTCAATATAAAACATCAGTTGGAAGAGTTTTAAATAACGAAACAATAACTTATATTCTCCCGGAACGTTGCGATGAGCGTTTAAGATAACTTGACTGGCACGATAAAAAATACCTTGAACTTGTGAGAGGTTGTAACGATGGATGAGGGTGGTGGGGGCGGGGGCTTCAAATTGGGTTAAAATACGGTTTTCTTGTAAGTCTGCATAAAGGCCTTGTAAAATATCACTGGGGAGAACTTCTCGGTTTAGTTCTTGGCTGAGAGTAGAACAGAGACTTTGTAAGGTATTGTTACGTTGATGAGGAAGTGGGGGAGTTTTTGCGGCTTCGGTAAAGACGCGCTGCCTGAGTAATTGGGGTTCTAGAGGACTGACGATTTCAAAGGTACTAAAACTATTCTTAAGTAGATGAGCTAGACCGCGTTTAGTGCGATAATTAGGACTGTCTCCTTCTAAATCATGGAGTTGTTTGTCTAATTCCCCTTGGGTTTTTCCGAGGCAGTTTTGAAAACATTCAATTTGTTCATTAGCGATCGCAATTGTTGCATCATCTAGGGTTAAACGCTTGGGAATAATGGCTTCACCGCGTAGGCGATAACTGAGTAAATCACTGGGTAACATGGGGAATTTTGAGTGAACAGCAGCCCGTTGCAAAAATAAAAAATAATTAGGGGTGGGTTGCAACGTATGATTAGAGATTGGGTAAAATTATTACGGTGACTGTTATTTTATGACTAGCACAATCTTTAGGCCGTTGGAAAGCAGACCGGATAGTTATAAAGCTTTGTATCAGCAAGGTGAAGCGTTGCGAGATCGGCGGCGCTATGAGGAGGCTTTAGTTTATTATGATAAGGCGATCGCCTGCAACCCCGAGGACTTTTGGGCATGGTATCGCCGAGGCACGGTATTAGAAGAATTAGAGCAGTATACAGAGGCTGTAGAAAGCTATCAGATTTCAGTAGAGTTAGACGAAAAGGCTTACTGGGCTTGGTATAGTTTGGGCTGTATTAGCTTGGATGAGTTGGCGGAATATGAAAATGCGAT
This sequence comes from Spirulina subsalsa PCC 9445, assembly GCF_000314005.1. Lineage (NCBI taxonomy): Bacteria > Bacillati > Cyanobacteriota > Cyanophyceae > Spirulinales > Spirulinaceae > Spirulina > Spirulina subsalsa. Next base: position 798,548 of record NZ_JH980292.1, read on the forward strand.
CGCCTATTTCGGGAAAGCAATTGAAATTCAGCCCGATGATTATTGGAGCCATTACCGTCAAGGGGAAGCTTGGCGACGTTGGGGGAATCCGGAGCAGGCGATCGCTTGTTTTGATCGAGCGCTAAAATTACGTCCGGGAGACTATTGGGCTTCCTACCGTCGGGGGGATGCCTTCCGCCAAGGGGGGGAACTCGAAAAAGCCCTCTGGAGTTACGAACAAGCGGTACAAGCCAAGCCTCGGGACTATTGGGCATTATATCAATGTGCCAAAATGTTCAAACATTTAGGCAATTTTTCCGCCGCGATTAACAGTTATGAACAAGCCCTCAAGGTGCGCCCGGATGAGGATGCAGCTTGGTATGAGTTAGCTATTTGTTATGGCATGGTGGATGATTTACGGGGAACAGTTCGTGCGTTAGATGAGGCGATTTATCTTTATCCCAGTAAGTATCAAGAATTAGCCCGCACAGAAATTATTTTTAAACGCTTTAATGATGAGCGAGATTTTCAGTGTTTGTTTGATTATTGGGATGATGTTTCCTGTGAGGAAAATAATCCTGACAATGAGGCGTTAGATCCAGAAGCAAATCAGGAGTTAACGACAAGTACATCTTCCGAATTGTTAGGGGATTTGGATCGGGAAGTGCCAACAGAATCGGAGTTAGTGGCGGAGGACGTTGTAGCCGAAAGTGCTGATTCTGTGCCGAATGTGGCAGATGTTCAGGCTGAATTATCTCTAGATACTGAAGTAGAACCACCTGCTTCTGTAGGAGCAGAGAAGGATAGTAAACTGGATGTGCTAACGGTGAGTCAGTCTTCAGAATCTGTGGGAGATTCTGTTGAAAGTGACGGGGAAGAAAAGTAGTTTTAGGTTCGTTTTAAGACTCAATTTTAGAGGGGAGTCGGGAATAGGTAATAGGTAATAGGTAATAGACATCTCCCCCTCTCCCCTGCTCCCCCTCTCCCCCTATTCCCCGTTCCCTGTTCCCTTAACTTGTCAAGATTGGGACTTGCCTGTTGAGCAAGGATCACGCTATGATGGTGAATTGTGTCGAATAAGTAGAATCGAAGCGAATTCATGCCTAAACTAAAAACCCGTAGAGCGGCAGCCAAGCGGTTTAGAGCGACTGGAAGCGGCAAAATTCGCCGTCGCAAGGCGGGGAAAAACCACTTACTGCAACATAAAAGCTCTGAACAAAAATATCGCCGCTTGTCCCAATTGTCTTTAGTCAGCGAGTCAGATGAGCCGAATGTGCGTCTGATGTTGCCCTATATGTAATCAATTGCCCATTGATTGTCAAGAGTCTAGTGTCAGAGTTCACTGATCTAGCCTGTTGTTGCCCAAATCTAACTTATCCAAAACCCTAATCAACTGCTATGACAAGAGTAGTAAGGGGCAATGTTGCCCGGAAACGTCGTAAAAAAATCCTCAAACTCGCCAAAGGGTTTAGAGGTTCTCATTCTAAACTGTTCCGCACCGCGAACCAACAGGTGATGAAGGCTTTGCGGAATGCTTATCGCGATCGCCGCAAACGGAAACGCGATTTTCGTCGTCTGTGGATTGTACGCATTAATGCGGCGGCTAGACAACATGGTATTAGCTACAGCCAACTGACGAACAAGCTAAAACAAGCTAACATTCAACTCAATCGTAAGATGTTGGCTCAGTTAGCCGTTTTAGATCCCGAAGCTTTTACTAAAGTGGTGGAATTGGCGACGAAATAAGCCGAGAATGACCAAAATCAAGGTTTTTCCTGAGAAAAGGGACAAGATTTGTCTTGTCCCTTTTTGGTGTTTAGAGAACAGGGAACGGGAAGGGGAGCAGGGGAGAGGGGGAATAGTGGGTAGTGAATAGCCGAAAGTCTTGACTATTGCCTTTTCCCGATTCCCGACTCCCTAGGGCGCAAGCATTGCGCCCCTACACCGACTCCCGACTCCCTATTCCCGATTCCCTCCCCAGACAAAACCTAACTCAAGCCACCGTGAGTTAAAAAGGCGATCGCCTGATGGGTAACAGGTAAGCTATCCACTACCATCCCAGTACAAAGTAGCATCATGTACAAGATGGAATATTTAAACATGGACTTGGCTAATTCTTTATCTGTCGGCGCTTGATAGAGTTGCCAAGCTTTGCGGATAAAGATCACCCCCAAAAGGGCGGCAATCGTGCCGTAAACGACACCAGACACCCCCAAGGGATAAATCAACAAGAAGCTACAAGGAACCACCAACAGGGTATATAAACCAATCTGTTGAACGGTTTTTTCTTCCCCCACAATCACGGGCAACATGGGAACATTGACCTGGGCGTAATCATCGCGAATCATGAGGGCTAAAGCCCAGAAGTGGGGGGGAGTCCAGAGGAAGATCAGGCCAAACAGCAGCCAAGCGGGCCAAGCCAGTTCCCCGGTGACGGCTGTCCAGCCTACGAGGGGGGGAATAGACCCGGCCGCCCCACCAATGACGATGTTTTGGGTGCTATGCCGTTTCAGGAAATGGGTGTAGATGACCATATAAAAGGCGATGCCGGACAGGGCGAGGAATCCACTCAAAAGATTGACGAAGAGGGCAAAGAGGCTAAAAGAGAGGACTCCTAGGGCGATCGCAAAAATGAAGGCATGGCGGGGCTGAACACGACCAGAAGGGATGGGGCGTTTCCGCGTCCGCACCATTTCGTAGTCAATATCTTGATCATAAATGCAGTTGAGGGTCTGGGCTGAAGCCGCCGCTAGTGTTCCCCCTAACAAGGTGATGAAGAGGAGAAACGGATCCACTTCTCCCTCGGAGGCAATCCACATCGCGGCCGCTGTGGTAATCAGCAGCAAGGGGATAATCCGAGGTTTCGTTAATTGGTAGTAACTTTTGAGAACGTCTAAGAAATTCTCGTGTCTGGGCGAGTAACTGGTCCCAATCATTCAGTTCTTTTCCTTGTTCTAGGGTACAAAATTGATCATTGATAATTGAGGCTTGTTGACTAGGGAATTGGGAGTCGGTGTAGGGGCGCAATGCTTGCGCCCTAGGGAGTCGGGAGTCGGGAGTTGATTAGTATTCCCCATTACCTATTACCTATTACCTATTACCTATTACCTATTACCTATCCCCTGTTCCCCGTTCCCCGTTCCCTGTTCCCTTCTTCAACAATTACTGGTTGTTTCCTGTTGTGGGATTTGACGATTGCGAATCCCTAAGACGGTGAAGCAAACGAGACTACCCAGTAGGGCGGCCCCGATGGCTTGGTGGGAGATGGTGAGGGGTTCAATTTGCAGGTGGAGGTAGTAGGTGCCAACTCCTAAGAGAATTTGTAAGAGGAGTAAGGCCCCGGTGATTTGGGCTAGAGTCCGTAAACCGCGAGGGAGGGCAGGGGTGCGCCAGGCCAGAATCACTAGGGTTAGGGTGGCAATGGTGGCGGGAATGACTCCCACCAGGTGGCTATACATCACTGCACAGAGTTGGGAACCGGCTAGACATTGGTGCAAAGCCCACCGGGACCCAACTAAACCGCCGAGAAGACTTTGTAAGTAAATCAACAGGGCGGCTAAACCACTAACCCAGGGTAGGTTTTTCCCGACTCCGGTTCTTTGTTGGGGGAGGAGGAAACAGCCCATCACTAAGAGGGTGGAGAAGAAGAGGAGGGCGGTTCCGAGGTGGGCGGTTACGATGTCAAAGCGGAGGAGTTGGGTAACGGTGAGGCCGCCCAGTAACCCTTGCACGAGGATGAGGGCGAGGGCTAGGGTGGAAGCCCAAGGCACCCAACGGGGGAGACGCTGCCGCCACCAGAGGGAGAGTCCCAACAGGGCGATCGCACTTAAACCAATTAAGGCCGCGTCTAGGCGATGAAACCACTCTAGAAAAACTTGTAGATTCATCTGTTGGGCGGGTATCCATTGGCCATAACAGAGGGGCCAATCGGGACAAGCTAATCCCGCATTCATCACGCGGGTAGCACTCCCCACGGCCATTAAGAGAAAGGTTGCGATCGCCATTTTCCACAGTAAACGGCGAATCTGATCTTGAGGTTGTGCCACCTCTGGGGAAGTTGTAGGCGAATTTTGGGGGGGTAAAACCGATTCTGTCATAGTCTCTCAAAGGGTAGGGCGTGAACTCCCCCACCCTGCCACAGGGTAGGGTGGAGCTTCGGGATTCAACTTAAAGGTGGGTGAGGATATACAGCAGGGCGAATAAAACAATCCAGATGATATCGACGAAGTGCCAGTAAATCTCCGCCATCTCTACTCCGGTATGTTTGGACTCGTTGTAATGTCCATCACGGCGCGATCGCCAAACCACGCCCAAAATGAGTAAAACCCCCACCAATACATGGAGGCCATGAAAGCCCGTCATCACATAAAAACAGCCGGAAAAAACATTAGTAGACAGGCCATAACCCAGATTCAAATATTCATAAACCTGTCCCCCCAAGAAGATAATTCCCATCAGGGCTGTAGCGACATACCAAAAGCGCATCCCTCCCACATTATTTTTCTTAATGGCGCTATCCCCTTGGTGAATGACAAAACTACTGGAGATCAGAATAATGGTATTGATGGCGGGGAGTAATAACTCAACTTCTGTTCCTTCCGGTGGCCAAGTGGTAGTCGAGGCTCTATAGATTAAATAGGAGGCAAATAAGCCCCCAAACATGAGGGATTCTGAGGCTAAAAAGATGAGTAAGCCCAATAAGCGATAATCTTCATGTTCCCCATGACTTTCGCTATGGGCAACAGGTTTACCGCCATTTTTTGAAGCATCAATAATTGTGGTCATGCTGTATTGTCCTTTTGTAATTTACGGCATTTATTCGGAGAGAATTGGGCTAATTTAGCCTAAGTTTTTCGCCCATTTTGTTATTTTTAAAACATCTCCTGTGATTGACGAATGATTCCCCGTAGGGGCGGATTGCATCCGCCCATGAGGTTAGGGTTTTGTTGGGTTTCGCGCTTGGCTGCACCCAACCTACGGGTCAGTTTGAGGGCGAAGAAATTCCGCCTTAACTGACCTCTGCTTTCACTTCTTCCAGCATTTCCTCGACGGTTTCCTCTGCTGGGCTTTGGGTATCAATGCCATAGTCATAGGGGCCAGCCCAGAGAATGGGTTCTTCGTCGAAGTTTTCGATGGCCGGGGGGGAGGTGGTTTGCCACTCCAAGGTTAAAGCGCGCCAAGGATTGCGCCCGGCCGGTTGACCTTTCATCCAACTCCAAACCATATTCACGATGAACGGCAACACCGAAAAGCCCAATAACATGGAACCATAGGTGCAAATTTGATTAATGGTGGTGAATTGGGGGTCATACATGGCAATCCGCCGAGGCATCCCTTTTAAGCCCAATTCGTGCATGGGTAAAAAGGTTAAATTCGCCCCAATGAAGGTTAAAACAAAGTGAATGCGACCGAGGGTTTCGTTATACATCCGCCCGGTGATTTTGGGGAACCAGTGATAAATGGCCGCATAGATACCAAACACGGAACCGCCGAATAAGACATAGTGGAAATGCGCCACGACATAGTAGGTGTCGTGAACGTGGAGGTCAAAGGGGGCAGTGCCTAATGTCACTCCACTCAGTCCACCAAACACAAACATGGCCAACAAACCCACCCCGAAGAGTAAGGGGGAAGTGTAGCGGATTTTGCCACCCCAGAGGGTTGCAACCCAGCTAAAGATTTTAACCCCTGTGGGGACGGCGACAATGAGGGTTGAGATGGTGAAAAACATCCGCATCCAGGGGGGGGTGCCACTGGTGAACATATGGTGAACCCAGACAAATAGCCCCACAATACAAATGGCGAGACTGGAATAGGCGATCGCCTTATAACCAAAAATCGGCTTACGGACATGGGTAGGAATGACTTCCGACATGATGCCGAAAATGGGCAGAATCATCAAATAAACGGCCGGGTGGGAATAAAACCAGAATAAGTGCTGATAAACCACCACATTTCCCCCCATTTCTGGGCGAAAGAACCCTGTCCCGAAGTTAATATCAAACAACAGCAGGATTAAACCCGCCGCTAAAACCGGGGTAGAAAACAGGGCTAAAATGGAAGTTGCCACCATTGCCCAACAAAATAGGGGCAGTTGATCCCAACTCATGCCGGGGGTGCGCATTTTGAAGATGGTCACTAAAAAGTTGAGTGACCCCATAATGGAGGAACTCCCCACCAACACAATGGCCAAAATCCAGAGGGACTGACCGACATTATTGGTGATTAAACTCAAGGGGGGGTAAGAAGTCCAGCCCGATTGAGCGCCGCCGAAAAATAGGCTGATGATCAGTAATAATCCGGCCGGGGGGTTTAACCAAAAGGCGATCGCATTCAAATTCGGGAACGCCATATCCTTCGCCCCAATCATCAAGGGAATCAAATAATTCCCAAACCCCCCAATAGCCGCCGGAACAACCCAGAAAAAGATCATCATTGTTCCGTGATTGGTCAAAAAGGCGTTATACAACTCCGGGGAAAGTAGGTCAACATCTGGGGTCGATAATTCCGCCCGCATAAAGAGCGCCATTACCCCACCAATCAAATAAAACAGAAACGACGTAACCAGATATTGAATCCCAATCACCTTATGATCGGTGTTGTACCAAAAATAATGATACCAAGACCATTTTTCCGGGTGCTGATGACCCGTTGGCTGGCTAGGTGGTGTATCTAAGGGTAATTCTGCTTGTGTCATGAGTTAATGCTTTCTACTGTTCTCGTCAATTCACGAACTCCCTCTCAGGAGTCCCCATCAGGACTGGTGTCCTCTCAGTGCAGATGTTGCAACGCCGTCAGGGTGTCTTCATTCACCCCCATTTGTTCCACAAAAGGCTCCAGAAAAGCCCCATTGGAATCATCCCGTTGCACCGCCACCGCTTGGTTTAAATCCGGCACCGTGGCGATTTGATTCTCTGCTACCCACTGGTTATATTCCTCTTGGGTGTGAACAATCACCTCCGTCCGCATCGCACCGTGATAGGCCCCGCACAACTCCGCACAGACGACGGGATAATGTCCCGTTTGAGTCGCCACAAAGCGCAATAGGGTTTTCTCTCCCGGAATGGCATCTTGTTTAATGCGGAACTGGGGCAACCAGAACGAATGAATCACATCTTGGGCTTCAATACTTAGCTGGACATCTTTCCCCACAGGAACATGGAGTTCCCCCGCTACAATCCCGGTGTCAGGATAGTTAAACAGCCAAGCGTATTGAATCCCGGTGACATTAACGGTTAAATCTGGGGGTAACTTCCCCTCTACCGGGGTGGCTCCGATGCCATATTCTCGGTTATCTCCTTGAGCCATCAATAAATTAGCTTCACTGCCGGGTAAACTAGCAATCTCAACAGAATGATGGCTGTGATTGTGGGCAAGGCCAGACCCAATGGCATCAAATCCCCCCATTTGGCTATAGACATCCACGCTGTAGATGCCTAAACCAATCACAAGAAAAGCCGGAATAGCCGTCCAAAAAATTTCTAGGGGTAAGTTTCCCTCCACATAAGGCGCATCGGTTTCATCCCCCTTTTTGTGCCGAAATTTAATCATGGTGAAGAGAATCGCCCCTTCTACTAATAAAAAGAGGGCTGTCCCAATTGTTACCATCACTTGAAAAAAATCATCCACTAAGGGGGCTTGTTCCGAGACTTGTTCCGGTAATAGACCATTATTTTGACCATACCAAAAACTAATCCCGGTGACGGCAATCCCCAAGGTTAATGTAATCAGTGAAATGGGAACGGTTTCTTTTTCTTTTGCCATATCGTCGTTGACCTCTGGTAATCATCTAATGTAGCCACTATTTCCCATGTAAACACTGAGTTAAGGGAAAGTGCGGCAAAATTCTACATTTTTTCATAACTGTTCCCGATAGCCGTTACATCAATCAATCCCCAACCAATCAATCTCAAACCGATCAATCTTTGATGGGTTGGTATTTAATGGTTCTGTCAAGGCATTGTAGCGTATCTCCTCGATTTGCAACTTGTCAGGACTCACAAATTGCCATGAAATCTCTAAATCTGAATTTTGTATTAAAAAACAACAATAATTCTCGAAAAAATATTATATTTTCTTTAGATTTGCGGCGGGGTGATGGGTTAAATCAGTGCATCCCAACGGTTCAAACCTGCCAGAATTTTCTGGAATCAAGCCCCGTGGCGTTGGATCTATGCCCAATGGCGATATGACATTCACTCTGAATCCAAGGGAGACAAGCCGATGCTCGAAGGATGGTTAGATTGGCTGGGAGACAGGAATCCCCAACTGTTCCGGGAACTCAAAGGTCGTTTAAAACCCCGTAACATCCTGTTGGCCGTGGGGGCTTCCTTGATGGGGCAATTGTTGCTGGTCTTACTGGCATGGCAACGCTTTGAGAACTTCATCCATAACGTTCAACAAGACTCCGCCTATTGTCAGGCAAGTAGTCCCGCGCTGCATCAACTGATAGACCTGAATCGACAGAATCAAATTTTAACGGAGAAACTGAATCAAGCTTACGGCATCATGGAGGCAGATCAGGCGACCATCAATGCCTTATCGGCTCAACTGGGGGAAGTCCAAGAGCAAATTCAACAACTGGCGGCTCCTTGTCCTCCTGAGAGTATTAATACCGTCCTGTGGTGGGTTGATCAGACTCCCAGTTACTTTGCGACGTTAACCCTCATTAGTTTAGTCATCCTGTTGGTGGGGGGGGTTTATCTGCTGATTCAAAATCTGGAACAGGAAGAGAAAAAAGGCACCCTCACCTTTCTCCGTTTGTGTCCCCAATCCACGCCGCAATTAATGCTAGGTAAGTTGCTGGGGGTGCCGATTGTATTGTACTTCGCGCTGGCTTGTGCCTTACCCCTTCATGTTGGGTTAGCCCAACTTTCTGGGATTCCCTTGGGGGTGTTATTGCTGTTTTATGGGGTGTGTATAGCGGGGTGTGGTTTCTTCCTGACGGGAGGGATCTTAGTGGGTTTATTGACTCAGACCTTGCAGCAGGTGGGGTTCAAGGGGTTTCAGGCTATTGGTGGGGCTTTTGGGATGGCGATCGCACTGAGTTCTCTGTTCGGTGCCCTAATGGACTACCAACCCGAACCCAGCGCTATGATGATCTTCCATCTTTTAAATCCCTTTGCTTGGTGTCATGCCTTGATGCCGCAAGCCTTCAGTTTCTTTAATTCAACCTCATCATGGTTCGATCCGACCCTCTCAGGAGACACCCCCCAAACCTTTTTAAGGATGCTCCATTTTTATCGTCTCCCCATTGGGTCTAATCCGCTCCTGCTAGCCCTCTTTTTGATCGCCAATGCTCTATTCTGGAGAAAATGGTTAGGTGGCATGATTGAGCGTTGTTTCCGCAATCCTAACGGCAGTTTATTGAGTAAGCGTCAATGGTATGGCTTGATGCTGTCATTTCAGATCATCTTTTTAGGGTTAGTTTTAGTACCGAGAGGGGTTTCTGAGGGGGATTTATACTTAGATGATTTATTTTGGACATTTTTCCTGCTAATCCTGATCAACACCTTCTTGTTAGTGTGGGCTATTTTAACCCTCACCCCACGACGACAAACCGCCATAGATTGGGCGCGCTATCATCATCAAAAGAGTAACACTGGGCTAGTGGAGTGGTTAGAAGGAGAAAAAAGTCCGGCATTAGGGGCGATCGCACTTTTACTCCTCATCGCCGCCATCTTCTTCCTCCCTTGGCTGTGGCTCATGTCTCATCATATCTCCCTCGTCGCTAATCCCAACGTTGCCCCCAAACTCCTAGTCCTCGTCGCAGGGGTTGCCTTTTATGGCTTGTGGCTGCTGATTTACGCCAGCATCACCCAACATATTTTTCTCTTCTCCTTCAAACAACCCCATCTTTGGGCATTTGTGGTCAATAGCAGTATTTTCTTCTTCCCTCCCCTGCTCCTCACCATCTTGGAATCCCAAAACAATTGGTCTGATAATCGGGGGATTTGGCAGTTTTCCTCCTTACCTTGGGTTTACTTAGATTCAGCCAGTCCTTTAACCCTTGGCTTATCTTTACTGACCCATACCTTAATCGCGGCCGTTTTAGCCCAAGTATCCCTCTCCCGTATCCGTTACCTCGGAAAATCCACCACCCAAACTCTGTTAAATCGATGAGGGTCTTTTATTTGAACAAAAATAGCGACGCCCCCCCACTTTGCACCCTCGCACGTGGGAAGAACGTCATCTGAAAAAGCGGTCTAGTCATTGAACCTCCCATCGCTGAAAGCGAGGGATTCCCATATAGACTCTTATCTAGGGTCTGCTGAATAACACCAGATGCTAGGCTCAACAAGGGAACAGGGAACTCTTAACAGGGAACAGATTATCTAAAACTGGCACGATTGCCTATTCCCGACTCCCGACTCCCGACTCCCGACTCCCGATTCCCCAACTCTCGGACTTATTCAGCAAGCCCTATCTAGACCGAAGTCCCCGACAGAACGCCATTACTGGGCTGTTTGACCACGGGCGCACCGACCGCAGTTAATCCGCGCTGTTTTACGATCATTGAAGCAGCAACATCCCGATCCACGGTGTAGCCACATTCAGAGCAAGAGTGAACCCTTTGAGAGAGTTCTTTCTGACCTGTATGGGTTCCACATTCAGGACAAACTTGAGAGGTATAGTCTGGAATAACTAAAACTCCTACCTATTACCTAACCTTAACAAGTTAAACTTGTTAAGGTTGGGGAAGCCCTAACTAAACCCCAAGACAAGCGGCTAAATCTGCCTCGGGTGTGGTAATGGCTTGCAGATGATAATGATCCGACAACAACTTAAACACATTGGGCGAAATAAACGCAGGTAACGTCGGACCCAGACGAATGTTTTTAATCCCCAAATACAACAGCGTTAATAAAACCGCCACCGCTTTTTGTTCATACCAAGATAAAATCATGGATAAGGGCAAATCATTCACCCCCACCTCAAACGCATTAGCGAGTCCCAAAGCAATTTGAATAGCAGAATAGGCATCATTGCACTGTCCCACATCCATTAAGCGGGGTAATTCACCAATTTGACCTAAATTTTTGTCAAAAAAGCGGAACTTCCCACAAGCTAGGGTTAAAACAATACAATCCTCCGGCACTTTTTCCACAAATTCGGTGTAGTAACTGCGTCCCGGTTTCGCCCCGTCACAACCGCCGACTAAGAAGAAATGACGGATTTTTCCTTGTTTGACGGCTTCAATCACCGTATCGGCAACACTTAAAACCGTATTGTGAGCAAATCCTACCATCACGTGACGGGCTTCTGATTCTTCCGTAAAACCAGAGAGACTATTCGCTTTTTCAACCACGGGACTATAGTCTACATTCCCTTGTTCGTCAGCCGCTAAATAGTTAAGACCCGGATAACCCACAGGCCCCACCGTAAACAGTTTTTCCTCGTAGGTTTCATGGGGCGGCATTAGACAATTTGTTGTGACAACAATTGCCCCGGGGAAACGGTGAAAATCTTTCGTTTGGTTCTGCCATGCTGTGCCGTAATGGCCATAAAAATGGGCATACTTTTCTTTTAAACGGGGATAACCATGAGCGGGTAAAAGTTCCCCATGGGTGTAAACGGTTAACCCTGTGTTAGCGGTTTGTTCGAGAATGGCTGAGAGTTGTTTAATATCATGACCTGACACTAAAATGGCTTTACCTAATCGGGGATTCAGGGGGACAGAGGTAGGGGTAGGATGACCATAGGTGCTAGTGTGTCCCTGATCTAAAAGTTCCATCGCCCGCAGGTTAATTTCTCCGACTTTAAGGGCTAAATCTACCCAATCGGGTAAACCTAAATCATCCCGATCAATAGCGGCTAAGGCTTCATGAATGAAGGTATAAACCGCATCATCTTCTTGCCCTAATTCGTAAGCATGGAAGGTATAAGAGGCTGCCCCTTTAATGCCGTAGATAACCGTCAGTTTTAAGGAAAATACATCAATGTTGTGATCAATTTGACTCAGAAATGGTAAAGCGGCTTCCTGCCCTTGGGTCACTAAGCTTTCATCCCAATTGGGTTGATAATTGGAGAGTTCTGACCACTGGGCATTTTCCGGGCTAAGGGCTTTAATTTGTGCCTTGAGTTGTTCCCGTTTTTCAATACATTGCTGAATGTAATTTGTAAAGCGTTTGCTATTAAAGTTAACATTCGTCATGGTAGCAAATAGGGACTCACAGGTAAACACATCTAAATCGTGAGTATTAATGCCCAATTTTTTGGCGGTTAAAACAATGGGAGCAACTCCTCGCAAACAATAGACTAAAATATCTTGAGTGGTGTTGACTTCAGGACTCTTTCCACAAGCTCCCCATTGATGACAACCGTCTCCACTCGCGGTTTGTTCACATTGTTCGCAAAACATAGTTTTTGTCCTTTTCGTTGAGTATATATGCTTAAGATTGACCTATTTTTCACTTGAATACACTTGAGGGCGCAATCTTAAAGAAGTTGAAGCAAAATTTAGAGAAACTGCTGCTTTTTTTCGCTGGGAATGTATAGCCGACTAAGGTTTATTGTAGTTGTTTTGATAGAGGATTTGCGGCAATATTTGCTAAATATTCTTTAAATTCGTTTAAGTTTAGTAAAGTTAGGGGTAACTACCCCTGAGTGCGGTCGAAGAGGGCTAACCAGAGCCGCCGATGTCCATTTACGGCACTATAAAAAAGTAAATCAATTAACAGTTTAAAACTGAGATCCCTTAAGGCATCTGGGGTCAGATCCTCATCATTGCCCCGGCGCTCTAAATAAGTGTTGCTGAAGGTGTCAACATAATCCCCAAGTAATGCCACCCGGCAGGGATCTTGTTCTTGGGCGGTCATTTGTTCTAATAGCATGATCCCCCGTCGGACTAATTCTTGCTCTTGGTGGGCGAGATGGCAAATCACGAGGACGAGGGCGCGGGCTTCTTCTACGTCGAGCTTTTTCCGCCCCCCGGAACTTTTGCGTTCGGGGTTGGATTGCCGCAAGCGCCACAGGGCTACGCGATCGCCAATTAAATGTTCTAGCTTAAAATAGGCGACAGCTTGAAGAATCTCTTTAGAACCGATCCCAGAGAGAGATTCTAGGGCAAGGAGAAGTAAATCTAGGTGGGTTTTAATGTTGTCCAGTTGTCCCGCACTGGGGGAGGACTGGAGGGAAAGTTCTTCCCAAGGGGAAGTCGGGGAGGACTGCTCAACAGTAGAGTACATGGCTTTATTTGAGAGAACAGGCTAGAGTTCCTTGGAGGAATTCTGTCGCATTTTCAAGGGTTAGGGGTTTGGCAAATAAATAACCTTGTCCTAAGTCACAATTCATGGTTTGTAATTGGGCGAGTTGCGCGGGGGTTTCTATGCCTTCTGCAACAACGGTCATGTTTAAATTACGCGCTAGGGTGAGAATATTCTGGACAATGGCCTGACTTTCTGACCCTTCATCAAGACGGTTAATAAAAGAGCGGTCGATTTTCAGGGTGGTTACGGGTAGATTATGCAGACGACTGAGGGAGGAATATCCGGTGCCGAAGTCATCGATACAAAGTTCAATACCTAAATCTGCAATTCGCCGCAAGCTGTGCATTCCTTCGGCGGTGGTCGCCCAGAAACCTGTTTCTGTAATTTCTAGTTTTATAGCGGCTCGACTTCCTTCTTGAAGATAGTCTGACCAATTGATTTGTTCCAACGCTTCTAAACATTGACGATGGACGTTAGAAATATTAACGTTCATTGTCAAGCTGGCTGCATTTTTAAACTGTTGCTGCCATTTTTGCAGTTGTTGACTGGCGGTTTTTAATGCCCAGATATCGAGTTTATGAATGAGTCCAATTTCTTCGGCAATGGGAATAAATTTATTGGGAAATAGTAAGCCTTTTGTGGGATGATGCCAGCGAATTAAGCTCTCAAAACCGACAATTTTAAGGGTCGATAAACAAATAATCGGTTGATAGTGTAAACAAAATTGTTCTTGTTCTAAACCTGTTCTTAAGTCGGTTTCAATTTGAATCCGTTCTAGGGTTTGGGTTTTGAGATGAGGGGTCAGGAAGGAATAAGACCCTTTGCGATAGTTTTTGGCATGGTGGAGGGCAAAATCCGCGTCACGCAGGAGTTCCATTGAGTTTGGATAGAGATCCACTTTGGGAATAATGCCCAGACTAGCATTAAGGGCAATGTGATAATGTTCGATATTAAAGGGGCGTTGAATGTCAGCTAGGAGAATTTGTGCGAGGTTTTCGAGGCTGGCGAGATTGTCATGGGAGCGCAATAATATGACAAATTCATCTCCTCCCAAACGGGCAATACTTTCTGGGGGGGATAAATACCATTGAATGCGTTCGGCGAGTTGTTTGAGCAGTTGATCTCCGACAAAATGACCGAAGCGCTCATTGACGTTTTTAAAGCGGTCTAAATCTAACAGAAAAATGCTCCAATCTTCGCCTTTTTCCTGTAACACTCGCTCTAAAGAACCGAGTAACCAAGAACGATTCGGTAAACCTGTTAAGAGGTCATGGGTGGCTTCATAGCGTAGTTGTTCTTCTTGGTGTTGGAGTCGTTGGAGGGCTTGGGAGAGTTCTTGGGTGCGATCGCCAATTCGTTGTTCTAACTCCTGATTGAGTTGCCTAAGTTGCTCTTGGGCTGCCTGTTTAGCCGCAATTTCTGTGATTAATTGTTTATTTTGTGCCTGTAATTTTTGTTGCAACCGACTGAGGTTTAGATGCAGTCGTAAACGGCTTAATACTTCCTCTTGTTGGAAGGGTTTACAAATAAAATCAACGGCTCCGGTGGAGAGTCCTTCTAATTTATGTTGTAAATCTGATAAAGCGGTTAAATAAATAACCGGAATGTCTTGGGTTTTGGGATCATCTTTCAGTCTTCGACAGATTTCAAACCCGTTCATTCCGGGCATAGCAATATCCAGTAGAATTAAATCTGGCTTGATACTTTGTAGTTTCTGTAAAGCCGTTTGACCATTTTGGGCGACCAATACTTTAAATCCAGCTGCTTTTAAGAAGCCCAAGAGAACCCTTAAATTAATCGGATTATCATCCACCACGAAAATTGTAGCCTTTTCCTCAACTAAGCTATCCATAGATATTATTAGGGCAGGATCACTGTGGATTCACGCACGGGATTCACGCATTCAATGCACGCACTCAATTCACGACCTGTTCTTTGAGGAAATCTAGGTGATCTCAAAACCGGACGATTGGACTGTGGAGATCAGGAATTTATTCCTATTTTAGAACATTTTGAGTTTAAGAGCAGTTTAACGGAAGTCTGTGAGGACTCCGTAAATGCTCCAAATGGCTAGAGCGCGCAAATAATGACTTGCCCGGAAGGTGCCAAGGGCGGTAATGGCTTCTGGGGTGCGGAATTGCAGTCCATTCTCATAGACTTGTTTAACCACTTGTTCTGTTAGTTTCATCCCTTCTTCTTTCATCCCTAAACGGATTAAGTAGGCCGCTAGACCAAAATTAATCCCGGTCCAAACTTCGAGGGGGTGGGTATCGTTAGGATTCAGGGGACTGCCATCAGGTCTGACACCGTTGGCGGCTCCGAATTGGCCGTTATGAAATTTTAAGAAACAGGCCTCATAGACCTTTTTGAGGGCGGACTCAGCATATTCTGGGGCGACGACATGGGGCAAACCGAGGAGTTGGGCGTAAAATTGCCCACACATTTGGTCGGCCATCACCACATCGGAGTTGCTCTCACTATCAAGGCGGAAATATTCCCCATTCCAGAGTTTTTCGAGGTAAATCGGGCGAGATTGGTCGAGCCATGTTTGATAGGTGCGGATTTCGTCTTCTAAACAGGTGGGGTAATTGGGGGGTTCTAAGGCGGGGTTCTGGGGCGGGTTTTGCTGTAAAATTTGGGCAATGGCGATCGCGGCTTCCAAGGCGGCAATCCACAAACCCCCACAGTAAGCACTCACTCCCCGCAATTGCCAATCATCAAAAGTCTGGTCGGGTGCGCCGGAATTTTCGGGAATGCCATCCCCATCTAAATCAAACCCCTTGAGGTAGTGTAATGTCACCGGAATGGCCGCCCAACATTCCCACAAAAAAGCAATATCCGTTTCTCCCGTCAGTCGATAATCTCGATAAACTTGGAGGACAAAATCGGCGGGTAAATCCTTCCACTGATTGCAGTCTTGATAACTGGTGTAATTGGTTTTTTCCCAAGGATGCTCATTGGGTGCGCCGAGGTCGTGGGGGGTGGCTCCGGTGGCTTTGCGAATGGCGGGGGCTTGATTATAGCCAATGATGCGGGGGGTATCGTCTCCGGTGGGAATGGCTCTCGCAAAGGCTTCTAACACTGCTTTATCCAAGCGGGGGAATAACATCAGGGTGGCAAAAGACCCATATAAACGAACATCTAGGCTTTCATACCAGCGATAGTCCATACATTCCAACAGGCCAAACTGTCCCACCGGGTCGTTTTCCGTGGCCGCTGTCCAGAGGGTGCCACCATCGACTAAGAGATATAACTCGTTGAACAGCGCCATTTTAAACCAGTCGGGCAGGTCAGTTCGTTGGAGGATGGGCTGTTGCCAGTTTTGGATTTTCTCTCGCCAGACATCCCCATGCTTTAAGGCCGTGCGGACAACGGTCCAGGCATTATTCCCCGTGCGGGCGAAAAAGTCGGTATGACGGCGGTAGTAGTTCACTCCCTCGGCAAATTCGGTGACGGGAAAATCCCAAGAGAGGATAAAGGGGATTTTGCGGGTTTTGCCGGGACGCACTGTAAAGCGAATGGCAAAGGCTCCGGCAATTTGTTCACCGGGGGAGGCGGGGGTTTCGTCTTGTTTATCGGGTAGGGAGCCGTCCATGGCGAAATGATCCCAGATTTCGCTACCATCTCCCAAGGGGTTCCAACGGGTATGATAGAAGGCTTCTAGGGTAGGATTGATGATACTGGCGATCGCCATTTGACCTTCCCCTTCCTGTAATTCCTCATGGGGCCGCACCCGATTAAACAAACACCCCACCCGGTAATTATCTGTAATCCACTGGTTATAATTCCCCATACTATCTCCCCATTTGGGTTGATAGTCGTAGACCGGACTCCCATCATCCCGCACGGTAACGGTGGGTTTTTTCACCGCATTGGTAAACCAGCCCACGGTATTCTGCCAAGTCCATAAAATGCTTAAGGTGATGGGTTTATCGGTGGGATTATGCACCGTCCATTCAAAAATCCCCACCGGATAGCTGGATTCTTGATAGCAATTGGGCCAAATGGGGGAAAACTGCTCGCAAATAATCTCACTTTTAAACACCCCTTCATATTTGAACCAACTACGGGGATAGAGGGCGTGATAAGTCCCCTTTTCGGCCGGATACCAACGCCAACGGGAAAGACTACCATCCTGGGGAGCTTCTGTCCCTAAAGCATAAACTTGGGCTTCTTCTCCTTCGGATTGTTCAAAAATACTGAACTGACAAGCGGGCAAACTGCGAAAGATATGTTCTCCTCCGTCCAGGTGCCAGAGATTGAAATCCCCGCGATGGGAACGGCCAATACATCCGGCTCCCAATCCCCCCAAGGGCATCCCATGCCAAGGCCCATCATCTAGGTTACTGGCATAACGCACGGTGTAGGGGTTCTCCCAGCCCAAACCGATGGCGCGTTGCCACGCACAGGAGGGAATTTCTGGGAGGGGGATTTGAAAGTTCATCATGATTAATGGTTCATTTAAACAATTAATAAGTATTTATTCTCAATACTCAATAGAAACTAAGTATTGATACTCAATGAGTGAGGGAGGAAAGGAAAGAGCAAGACTGAACGAGTCCTGCTGTTTTTGGGACATCTGCGTGATCTTCATCACAGGTCTGGCAACTAATCTATCACTGGTTTGCCTTGAGAGCATCACTTTGAGTGTTTATATCTGTCACGAGTTTGTCTTTTTGTTGTCACTGCCCGGATGGGTAATTTGACCAATAGTAAAAGAGTGGCAGCCACGGATCGGGTCTTGTGCTGGTGCTTTGAGGTCTTTAATGAGAAATTCTGGAAAAAATTATGAATCGGGTGTGCTTGCTAGTTTTGGGAATTGTGGGTGGGTTTCTAGGCTTAGATGCTATAGAAACCCAATATCATCGTTTACAAGGATGGGAAAGCCGATTGAGTGAGCTTTCCCTGATGATGATCTCCTCTGAGGGGGAATGGGATGGTTCGGCACCTGTTGAAGGAAAACCTTGGCTTGCACCTGATCGAGGTGGGCCTGATTATAGTTTACCCACCGGGACGCGCTGAGGAAGAGAGGTCAGGACAAGATTTTTGAGTTGGGGAAGATGGCGCTGAAACTGGCTGTAGCCATAGACGGCGCTGAGGTTAACGGAGAGGCACAAAAGCCCTAAACCACTGAGAATAAAGGTAACGGGGGTAACAACTCCGATGGTGAACCAACTGCTGATATGGAGAAAAATCAGCAGGGAAACGGTACAAGCGGCGATCGCACATCGAGTGACCATTTTAGGGCGTTGTGTGACTAGCCAGAAGAGGGTACACCCGGTTAGGGTTAGGTCAAGCGGGATTAAAAAGGCGCAAATCCCCACACAGTAAGTGCGCGAGAGGTCAGCTAAAGTAGAAATAAGTTCGCTCACAAATGATTCCTAGTTGTTTGACGACATTGACACTCCCGTCGCTAAAAGCGAGGGATTCTTGGTTCACCGAGTTTCCTTAACTTGACAGGACGTATCCAACCAAGCCAGAGGGAATCTCTCCCCAAGCGTATTAGTTTCCGTGTGTCCCACGGTACTTAGTCCTCATGGTATAATGTGAAAACAAAAAACAACCCCGTGATTGTCGCAAGGTGAGACAACGATATCCCGAAAGGCATTCAGGAGTAAGCAGACAGCGAGAAGAGTTGGTCAAGTGCATGGCACTCTGTTTAATCCAATCTCGTGGGTTCAACGATTCCCCATAATCTGTAATAATAATTCCCGAGGACGAGGGCCGTCTAATTCCACAAATAACACCGACTGCCACTGACCGAGGGCAAGTTTTCCATTAATCACCGGAATGGTTTCGCTGCTACTGAGAGTCATGGCCATCAGGTGAGAATGGGCGTTTTCGGGTTCCTCGGGGGGAACATCCCGCAAGTGGAGATCATTGTGTAGATAGGCCTCATCGAGGGGAGCCAGTTTCGTGAGATAGGTTTTCAAGTCTGCCCAGAGGCGTTCCTCATTTTCATTAATGGCGATCGCCGTAGTGGTGTGTTGGGAAAAAACCACAATATGCCCCTGATGAATACCGGAATGGGCTAATTTGTCCTTAATGTCTGAGGTGACATCATAGACCTGAATTCCCGCATCCGTTTGAATATCTAGAGTGGTGTTAACGATGTGCATTAAGTTCCGATTCCTTCACGGCTTTGTGTTTGTTTGACAGTCATAGCGTATACTCTGTTAGCCCTTGAGTCTTAAGGCGATTGTATCGCGCCCTGGGTAGAGAACGGTATTTTGGGGTCAGGGATCTTGCTATCTATCCCCTCCCTCGCGAAGAGAGGGAGGGAATGGATAGCAACATTTTTGTTAAATTGACGACATTTGCCGAAAAACGATTGATTTAAAATCAGGTGCTGCATTCTCCCCGCCCACCCTCCAATTCTCTATAGGCAGCGATTCAACCATGACTAAAAACAAGCCCTTTCGGTTCTCCCGTCGTCAAGTGTTACGCGGTTTACTAGCAACGACGGCCTTTGGTGTTACGGCCAAACTGGGAACAGGTTGTACACCCCAAGGCCCTCGTGGTGGGGCCAGCGGGGATGATTTGGTGATTGGCTTTATTTATGTCGGACCGAGGGATGATTTTGGCTACAATCAAGCCCATGCAGAAGGGGCAGCGGCGATCGCACAATTACCCGGCATTAAAATAGTCGAACAGGCCAGCGTCCCGGAAACCACAGAAGTAGAAGAAGCCATGCGCAGTATGATTGAACTAGACGGCGCAAAGGCGATTTTTCCCACCTCTTTCGGCTATTTTGACCCCCACATCCTGAAGATTGCCGAAGAGTTCCCCGAGGTGCAATTCTTCCACGCAGGAGGCCTGTATAAGGAAGGAGAAACCCCCCGCAATGTGGGGAGTTATTTTGGCTATATTGACGAAGCCCAATATATCGCCGGGATAGTGGCTGCTTACACCAGCCAAACGGGAAGACTCGGCTTTGTGGGGGCTAAACCCATCCCCCAACTCCTGCGTAACGTCAACAGCTTTACCCTAGGCGCTCGTACCGTTCAACCGGAGATTACCACCCGCTTGATTTTAACTGGAGATTGGTCGTTACCCGTGAAGGAAGCCGAAGCGGTGAACAGTATGGTAGATCAGGGCATTGATGTTATTACCTGTCATGTAGACAGCCCGAAAATTGTCATTGAAACCGCCGAACGACGGGGGGTGTACTCATCTGGATACCATGCCAATCAAGCCGCTCTCGCTCCCCGAGGCTTCCTCACGGGGGCGGAGTGGGACTGGACAACGGTTTACACCCAATACGCCCAACAACTCCAAGCGGGCAAAACCTTGATGAATGGGGAGATTCCCCATATTGTCCGGGGGGGATTAGAGGCGGGATTCTGGAAACTCTCTCCCTTTGGTCCGGCCGTCAGTGATGAGGCGAAACAAGCGGCAGAGGCGGTTAAGGCGGAATTTGCCCAAGGGTCTAAGCGCATTTATCAAGGGCCTTTACGCAATAATCAAGGGCAGGAAATCCTTGCGGCCGGACAGTCCTATGAGCAAACGGCCGTAGAGTTGGAAACCATGAATTGGTTGGTGGAAGGGGTAGATGGTCGATTAGAAAGTTAGTGATCACAGGGAATAGGCAAGAGGCAAAAGGTAATAATTAGGGCTTGCTGAATAAGTCCGAGAGTTGGGGAATCGGGAGTCGGGAGTCGGGAGTCGGGAGTCGGGAGTCGGGAGTCGGGAGTCGGGAATAGGCAATCGTGCCAGTTTTAGATGATCTGTTCCCTGTTAAGAGTTCCCTGTTCCCTTGTTGAGCCTAGCATAGGCGTGTTATTCAGCAGACCCTAATTATCAATTATCAATTCCCCCTCTCCCTGTTCCCTATTTCCTAGCCCACTGACTGGTATTAAACCATCAATTACTCCCCTTTTTTGAGAGGTAAACGCAGGGTGAATAGACTCCCTTGATCTACATGGCTTTGGACTTGGATAGACCCTTGATGACTGTGGGCGATCGCCTGAGCAATGGCTAACCCTAAACCTGCACCGCCTGTATGTCGCGCCCGGTCTTGAGCTACTCGATAGAAACGCCCAAAAATTTTCGACTGTTCCCCAAGGGGGATCCCAATGCCTGTATCCTGTACCGTAATCACCGCCTCCTGTTCGCTACGGGCTAAAGTGACTGTGATCATGCCTCCTGGGGGGGTGTAGTGGATGGCATTAGTCAAAAGATTCGCCAAGAGACGATAAAGCTGTTCTTCATTGCCCAACATCTTGAGGATTTCAGAGGGATAATAGGCTGTTAAGGTCAGATCGGCTGCGATCGCCAACGCAGAAAATTCCTCCAGCAAATCCTCCATCAACACATTTAAACAGCAGGACTCCCGAGCCGGAGTTTGATTTAAGTCCAGTCGCGATAGTAATAGTAGATCCTGAACCAGATGGGTCAGACGGTTATTTTGCCGTTCAATCACCCGCAACGTTTGGCGCACATCCGACTCTGAAAGTTTGGGTTCATCGAGGGTAAATTCTACCGTCGAACGAATAGCCGCGAGGGGCGTGCGTAACTCATGGGCAGCATCGGCGGTGAACTGTTGGATCTGCCGATAGGCTTGGTAGGCGGGACGCATCGCTAAACCCGATAACCACCAACTCGAACCCACCACCAAAATCATCGTCGTCGGTAAAATCACCATTAATTGCCACCGCAATCTGGTTAAATGGGCTTCATATTCAGAGAGCGATCGCCCCACTTGGATATAGCCCCAAGATTGGTGATTTTGGGTTTTAAGAAATAACGAAATTTCTCGATAACGTTCCCCCTGTGCATCTTGCAGCGTTTGCCAAGGGGTATGGTCCGGGGGCATAGTCGCCCGGAGATTCTCTGGTATAGATCCTGCGATCGCCAAAACACGACCCCCAGGATCCACGAAACGCACATAGTAATCCTCCTGCTGAATCACCCCTGCAATATGGCGTTCCCCCGACGACTCAGGCGGACACACTCGACCATTCACACAAACTACACCGGGGAGAAAATAGCCCACAATCGGTTCAACCTGACCCACCTCTTTCAAAGCAGGCTCAATTCCATCATGAAGTGTTCCCGCAACTGTCGCTAATTTAAGATTTAGAGACTGCCATTGATCACGGGCAATTAATTCATAAACACTCACCCCGCAAACGAGCAAAATTAACCCCATTGTGGCTGCATATAACCCAGCCCAACGCTTACGAGTGGTCAAAAATGCCGAATTATCATTCATAGTCCGTCGCGCAATTCAGACGATAGCCGATGCCATGCACCGTTTCAATCAAGCCCTCACAACCTGCATCCAACAATTTACGCCGCAGAAGTCGGATCTGAGCCGGAACGACATTACTCATCGGCGTTGCGTCCATTGCCCACACCTGATTCATGATCTGATCACGGCTCAAAATTTGACTGGGATGCTGCATAAAATATTCTAAAAGTTGGAATTCCTTGGTGGTCAATGTTAAGGCTTTGGCTTGGGGAGGGTGATGAATTGTAATGGTAAAGGTTCTGTAATCAAGGGTGAGTTTGCCAACCGTTAATTGGCTAGGTTGTAGATGGGGCGAGCGCCGTTGTAATGCCCGAATTCTGGCTAACAATTCCGCATTACTAAAGGGTTTGACGAGATAATCATCTGCCCCGGCATCTAAACCCTTTACCCGATCTTCAATGCGGTCTTTAGCGGTCAACATGAGGACGGGTAATGTCTTTTGGGTGGCTCTTAATTTTTGACAAAGTTCTAAACCGGATAAACGGGGTAATAACCAATCAAAAACCCCCACAGTGTATTGTGTCCAAGGCTGTTGTAAACACTCCCAAGCTGTTGCGCCATCCATGACCCAATCGACAATATATTTTTCCCGTAACAGGGTTCGTTCAATGATTGCGCCTAAATCGGGTTCATCTTCGACTAATAAAATTCGCATCGCTGGTTTGATTTCATTCTGATTTCATAATTGACTGATATCATCCCCAACAACAGTGTAAATCATCCTTAAGGCACAACTCCCATGCGTTCCAGTCCTTCCGTTTCCCGACTTTTGACTGGCTCTCTGCTCGGCCTCATGGTGCTGTCACTCCCTACCCTGGGGGTCGCTCATGTTGGTCATGATCATGGGGCAGAGTTTCAGTCAGGCACGAGTCAGCCCGCTAGTGGTGTTCGAGTTGATAATGTAACAGCAGAACGGCTGGGTATTCAAATGGAACCTGTGGGGAGGCGATCGCTCAATGTCGGGATTCGGACGACGGGGGAAGTGGTCACTCAGCCGGATCAAATGGTGATGGTCAATGCGCCGATCAATGGCACAGTGATGGAACTATTGGTACAGCCCGGGGATCGGGTGCGCAAAGGACAGGCACTGGCTCGGATCATTGCTCCAGAATTGATTGAACTGCGGGTATCGTCCCAGAGTAATCGGGTTGGGGTAGAGGCAGAGCTACGAGCAGCGCAGGCCAATCTCACCTTAGCACGGCGTAACTACGAGCGACAGGTGGCAATGGCAGAGGCAGAAATCACGGCGGCTCAACAGCAGATGAACCAAGCGCAGGAACGGTTTCGGCAAGACCAGTTTCTCGCTGAGGCAGGGGCGATCGCCCGTCAACAACTCTTAGACTCTGAATCCCACTTAGCGACAATCCGTAGCCAACTCACCCGCGCAGAAAGTCGTCAGGCGGTACTAGAAGCCCAGGCCGAGTTAGAGCGATCGCAAGTCGCCGTCGAAGCGGCCCAATCCCGTCTCCAACTGAGTTCCGCCACCTATCAAGCGCGTTTACAACAACTCAACAGTACCGCCACAGAGCAGGGATTAGTGACCATCTCCGCCCCCATTGCTGGACAGGTGGCTGAACGTCCCGTTACCCTCGGAGAGGCCGTCGAAGCCGCCACTACGCCGATTGTTAGCATTGTGAATGGCGATCGCCTGCGCATTACCGCCAACGTCCATGAAAAAGACCTCGCCCAAGTGGTCAAAGGGCAGTCGGTGCGGGCGAGAGTGAACAGCCTACCTGACCGCATCTTTACCGGACGGGTCGTAACCATAGGCGCAAAGGTCGATGGTGAAACCCGGGTCATTCCCGTGACCGCCGAATTAGAGAATGCTGCGCCCTTAAAACCGGGTATGTTTGCCGAACTGGAAATTTTAACCGCTCGTACCCCTGAGAGGGTGCTGACTATTCCCGCCAGTGCCTTGGTGGATGCTGACGGTCGCCATCTGGTATTTGTCCAAAATGGCAGCGCCTTTGAGCCAGTGGAAATTAACATCGGTCGTCGTGACGGAAACCAAGTCGAAATTGAGAGCGGTTTATTTGAAGGCGATTATGTGGTGGTGCAAGGGGCCTTGCAACTCTACGCTCAGTCCTTGCTGGGTGGCGGTAAGACACAACCCTCCGCAGAAGCAGAACTTGATGCCCCTGAAAATGCCCCATCCGTTCCCAATTGGGGCTGGGGTTTAGGGGGGTTGGCGATCGCCCTCATTGCCTTCTCCCTCGGTCGTCGTTCCCGTCCTGAAGTGATGGGACTGAATCACTACCCCCTTGATCCCGCGCCGGATCTCGCCCTCACCACCAGCCACCACGAGGCCATCCCGACCGAAGTCGATTACAACCGCTCCTAAACCCCCTTCGATCTCGTTCACTGCTGCCCATGCTCAACGCAATTCTCAAATGGTCGATCGCCCGACGCTGGATTGTCCTGATCGCCACTGTTCTAATCACCCTCTACGGTCTGCGCACCCTCGGCACAATGTCCTTGGATGTCTTTCCCAGCTTTGCCCCGCCCCAAGTCGAAATTCAAGCGGAAGCCCCCGGTTTAGCTCCAGAAGAGATAGAGTCCTTAGTGACACTACCCATTGAGAGCGTTGTTAATGGAACTCCGGGCGTGACGGCGGTGCGCTCTACCTCCGTCCCAGGCGCAGCAGCCGTGCGAATCGTCTTTAGCTGGGATACCGATATCTACCAAGCGCGTCAGCTAATCACCGAGCGGTTACAACAGGCTCAAGCCCGCCTCCCCGATGGCGTAGAAGCACCTCAGCTGGCCCCCCTTAACTCCCCCCTCGGCATCGTGTTGGAATACGCTTTCACCGCGAAAACAACGCCCCTGATGGAAGTACGGCAGTTGGTTGATCGGCAAGTGACCAACCGACTCCTAGCCGTCCCAGGCGTAACCCAAATCATCACCTTCGGCGGCGAAGAGCGACAGTATCAGGTCTTAGTAGACCCCGCGAAACTTAACGCCTTTGGCATCACCCTAGCGGAAGTTAGCGCCGCCGCGGCCGCCGCCAACCAAAACGGGGCGGGGGGCTACTTGATCGATGCCGACCAAGAACTTCTGATTCGCGGCATTGGTCGCCTGGAAACCATCGAAGATTTGCAGCGCTCTGTGGTGACGGCGCGGCAGGGAACACCTGTGCTATTGCAAGACGTGGCCACGGTGACAATTGGACCAGCCCTCAAGCGAGGGGATGGCAGCCTCAATGGTCAACCCGCCCTCGTGATGTTAATTAACAAACAGCCTCTGGCAGACACACTGACAGTTACCCAACAAATCGAAGCTGCCCTAGAAGAAGTTCGTCCCAGCCTGCCTGAAGATGTCACCATTACCCGCACCTTTCGTCAGGCTGACTTTATTGAGGCTTCAATTCACAATGTACGGGACTCCCTACGGGACGGGGTGTTGATTGTGTCGGTGATTTTGCTGCTGTTTCTCATGAACTGGCGCACGGCGGCGATTACCCTCAGCGCAATTCCCCTGTCCATGCTGATCTGCCTGATCTTGTTGCACTGGCTCGGTCTAAGCGTTAACACCATGACCCTTGGGGGTCTAGCGGTTGCCATTGGCTCAGTGGTAGATGATTCCATTGTGGATATGGAGAACTGCTATCGAGGGCTACGCCGTAACCGTCAATTGGGCAACCCCAAGCATCCCTTTCAAGTGGTCTATGATACCTCGGTGGAAGTGCGCACCAGTGTCCTTTTTTCTACGGTGATCATCGCCGTGATTTTTGCGCCGATTTTTAGCTTGAGCGGGGTGGAGGGGCGCATTTTTGCCCCTATGGGCATCGCCTACCTTGTGGCTATTTTTGCCTCTACTCTGGTGGCACTGACCCTCTCCCCAGCCCTCTGTGCGTTTTTATTGGCCTATGCTCCCCTACCAGAGGATGATACTTGGGTGTCCCGTTGGAGTCAGAAACTCTATCAGCCTGCTCTAGGGTTGGCTCTGGGGAATTCTCGGCTCGTGCTATTGGTGGCACTCGGAACACTGGTGGCATCCTTGGCTATTGTGCCGGGTCTTGGGCGAGTGTTTTTACCGGAGTTTCAGGAGCGATCGCTGGTGGCTTCCATGAATCTATTCCCCGGCAGTTCCTTGGCGGCGACTAATCGGGCTGGATTAGCGGTGCAGGATGCTCTGAAGGATGACCCACGCTTTGAAACGATTCAAATGCGCTCGGGTCGTTCCCCAGGGGATCCCCATATCGTCGGCTCTAACTTTGCGGAGTTGGATATCGAACTGAGTGATCTGGGGATGCTAGATCGAGAGGATACCCTAGAAGCCTTGCGGGCGGAGTTGGAAAAACTTCCGGGAGCTCCCACCAGTGTGGGGGGCTTTATCTCCCACCGCATGGATGAGGTGTTGTCGGGGGTGCGTAGTGCGATCGCCGTTAAAATTTTTGGCCCCGACCTAGCCGAACTGCGCCGCTTGGGTACGGCCGTCACCGAGATCATGGCGAATGTCGAAGGGGTGGTTGACCTACAGCTTGCGCCCCAGCTACCCGTGCGTCAAGTTCAGATACACTTTGACCGAGATGCCTCCGCCCGCTATGGTCTAACCATCAGTACCCTAGCCGAAACCATCGAAACCGCACTGAATGGGCGTGTGGTTTCCCAGGTGCTAGAAAATCAGCAGCTTTTTGACTTAGTGGTGTGGTTTGACCCTAACGCTCGCCAAGACCTTGACAGTCTGCGCAACCTGTTAATCGATACCCCTAACGGACAACGCATTCCCTTAGCACAACTGGCTCAGGTGGACTATGGCACTGGCCCCAACTCCATCAGTCGAGAGAATGTGTCGCGGTTAATTGTCGTCTCGTCCAATGTGGCTGACCGCGATCTGGGTTCGGTGATTGCTGATATTCAAACCCAAGTCCGTCAGCAGATTACGCTGCCATCGGGCTATTTCATCCAGTATGGCGGTCAGTTTGAGTCGGAGCAACGAGCCACCCAAAACCTGCTGATGTTCGGGGCGTTGGCACTGGTGGTCATTTCTGTGCTGATGTATTTTACGGTCAAGTCAGTTCCAGCAACGGTGATGATTATGTTGAATCTGCCTTTGGCCATCGTGGGGGGGATGTTCTCGGTGGCGATTAGCGGCGGTGTGCTTTCAGTGGCATCATTAGTCGGATTTATTACCCTGTTCGGGGTAGCGGTACGCAATGGCTTGCTCTTGGTCGATAACTATAACCAAAAGCTGGCGATGGGTATGTCTCTCCCTCATGTTCTCTCTACAGGGTCAATGGAACGGCTCAATGCTATCTTAATGACCGCGTTCACCTCGGCTCTGGGGATGCTGCCTTTAGTCATCAATGCTGGTCCAGGTCGGGAAATCTTACAACCTCTAGCGGTGGTGGTTTTAGGGGGATTGTTCACCTCCACAGCCCTGACTTTAATGGTACTACCATCCCTCTATGCAGAGTTTGGTCGCTATTTGCTGCCGACGACCCGTTATAACACCATTCAAGTGGAGGCTGAAATAGAAAGGCCAAACCAACCCATTCATCCCACCTAATGTCGGGATATTTCTGTTTTTTATACCTTTTTTCTAACTTTTGGAGATAGTTTATGAATTCTCGGTTTTGCCAAGCTCTTTTGATTACTGGAGTTGTCGCCCTAACGGCCTGCGGTAATGCCAACATGGTCACGGATTCTAATGACACGGTTGAAGCAAATTCAACTGCAACACCTTCAACTGAAACAACTGCGGCGGAGGCCCCCACCCCTGATCACAGCGTTCCTAGCTTTGGCGGTCAAGTGGTGGAAACTGGTGCTTATCATTTTGAGTTAGTCCCGGTGCCTGAAGCCAATGGGATTCACTTGGATCTGTATTTACAAACGGGTGATACCCATGAAGCGATCGCCGATGCCCAGGTGGTGGCTCAGGTACAGCTTCCTGATGGTACGTTCAAAGAAATTCCCATGGAATATGATGTTGCTGGGGAACATTTCTTTGCGTTTTTCCCAACTTCGGGAACTGGGGAATACAAAACCGTGATTCAGACGGATATCCAAGGGGAGAAAGTCAACGCTCGGTTCAGTTTTTCCAAATAAATGGCTCTTTGTCCAAAAATGGCGACGCACTCCCCCACCTCGCGCTCTCCCAGGTGGGGAGTGCTTCGTGAGCCACTTCTGCACGGTATTTTCATGTTTTCCGGCAGAGAATGCGATCGCACTGACCGTTCAAGCATTTTCTACAAACTACCAGTCAAAACCCCCCAAAATTATTGTAATCTGGGAGAACAGGAATCCAGCCTCCTTTGACTTTAAACGGGGTAGGACTTGCTGATATTTCTGGAGTCGGCGATAGTCCTTTTCGGTGGGTTGTGGGATGCGGCTAATGTCCATATTGTCGGTCATATCGGCGATTTTGACTCCTAGGGCGATCGCATTTTCCATCACACGCTGTAAATACTGCTCATAGTCTTCTCCCGGTCGTTTGGTAATAGCATCCAAGGCTTGAATCACCGGGTCAGAAAACCCTAAATCCCTTAACTGGTCTAGGGTCAAGTCGGAATCCTCAACCGCATCATGTAACACACCAACGATTTTTTCCTCCAGTGAGGGAAGGGCGGCCATCACCCGTAAAGGATGGTCAATATAGGGTTTTCCGGCCTTATCCACCTGTCCAGCATGACATTGTTTGGCCAAGGCGATCGCGTTTTCCAGCCCAGAATCTTTACTCATTCGTACCCTCAAAATCATCTTTGTCTATACTGAAGTTAATCGGTTTAACCGTCCAGAAGTAGACCCCGCACCATCCTTTACGGCACATCATTCAACCTAGGGGGAAAAGCCGCCGTGACCAAAAAAATCGTCGAAAATCAATACTTACAAGAAGTTCTCGAAGAACAGCAACAACTCGATCGTCAACTCAACAAAAGAGCGCGTAGATCCCCTCCCCCTCCCCCACCACAAGCTGCCCCGAAACCCGGTGCGCCAACCGTTGAGCCAACCGATGAATTATTTGCGATCGCCGAAGAACCTCTATTGAGTCAACCCTCTCCCAGTACCCCCCCTCCCCTCAACATGGACAAAACTCCTAGCCGTGCCATTGATTACAAAGTCGTCGGTTTTTTATGGTGGAAAAGTGTCATTGTTCCCCCCAATGCCTACGTCATCCATACCCGCCGAGGTCATAGCCAACCCATCCATCTCGGACGAGGAATTTCCTTCCGTTTTAATCCCCTGACTGACGCTTTTTTAGTCATTCCTTCCGCCGTCCAAACGATTTTAATTAACGCCCGATGTATTTGTTTAGAAAAACAAGGAATTTTAGTTCAAGCCTATGTTCAGTGGATTATTGACGACCTTCAAACCGCTTACTGGAAACTCGATTTTTCCGACCCCGAAGATCCGATGGGCATTGTTAATCTACAACTCCGAGAACAAGCCGAAGCCGCCATTAAAGACAAAGTAGCGACCCTCAGTATTGATGAAGTTTTAAGCGACAAACAGCCCATCATCGAAGAGTTAACCTATCGTTTACGAACCGTGGCAGAAGGGAGCGCCGAAGATGGGGGAAACGCCCAAGGTTTAGGCTTAAAAATCGTCACCGTTCAGATTAAAGATGCTGTAGTTAGCTCTACCACATTATGGGAAAATTTGCAAGTTCCTTTTCGGTCAGAACGGCAAAAACTCGCCCGTTTAGCCGAACTAGAAAATGAGCAAGTTGTCAATGATTTAGAGCGAGAAAACCGACTGAGGAACGAGCGCGCAGATTTAGAAGTAACCAGTCAATTAGAGCAACTCAAAGCGGAGCAAGAACAAGCCCAATATAATCGCGAATATGCCGAACGAAATCGCCGTCAACAGATGGAAGAAACAGCCGCACGTCAAAAGCTGGCGGAAGAAAATGCTACCGCACAAGTGCGTCAGGAAGGGGAGTTAGAATTAGCCTTACAAGCATTAGCCTTAGAACAGCGTCGTCTGACGGCAGAAATGGAAAAATTGCGCCAACAAATGCAGTTAGATGCACTACAATCTGAACAAAATCGCGCTTTATTGACCACAGAATTAGAACTGGCTCAAATGCGAGATTTTGCCCAAGTTCAAGCGGCACAACGACAGTTAGAATTAGAACGACAACGGAGGGCGATTGAAAATGATCTCTCAGAAGCGCATCTCAAAGCCCGACTCATTGCGGAATTACCGAGTATTGCCGAAAATCTCCCCGCTCCCAATCAACAAAATATGACCATAATTAGTACCGATGGACAAGAAACGGCTGCTAATTCGTTATTGAGTTTTTTGTCAACGGTTTTGAGTTTATTTCCAAGTCAAAACCCGGAAGACTAAACCATTACCCCTCGTAGGTTTCTATCTCTCGTAGGTTGGGTGAAGCGAAAGCATAACCCAACAAAGCACTAGGTTGGGTGAAGCGAAAGCATAACCCAACAAATCACCCAAAAACTATAGCCAAAACTTCAACCAAAGCCAAACAACCAATCTAACGTTTATTGATTCAAGGGCAGCTTAATCACAAACTCAGAACCTTCTCCCAAAGTAGAAGAACAAGTCAAAGTCCCTTGGTGTTTCTGGGTAATAATATCATAACTAATGGATAGACCCAAACCTGTCCCTTTTCCCGTGGGTTTTGTCGTAAAGAAAGTGTCAAAAATGCGGTTTTTGACTTGAGGAGACATTCCCATTGCATTGTCAGCAATACGAATCACTACATCATCCCCTTCTGTTAGAGTTTGAATGTGAATAGTGGGACTTTTACCTTGGGTAAAATGACCTTTTAGCTGGGCTTCATCGAGGGCATCAATGGCATTGCCCAGTAAATTCATAAAGACTTGATTCAGTAAGCCACTGTAACAGAGAATATCCTCGGGTAATTGTCCGTAATCTTGAACGACAATGATTTCAGGATGGTCATTTTTAGCTTTTAAACGAGGTTTTAAAATCATCAAGGTTGAATCTAGACCTTGATGAATATTGGTAGGTTTCATCACCTCATCATCTAAGCGGGAAAAATGTCTTAACGATTGGACAATTTGACGAATTCTTTCCGTCCCCACTTGCATTGAGGTCAAAGTTTTAGGAAAATCTTCCATCAGGAATTCTACATCAATAGCTTCCGCTTCCTCGGCAATTTCAGCATGAGGTTCTGGATAATGCTGTTGATAAAGTTCCAACAACCCAATCAAATCGTTAGCATATTCTAAGGCAGGATTCAAGTTACCGTAAACAAAATTAACGGGGTTGTTAATTTCATGAGCGACTCCAGCCACCAATTGACCTAAACTGGATAATTTTTCACTTTGAACCAGTAATGATTGAGTTTGATGGAGTTGGGTTAGGGTTCTTTTAAGTTGTTCAGTTTGGGCTTTATAGCGGCGCTCTGATTGTTTTAAAGCTTGTTCGGTTCTTTTGCGTTCTGTAATATCAATGACAAAGCCTTCATAAAAACAAATATTACCCGCCGTATCTCGAACAACTTCGGCATTTTCAGAAATCCAAATAATCTCACCAGAATAGTGATAAACCTGCACCTCAAAATCCCGGACATAGCCTTGTAGATACATCAACTCAACAAACTCTTGTCGTTTCTCCGGGTTGACATAAAGCTGTGTTTGAACGTCTGTTAAACAACTTAGGAGATGTTCGGGGGAAGTATAACCATAAATCCGGGCTAGGGCGGGATTTGCTTCTAATAGTTTGCCATCGGGTGTTGTTCTAAAAATTCCCACATTAATGTTATTGAACAAACTGCTATACTGCTGTTCTAACTTACAGTTTTTCTGAATCGTTTTGGAGAGAGCTTGTTCAAGTTTAGCGATTTGCGGTAAATCAGGGCTGTTGGCAGGAGGAGAGTGGCAAGAACTCGCTACTCTCTCAAGGGTTTGATTACCAAATAGGGGCTGATCATTGTCAATAAACATGGTCTTTGGGGAATTCTGCTGTTTTTCGTTTGGGTTTAGGAAATAGAGTTTAAGAGATGGTTTTAAACTCGGTTAAGTTATGCTATTTAACTTAATCATGTAATCACTCAACTGAGTCATTTTTAGATGGCGTGTTAGTCAATTTTTCTCAGTATCACAGGTAGTCTCTTCTGTCCTAAATTTTCGACTATTTCCCAAAACGTAAACGCTCTATATTCATTATCAACCCATGAGAGGAAATTGAACGTGATATCTATCCAGAATTAGACGTGATGGAATCCCTAAATTGCCGTGATTTGTGAACTCATTTGTTGTGATCTAAATCATAAGAAGTGGGCAAGGTTCAATCAATCTCTTGTGAGTTCTGGAAGAAGACCCGAGGGAAAAGTTCAAATTCTCTCTCCCCCTTGGGGGGATGATAGTCTAGAATATTGAGCGCGAATGGCTAGGCAACGCTTCGCGAATGGCTAGGCAACGCTTCGCGAACGCAGTTCACCCCTTTGGCGACATGACCCCTGAACAACTCTGGAATCAAGTTTTAATCCGTTTGGAACATCAGTTAAGTCGTCCAACCTTTGACACTTGGATTAAAAGCATCACCGTACAAGTTTGGCGCGATCGCCTTTTAGTCCTCTGCGCCCCCAATCCCTTTGCTCGCAACTGGTTACAGAAACACTATCTCGGCATCCTGACCGAAGTCGTCACCGACATTTTAGGTTACGACGTGGAAATCCAACTTACCAGCCACTCCGAAGACGGTCAAGGCATTGTCTGGCCCGTACAGGATGCACCCCCCGCCGAAAACGAACGCGATCGCCCCTCAGAAGACCACCAACCCCGTCCCACCCCCTTTAACCTCAAATATAGCTTTTCCCGCTTTGTCGTCGGTTCTAACAACCGCATGGCCCACGCCGCCTCCTTAGCCGTTGCCGAATCCCCCGGCCGAGAATTTAACCCCCTCTTCCTCTGTGGAGGAGTTGGTTTAGGCAAAACCCACCTCATGCAGGCCATTGGTCACTATCGCCTTGAAATTAACCCCGACTCCCGCGTATTCTACGTTTCCACCGAAAAATTCACCAACGACCTCATCACCGCCATTCGTCAGGACAGTATGCAGAGTTTCCGCGACCACTACCGGGCCGCCGATGTTCTGTTAGTCGATGACCTGCAATTCATCGAAGGCAAAGAATACACCCAAGAAGAATTTTTTTACACCTTTAACACCCTCCACGAAACTGGAAAACAAGTCGTTTTAGCCGCCGACCGTCCCCCCAACCAAATCCCCCGCTTACAAGACCGTCTCTGTTCCCGTTTTTCTATGGGATTAATCGCCGACATTCAACTCCCCGACTTAGAAACCCGTATGGCCATCCTCCAGAAAAAAGCCGAAGACGAAAAAATGCGCCTCCCTCGGGACATTGTGGAATTTATCGCCACCACCTACACCTCCAACATCCGGGAACTCGAAGGCGCCCTCATACGCACCTTAACCTATATATCTATTTCCGGTTTACCCCTGACCGTAGAAAACATTGCCCCCATCCTCAACTCCCCCATCGAAAAAATCACCGCCTCCCCCAGTGCTATATTGAACGCGATCGCCGAAGTGCTAAACGTCTCCATAGAAGACCTGCGCAGCAACTCCCGACGACGGGAAATCAGTTGGGCCCGGCAAATCGGAATGTATTTAATGCGTCAATATACCGATTTGAGTCTACCCCGCATTGGGGAAGAATTTGGGGGAAAAGACCATACAACCGTTCTCTATAGTTGTGAAAAAATTGCCCAACTCAAGCAGAAGGATAGCCAATTGAACGAGATTTTACGCCAAGTGAGCGATCGCATTGCCCTTAAGACTTGATTTGACCCAACCCAGTTACAAAACTTAACCCTCCAAACCCAGAGAATCAGTCAATCTCTTCCTAACTGACCCTCCGAGTCGCTAAACTGATTGAAGTTATTTTTTGATTAATCCCGATAGTATGAGCGTCGTTAGCCAAGTTATTCTCAAAGCAGATGATGAACTCCGCTACCCCAGTAGCGGAGAACTAAAAAGCATTGGTGCCTTCCTAGAAACAGGAGTGCAACGGATGCGCATTGCCGAAACCCTAGCCGAAAACGAGCAGAAAATTGTAGACAAAGCCAGCAAAGAACTCTGGAAAAAGCGGCCAGACTTCATTGCTCCAGGCGGCAACGCCTACGGCCAACGTCAACGAGCGCTATGTTTACGTGACTATGGATGGTATCTCCGTTTAGTCACCTACGGAGTCCTGGCCGGAGACAAAGACCCCATTGAAAAAATCGGTTTAATCGGAGTCCGCGAAATGTACAACGCCCTCAACGTTCCCGTTGTCGGCATGGTTGAAGCCATTCGCTGCCTCAAAGACGCTTCTTTAGGTCTACTCAGTACCGAAGACGCTCAAGAAGCCGCCCCTTACTTCGACTACATTATTCAGGCGATGTCCTAAGCAAACATCTACCCTGTGGACTATGCTGTTTTTTCCTACGTCCAGATTCTCTCTAGAATAAGGACGTAGGAATCCCAAGTTAACTTCATGGAGTCCCCTTGTTTGCCCGACTGCCGACCCGCTCTCTTTTCCTCCTCTGGCTCATTTATAGCGTTTTTGGCTGGTTACTTCGCCGCATGACCCCTCAATGGCAACATTGGGCTTTAGCCGCCTCCCTCATTGTCCTCATGGCCTTAATGTTCACCGCTCCGAGCAGTATCGTCCGAAAATTTTTTAATCATCTCCTCGAATCAGATTCCCGCGCCTTTCTCTCCATTGCACTCCTCGCCTTTATCGCCGTCCTCATCCTGACCTGGATTTCCCACTTCATCCAAATTATCCTCCTAGTAGCCGCCCTTGCCCTAGCCCGCCTAGAATTACAAGGATTAGGTTACAAAGAATGGCCTTGTTTTCTCATTTTAGTGCTGATTTGTCTGGGCGGTTTTGCTCTAGGATTAGGCGCTCATCATTGGTATTTAGGGTTTGCTGAATAGGGGAACAGGGAACTAAAATCAAGACATTTAGAGAGATATTCAGTCATGGAATCGCCAGTTAAAGCCAAATCCCTTGGATTATACGACAGAGACTATCAACTGTGGTTAGAGCGCACCGTTGCCCAGTTGAAAGCAGAGGATTTTAATAGCCTTGATCTAGAAAACTTAATTGAGGAGATTGAGAGTTTGGGTAGAAGCGAAAAACGAGCCATTGCTAGCTACCTGATGCGGTTATGCGAACATCTGCTTAAGATAAAATACTGGGAATCTGAACAAGAAACCTGTTTTAGAGGGTGGAATCTCGAAGTTACTACTTTTCGTTTCCAGATTCAAGCCATTTTGCAAGATAGCCCTAGTTTGAAAAACCATCTCCGCGCCAGTTTTTTGGCAGAGTATAACAAAGCTAGAACGCTTTTTATCAAAGCCAGTCAACTCCATGCTAACTTAATCCCCCAAGAGCCTGAATTTACCCTAGAGCAAGCCTTAGATGAGGATTGGCTACCTTGGCGGCCTCAATAGTTCGCTCCCAAGATGCGATCGCTAGAAATAATTGACTGCCATCACCGCACCAAGGATCAGCAGAATAATAAACCGAGTCTTGACCGACTGTGTTTATTGAAAATTTTAAGATGATTTTCCCAGCAAGTTATCTTCTTTTATTTGTATTTTTTGTAACTCCGCGTTAAGTTTCTCTTTAGAAGATTCTATTTCCTTCATGGCATTGTTTCGCGCCGTGTTGATCTGTTCAATTAAACGAGCATAGGTACTATTTGAGTCATTTTCAAACTTTTCATAAAGTTTAATTCTTTTTTGTTTAATCTCTACTTGTTGCGACAATTCTCTGTTCTTACTTTGTAAATCATTCCGTTGTTTTTGCAATTCCTCGATTCTCTGTTTTAAATTATTTTCAGTGAAATTGAACCATATATAATGACCCGCCATGCTAATTAATAAACCGATTAAAAATGCGACAATAATCGGTAGCCATTTTTTCAGGGTAGATGTTTCCTGATTTCCTGTACCATTTCTTGAATAAGCCGACGAAGTAGCTGTTGGTAAAACAGAAGCAGATGTTGAAGTATTTGTAGATTTGGACGGTTGACGAAAATTATCACCTTTATCCTCCGACAACAGAATCCACTCATCATCAGATATTGTCTCTGATAAACCGCGCCAAACTTTGTTTTGTTTCAGCTTAGATTCTGATACCGTTGCAGACACCACAACTAACATCCCGTCATATTTAGGCAAAGAATATTGATTCAGATCGCGAATGAGGTCATTTTTACAGATGGAGAGATTGCCGATTTTACCAGAGTCAGCCGGATTATTTTGAACAGACATAAGACCAAGATTTTCCGGTGTTAATTCCTCAAAACTCACCTTAAAGCCTTGAGCGTTATTTTCAGAAACAACCGCTTGATCTACTCGATTGGCTAATTCTCCATTCAAGGCTTGAATTGCAATGGCGCGTAAAGTCGCTTCATCCGAATTATTCCCAACCCATAAAACCGAATTAAAAATTTTCCGAGTTCGGTTGTCAATGCGATCTTTTGAGGGTAATCCTGTTACCAATAGCAAAAGCCTATTTTGTTGATCTTGAGAACGATAAAGAACCACCGAAAAATAATCGCTATCTACCATTTTTAGCATCGGTTCTAGGTCATCATCAGGTAGATCATAAAGTATTATCTCTGGTTCTTTTAACCAACAATATTCTTTAGAAACTCCGCAACTTTGTACAAACAATTCCATAGTGAATCTCCTTACAATTTCAATAGTTCTAGACCTTGGACAATTTCAACCTCGTCGGGTCTTGGTTCTGTAAATCGACTCACGGCATTTCGCAACCCCGAATTTCTCCCCAGAACATTCCAAATTTTCTTAAAGATAGAAGCCCTTCCGTTATCTAGATGCAGCTTCAACAAAAATCGTAGCAGATACCGTAGGGGAACTTCAGTATTTTTGGGTTTATAAAGACTATTAGGTTGAGGTTTCCGATAGAAGAATGTTGGTTCACCATTGTTATCGAATTCAATCCGTGAAAACACGACACCACCTAAAGTTTGAACCGGAGTAATGATCACTGAAACTTTCGAGACGAGCTTTTCAGATGCAAATTGATTGAGGAGTTTCTGATAGCCTTCTCTGACCTTTCTAAATAATTCCGAAGGATCATCCTTGATATATTTTTCACATTTGATGGGAGCCAAAATCACCAAGCGAGGAGAATCCAAGTCCTTATAGACTTTTTTAAATAAATCATTTATTTCTGTTGGTTGATTCAATTTATCATGATATTTTCCTTCCCCTTCCATTAATATCGGAGTATCAATGGGAATCAAAACAGCGACCGATTGCCTGATTAAGTCTTCTACTTTTTTCTGCTGGCTATCCTCTTCCAGCCATCCCCCTGGATAATCCTGAAAATTAATTTGTAAAGCGGGATTTGTTCCAGTTTGCCCAAACCAAAACTTAAATGAGCGATAACCCTTAGTTTGTGTAAAACTTGGGCGATATTTTATGCTATCACCAACGGTTTTCAGTTCCTGTAACCGCTTATTCAAATCAGATTTACTTTCGTCATCCGCCTCTAGTTGTAAATCCTGACTAACATTAGCAAACTGATCATACATGGCGGCCAACAAGCTAGTTTTGCCCACACCCCTTGGACCCAGCATCGCTACGTTAAGAGTGGGTAAATTTTCTTCAGAATTAAATGGCCAAAAAGATTTCATTGATTACCCTCACAATTTTACTTTCTTAGGATTTTTATAGCTGCTTTAAAGATTGTTCTAACTGCTCAATCTGAGCCGTGACAGAAGTGAGAAGATTTGACCAGTCTTGAACAGCGTTCACTTGAATTTGCAGTTTTTCAAACTTGTCCCAAATCTGATGTCGTTTGCTGCGTAAGAATCGTTTCCATTCTTTTTTCGCATTTTTAGCTCGCAGTACACGGTCAGCAAATTCTTCAACAATAGCAAAAGATGCTTGGCTGGGTTCTGACAAAAATCCAGTTAAAGCCCCTTCACAGTTATAAATAGTTGACTTGTATTCTTCCTCTAGAGAGTCTAAAATATCTTGAGCCTTAGCTCCTAATTTAGGCCGTGACGTTAAATCTGGGGTTAACCCATTTAACTGTGAACGAATACGGTGTTGAATTAAGCCTCGATACGACAGATTAAATTCTGACAAAATCTCAAACCCTTTTTTAAGTTCGGTGTATTCTGGCACGGGCGGAATTTGATTAGCCACTTCAACTAAAAACTGTGATTGTCGGGATTCTGAGAGTCCGCCCAAACCGCATTTTTCTACCAAAACGTCAGCTACTGTCGCTTTAATTTGCTCAATTGTTTTAGTCAATCCTTGCTCAATATCCAGAAATTTTCGGGATAAATTGGTTCTCAACTCTTGCAAATATTGATCATAAGTGCTGGCATAAGATTCTAGTTTGTTGCGGCGTCTTTCTATGTCTTTCAAACTTGGCATTTGCACATTTTTCCGACAATCGTCTAAAACTGTATCAATCTGATTTTTAAGGTTCTCATCCGGGTCGTCACGATTCTGCATTAATTGCTTTTGAAACTCCGTCATTTCATTAGTAATTGTATCCCAAAATTCTTCAAATAAATCTTCATATTGATTAGAAATTTCATCATCATCAATATTGGGTAATGCAATCTTAACTAGCTGTAATTGCTGGTTAAAATCCCTGAGACTAGCCTGCAAATCTGCTATTTTTTTCTGGGTATAATTGCGATCTAATTCGGTCACATTAGAACTTAAATTACTCAAAACAGACTGAAGCACTTTAGTATTAGCATCGTCAGGGGAAGAACAGTCCGCAATGACACAATCTAGGACGGGCATTCTCACCTTACCTGAATTAATATCCTGTTGTAAAGACAGACAACTGGCTTGATTTTCCCCATTTTGATCGACATTAAGGACAAAGATAGAGCGAGAAGGCAAATCATTTAACGCTTTATTCGCTAAATCATAAAGTTTTGTATCACTTTGCTCAAAATTTGCCCGGTCTTTGGAGGGTTTGCGAATAAATAGAATAAAATCGACTTCTTGGGCAAGAGCTTCAATCACTAAACTCTCATCTCCTAACCGGAAATCGCCCAAACCCGGAACATCTACTAAGGCAATTGCACCAATTTCATGAACGGGAAAATCACAGGATATTTTAACGTGCTTAACGGCTAAACACTCATGGTTAATTAGTTCATAATCTTGATTATATTTTTGTGCCACATAATTAGAGATTTGAGAGGGATCTTGAATGGTTAAATACCCTCGACCTAAATAGTCTTTGTACTTTTTCCCGTTGCTGTAATAATCATCTTTTAGTCGATTATAAATGTTAATTTTTGTTTGATCTCTGTCCGAGGGTAGAGGTGGAATATCACTATGAACAAAGTCTTCAAAAGAACTGGGTTGGGGAGTCAGTCCTAGTTTTGTGTAATAGGGAATAATCACTTCCTCTAAAAATGAGTCGTGATCATGAAATTGAATTTCTGCGGTGGTAAAATTCCCCGGTTGATGACAAATGGTACTCCGCGCTGCGGTACAAGCTTTTCCTTGTAGGGCTGGAATTACCTCGTTTTTTAGTCCAGTTAAACTTTGTAATAGGGTGCTTTTCCCTTGTCCCATGCGCCCAATTACGCCGATATTTAGGGTTGTACGGGAAAATCTGGCTTGGAGTCTATGAAGTGATCCTAGTTGTTCTTGGACTTTTTGCTTAAAACTTGCAAATTCTAGCTGTTGCAGTTTGGATTCGGTGGGTTCATCTCCTGACCAATGCTGAAGTTGGCGATCGCGTTCTTGTTCTAATCGCTGGATCCAACCATACAGTGAAGATAACCCAGTTTCGATCTCTACCAGCTTTTCAGCAAGGGGCTGACGTTGGGCGATAATGCCCCGGATTTCTTGGCTTCTATTCATTCCAATGTACCTATGATATTGAATATTAAACCTAACCTTGAGGTTACACCAGAAAATATAAATAGGGTATTCAAACTTGGATTTCTTAATGAAATTTAAATGGACATTCAGCCATAATTTAGTTATAATTCGCCCCCAACGCGCTCTTTTCTCCCTATTTATTCCCCAGCAAAAAATATGTTTCCATCTCCCCTTTCCCTTTAACCTCAACCTTCCCCCGCCGTTCAAAATTATACAGTCCTTGTAACCGTTGATAGGTTGCTTCTGTCACCTGAATTTTCCCCACCACCCCATGAGATTCCATACGACTGGCCACATTCACCGCGTCTCCCCATAAATCATAAATAAACTTTTTCTTCCCAATTACTCCCGCTACTACATTTCCTGTATTAATGCCAATTCGCATTTCAAGAGGGCCGTGGGAACAATCAATCTGATGTAGGGATTTCTGCATCGCTAAGGCCATTTCTGCAATGGCTTCCGCGTGATCTGGGCGGGGTGTGGGTAAACCCCCTACCACCATATAACTATCCCCAATGGTTTTGATTTTTTCTAGATTATAAAACTCGGTTAAATTGTCAAAACAGGAAAAAATACGATTCAGTAACTCGACTAACTCCTCTGGGGGAATTTGACTAGAAAGTTGAGTAAAACCCACAATATCCGCAAATAAAATAGTTACTTCTTCAAATTCTTGAGCAATAATTTTATTGCCCTGCTTTAACAAAGTCGCAATAGATTGTGGTAAAATGTTAAGCAAGAGTTGCTCAGATTTTTCCTGTTCAAGGCGAATTAATTCTTGGGCTTGTTTGCGTTGTTCAATTTCTTGAGAAACGCGCTTAAACATTTGATTAAATGCCTTCATAACTACGCCTAACTCGTCTTTACGCTGAGTGGTTAAGGCATAAAAATATACAGAATTCTTGTCCTGATTTCCATTGCGACTTAAGATTTCTCCCGCGACGACGAGATCATCCCGTAACTGTAAAATGGGTGTAATGACAGTCACTCCCACAATAATTATGGTGGTGACGGTGACGACCAGGGCAATAATGACCACTAAACCAATAATTCGTAGAATGAAAAAATTTAACTCTCGTTGGACTCCTGAAGCATCTAAACGGGCGATTAAAATATAGTTAATGTTTAAAGATTGAGCCGACCAAGCAATATCATAGCGGTTTCGGTCTGGACTGCGTTGGCGAAGAATGGCTTTTCCTTGTAAGTCTTGGGGAGTTAATTGGGGAGACTCGCCAATAATTTCAATGGTTTGATGATTTTGGGTATAAATAGCCATGCCCAGAGTGACTGAAGAATCAGCGATTAAGCTCCGTATTTTGTCCTGTAATTCTTCGGTAGACATATCCATTTCACTTAAGGCCGCAATGAGGGTAACGGTGGCCTGAGAAATATTTTCGAGGTTATTTAATTGACGCTGTTCTTCTTTACGGTAGGAGGGAATTAAGATAATGGCTTCAATGATAACAAGGCTCAGAAAAACCCAAAAGGCAATAGAGCGCGATAAACGGGCTTGACAAAGGCGAAAAGAATGAAACCACATTGGGGAATTACGGCAAATTAAGGGGTCATCAAGGATTGTTTTTTACCTGATTCTATACCTCAAGAATCGGGAAAGAAAACGGAAATTCATCACCTCATGACACACCATGAGATCCTAAACCATTGCAATGCACCGCTATTTTTAAGGGAAATTGGCTTATTTTTCTTCATCCATAATGGCACTCCGGTCTAAAATCAGCAAACTGCGCAGTTGATCGGTGTCCATTTCAGTTAACCATTGTTCTCCAGCATCTACGGTTTGTTCGGCCAGTTGTTTTTTGCTTTCGATGATGTCGTTGATTTTCTCTTCGAGTGTGCCAGTACAGACAAACTTATGAACTTGAACGTTGCGTTTTTGACCGATGCGGAAAGCGCGGTCTGTGGCCTGATTTTCAACGGCAGGATTCCACCATCGGTCAACGTGGAAAACATGATTAGCGCGGGTAAGGTTTAATCCGGTGCCTCCTGCTTTGAGGGAGAGGATGAGGATTTGGGGGCCGTCGGGGTCGTTTTGAAAGCGGTCTACCATGATTTCCCGTTGTTCCCGTTTGGTGGAGCCGTAGAGGAACAGGACATCGGTATTGAGTTTATATTCTAGGTAGGGTTGTAGGAGTTTCCCCCATTCCGCAAACTGGGTGAAAATTAAAGCGCGATCGCCTTCTGCCATCACTTCCTCTAACATTTCCTGAAGACGTAAGACTTTCCCGGAACGATCTCCCCGTCCTAAACTCTTCTCTTTCAGCAACAGGGAGGGGTGATTACAGACTTGTTTCAGCTTCAATAACAGGGTGAGGATTAATCCATGTCGTTGGATGCCTTCTGCTTCCTCAATGGCCATCAGAGACTCGTCTACTAGCTTTTGATATAACATCCCTTGTTCTGAGGACAGACCACAGAAAACGTTCATTTCCTGCTTATCCGGCAAGTCTTGGATAATGGCCTTGTCCGTTTTGAGGCGACGGAGGATGAAGGGTTGGACGAGAGAGCGTAAACTAGAGAGGGAATCGCGATCGCCATATTTCTCAATGGGAATGGCAAAACGATGTTGAAAGAACTGTTTTGTCCCCAAAAACCCCGGATTCAAAAACTCTAAAATCGACCACAACTCCGTTAAGCGGTTTTCCACTGGAGTTCCCGTTAAAGCAATCCGGAAATTCGCCGACAAACTCCGCACCGCTTGGGACTGTTTCGCTTGAGAGTTTTTGATATTCTGCGCTTCATCTAAAATCACCCCTTCCCATTGCAGCGTTTCCAGAGTTTCAATGTCCCGATACACTAACGAGTAACTGGTAATCACTAACTCTTTCTTCTGTGCCGCTTTGACAAAAGTTTTGCCCTTATCTCGTTTATCCCCATGATGAACCAACACCGATAAAGTCGGGGCAAATTTCCGTAACTCCCGTTCCCAGTTACCTAAAACCGAAGTCGGGCAGACTAATAACGTAGGATTTTTTAAGCGGTCGTCCTCTTTTAAACTGAGTAAAAAAGCAATAGTTTCAATCGTTTTTCCTAACCCCATATCATCGGCTAAACAAGCGCCCAATCCCCAACGTTCTAAGAACCTTAACCATCCCACCCCTCGCGCTTGATAGGGGCGCAATTCTCCCTTAAACCCTGCCGGAGGAGCAGGAGATTCAATCCGTTTATTTTCTGTTAAATTGGCAATTAATTCTTTGAGTACCCCGGAAGCTTCAAACTTGACCACAGGTAACTTTTCTAAAACCTTTGTATCCCCTGTACTTAAGCGCAAAGCATCCTCAACCGTAAACGTTAACTCTTCATTTTTTGAGGATAAAATACTTTGAGCCGCCTTGACATCCGCCGGTTGTAAAGCCAACCATTCCCCATTCACTTGGACTAGGGGGGATTTTTGCTCTAATAAACGCTCGAATTCTTCCGCCGAAACCGTTTGATCTCCGATAGCTAATTCTAACTTATATTTGAGTAAACTTTGTAACCCTAAACGATCCGCCTGTTTAGGACTGACCGCCGCCGAGAACTTAATCCCTAAGCGTTTTTCGTCCGCCCCTCCTGCCAGTCCGGGGGGTAAATCTACCGTAAAACCCGTATCTTGTAATTGCCAATAACTTGACCGTAAAAAGGCATAAACCTGAATCGGATCTAAAACGCAACGAGTCGGATAAGGATGGAGTAAACTCTCTCGAATGGGTTCATAAATCCGGGCGGCAATTCCTAATCCTCTTAAGAGAATTTCTTGGGGGTTTTCAATCGTATACCCTTCT
The DNA here is from genome assembly GCF_000314005.1 of Spirulina subsalsa PCC 9445. Taxonomy (NCBI): domain Bacteria; kingdom Bacillati; phylum Cyanobacteriota; class Cyanophyceae; order Spirulinales; family Spirulinaceae; genus Spirulina; species Spirulina subsalsa. Next base: position 842,622 of record NZ_JH980292.1, read on the forward strand.
AGGTTTAATTCCTCAACAGGATTTTCCCAAATGGTCGCCGCCTCTACCACAAAAGAGGGGTCATTCACCGAATGTAAATAATAATTTAATTTCCAGTCTAACTTGCCCCAATTAATTTCTCCCGTCGTGGGCGCTTGCAGAACAAAAGAGGTGCGAAAGGCATTCCCGGCCAACTTTTCATCTTTCGCGGTGACTAAATAATCTTGCACCGGGGCTTTCCAACTGTCTAAAGCAGTTTTTAAGCGGTGCAAGGTTTCGGGAGATTCCCGGAGGGCTGTTAAAGGTTGAGCGAGGGATTCTAACCAAGCCGTGGCAATGACATCTGAAGAATGTTGACCTTTTAACTCCACCCATTGACGCAATTGACTGTCTACCATTGTGCCTAAAAAGGCAAACAAGAGAGTTTGAGGGGCAATCCAATCATCCCCCCAAGTGGGTTTTTCCCAACGTTCCTCCGGGTGGACATAAGCCCGACAAACCGAGGGCATCCACTCTAAAAAACGACTTAAACGACTTTGATCTAAGGCACTATCTAACAAAGGTTGCCATTGACTGTAAGCCTGATTATTATTATCAAACGTTAGGGCAGGTAAAAACTTCCCTCGGGCTAATAAATCCAAACTCCAGCGATACACTTGCGCCCAAAATTTGAGGGAGTCGCCTAAATAGACTTGTCGCAGTTGGATAGAACCGAGGGGAACCGATTGTAACAAGAGAATGGCGATCGCCGGATCCAACCGCAAACCCGGAAGCGCCCACCACTGAAGGGATAGGGACGAAATATCTCGAATCTCCTCACTATCCCCCGACAGCACCGGAAAGACATCATCCCCCCCCGAATCAGCCCCCTTTTTCCCCCGCTTTTTCCGTTGTCCGCCCCGACTGGGTAAAGCCACCACCTGATAGGTCATCCAGTCGGCTCCATCCCCTTCTGGGAGAACTAATTTCCGGGATCTTGCACATTTGAGCACCTCTTCCCCACTCATCGCCAAGGGATGACTCGCCACCCCCTTCACCCCGGCTTTTAACTCCCCATCTCCCTGAGTCCGCCAAGTTTCTCCCCAGAGGAAAAAATACCCACTCTGGGCTTCTAAAATCCAACTGCCGTGTAAAATCGCCATGTTATCTGTGGTTAATGATCCGGGTAATAGGTTATGGGACTGTAGGCGGAGAAACCTTCCGAATTTCAGCGTTTCCCCAAGAGTCTAGAAGTGCTAGGATTGCGAAAGAAGAAGAAGAAGTCAAACAGAAAGGATAAGCACACAAGATGCAAGAATTCAATAAGTCAATATCCTTTGACGGCCGGGATATTCGACTGCAAACTGGTCTACTCGCTCCGCAGGCTGGTGGTTCGGTCTTAATCGAGTCAGGAGAAACTGCCGTAATCGTCACGGCAACACGCTCCACAGGCCGAGAAGGAATTGATTTTTTACCCCTCTTAGTGGACTACGAAGAACGACTCTACGCAGCAGGCCGCATTCCGGGGGGATTTCTCCGACGAGAAGGCCGTCCGCCAGAAAAGGTGACACTGACCTGTCGTTTAATCGACCGCCCCTTACGCCCTCTCTTTCCCCAGTGGTTGCGCGATGATATTCAAATCATAGCAACTACCCTGTCGATGGATGAACAAGTCCCCCCAGATGTCCTAGCGGTGACAGGTGCATCCGTCGCTGTCCTGTTGGCACAAATCCCCTTTTATGGCCCGATGGCAGCCGTGCGAGTGGGCTTAGTTGGGGATGATTTTATCATTAACCCGACTTTTAAAGAAATTAAAGAAGGGGATCTTGATTTAGTCGTGGCCGGATCTCCTGATGGGGTGGTCATGGTGGAAGCTGGAGCGAACCAACTCCCAGAACAAGATATTATTGAGGCCATCGAATTTGGCTATGAAGCGGTTCAAGATTTAATTCAAGAACAACGGGATCTCTTAGCCGAATTAGGCTTATCAATTGCGACCGAAGAACCCCCAGAGGTCGATGAAACCTTAACCCACTTTTTAGCCGAAAAAGCCAGCGTCTCGATTAAAAAAGTCCTCTCTCAATTCGACTTAGATAAAAATGCCCGGGATGAGGCCTTAGATGACATTAAAGCCACCGAAATTGATGCGGTTTTAACGGAATTACCCGAAGAAGACCCCCTCAAAGTGGCGGCCTCTGAACCGATGGTCGTTGCCGATGCCTTCAAAAAACTGACCAAGAAGTTAATGCGTCAGCAAATTGTTGAAGACGGCGTGCGGGTGGATGGTCGCAAACTCGATGAAGTGCGTCCCATCTCTTGTCGGGTGGGAGTCTTGCCGCGTCGTGTTCACGGTTCTGGCCTGTTCCAACGGGGTTTAACTCAAGTTCTCTCCCTCGTCACCCTCGGCACTCCGGGAGATGCCCAGGAGTTGGATGATTTGCACCCCGACGAGCAGAAGCGCTATCTCCATCACTACAATTTCCCCCCCTTCTCCGTGGGCGAAACGCGACCCATGCGTTCTCCCGGCCGTCGAGAAATCGGTCACGGGGCGCTGGCGGAACGGGCGATTGTTCCGGTTCTCCCCCCCCAGACGGAGTTTCCCTATGTGGTGCGGGTGGTGTCTGAGGTCTTGTCGTCTAACGGGTCTACCTCGATGGGGTCGGTCTGTGGCTCTACCCTCGCCCTGATGGATGCTGGGGTCCCCATTGTTAAGCCTGTGAGTGGGACGGCAATGGGTTTGATTAAGGAAGGGGACGAAGTGCGGGTCTTGACGGATATTCAAGGCATTGAGGACTTCTTAGGGGATATGGATTTTAAGGTGGCGGGTACCGATAGCGGGATTACGGCCTTACAGATGGATATGAAAATCACCGGGTTATCTTTAGATGTGATTGCTCAAGCGGTGAATCAGGCCAAAGAGGGGCGCTTACACATTTTAGAGGAAATGCTGGCGACTATTGACCAACCCCGTGAGGATCTTTCCCCCTATGCTCCTCGTCTGTTGACGCTGAAGATTGACCCGGATTTAATTGGTTTGGTTATTGGACCGGGTGGGAAAAATATCAAGGGCATTACGGAGCAAACCGGGGCCAAAATTGATATTGAGGATGATGGCACGGTCACGATTTATTGTCATGAACGGGACAATGCTCTGAAGGCGCAACGGATTATTGAGGGCATGACGCGCAAACTCAATGAGGGGGATGTATTTGTGGGGTGTGTGACTCGCATTATTCCCATCGGGGCGTTTGTGGAGATTCTGCCCGGTAAGGAGGGCATGATTCATATTTCCCAACTGGCGGAACGTCGAGTCGGTAAGGTGGAAGATGAGGTCGCTGTAGGCGATGAGGTTGTGGTGAAGGTGCGGGAAATTGATCAGCGCGGCCGGATTAATCTCACTCGTTTAGGGATTCATCCTGAGGAGGCGGCGGCGGCTCATGAGGCGGCTAGTCGTTAGTTAGGGTTGGCTCAAAAAGTGGGGGGTCGGGAAAAGGGAATAATCCTTAATTCCCCCTCCCCCCTGTTCCCTAATCAAAAGGGAGTCGGGAGATCGGGGGAATTAATAATTGATTATTATTCCCTCTTGCCTGTTCCCTGGCTGGGTCTAGGGTCTGATGTTAATGAATGCTCCCCCACCTGTGTTCCGCGAGGTGGGGGAGTGCGTCGTTATTTTTGTTCAGCCAACCCTAGATATTTGCCAAGGCCAGTTATGGAGTCCTCAGATGAAGCATCACTAACCATCCCTGAATATTCGCCATTTAGGTCAGATGATGAGTATTAGAAGTGGTTTTCTCTCACCCAAGCGCGAAAGGCTTTCATCGTCTTATTTCTCCCCTCAATTTTACTTTGTTCTAGATATTGGGGAATTACTTCGCACAGGGGCAAACCCGGAAAATGGGAACTAGCTTCACACTGCATATATTCCCCATCTTGTAAGACATTAATCTCTGTGGGGATAGGTTTGTTCTAAGATACTGGCGATCGCCTCCCCAATGTACTGAGCGGCGTTATAACTCGCCATAATGACGCTGATCTGGCCTAACTCATGGGTCATAATTCCCCACTTCTGCGCCCGAGTTCGTAGACAGCACAGCCCATACAGGCGAGAATGCCTAAACTAATTGACCAACTGCGCCCTAGGCTTAAATCGACGCCATAATCACAGAGGATTCCGGCGGCGAGGAAGGGGAAAATACTAAAGATGGAGGCGTAAAAGGCGTTTTGGGATGCTCGGCTTTTGCGGGTGCGCTGAAGTTCGTCTTGGGGTAGGTAGAGGGACTCGGCAAAGTGAAACCAACGATCTAGTTGTTCGGTGATCCAGTAGCGCAGGGAACTACAGGCGATATAAAGGGCTAACGCCCAGAGACAGGTTCCGGCGATCGCAATTTTATTAATCGGTAGGGCAAAGGGTAAGATTTCGTTCAACATGAGTGCTGTGGGAGATGAAATATTAACTCACTTGACTCATACTATCGTGTTTATTGCAAGTCTTTGTCACATTCTGTTACTAACAGGCAGGGTAAACCAAAAATGAGAACCTTTTCTGGGGGTGGAATTTAAGCCAATTTCGCCCCCGTGACTTTCGATAATTTGACGACAGAGGTATAAGCCTAATCCTAGCCCTCCTTTGCGTCGCAAGGATTCCCCTCGTTTGTAGAGTTCAAAAATCCCCTCACACATTTCTGGGGGAATGCCTACCCCATTATCGATCACAGAACACCGTAACCACTCGCCAGAGGGGGGCATCAATTCGGCTTTTAGGGTAATCTCACCACCGGAGGGATTATGTTTGAGGGCATTAGCGGTGAGGTTTTCTAAGACGCGCCAAATTTTGTTAGCATCTGCCCAGACCGGGGGCAAGTGGGGGGGGATTTCGTAGGCAAGGGTGACTTGATTTTTCTCTAGAATGGGCTGCCAATCGGCGATAAAATCCTGAGTGAGTTGATGAAAATTCAGAGACTGACAATCTAGGGTAATGCCTTGTATATCAAACTCTCGGGTATCGAGGAGGGAGTTGATTAATTTTAACTGGCGATCGCAACTTATCGCCATCCGTTCCACCAACGCCCTCGCCACAGGCAATTCCGCCCGCCCCGGATGAGACTCTAACAGACGATTTAACACCATATTTGTCCCAATAACCGGATTTCTTAAATCATGGGACACCGCATGGAGATATACCCTTAAGGCATCTTCCGTTTTCCGACGCACCTCTACCTCCTGTTCTAGTTTGGCATTTTGTTCCTCTAATTGTCGTTGCAACAAACGAATTTTTAAATGACTTTCTACCCGTGCCAAAACTTCTGCCACATGGAACGGTTTACTAATATAATCCACCCCCCCCACATCAAAAGCTAACACCTTATCCATCGGGGCATCTAAGGCACTAATAAAAATAATTGGAATTTTGCGAGTTGCCGGATTATCCTTTAACGCTTGACAAACCTCATAGCCCGTCATATCCGGCATCCGAATATCCAATAAAATCAAATCAGGACATCTCGCTTTCACCGCTTGTAATGCCCGTTCCCCATTAATCGCCTTCCGCACTTTATACCCAGATTCTAACAACATAGTCGATAACAAACGTAAGTTATCCGGTGTATCATCCACAATCAAAATATCCGGTAGATAATGCTCCATTGTCGTCCTGTTATTTCGTGATAAATTTAAAGGGTCTGATTCGCAACTCTATTAACTGGGACTTGAAGATTAAACTTGAGTCGTTAACTCATTTTAAAGCACCTCTTGAGACTCTCCCAAAAACTCAAACTCCATTGTCACATCGGTGATTTGATCTAACCGGAAATTATCGGCTAAATGCCTCAATGTATCTATTAACTCTTGATGTTCTGGGGACAGTTGTTCCACTAATTGCAACACCGCCAGATCATCTCCCATCATGGCCGCTTGATGCAATTGATGCAGCCATTCCGGGGACATCATCTTAAGGGCATTGGCTTCTAAGGCGACAGTAGAAGAAAGGCTGACATCTTCTCCTAAAGATATCTCCTCTTTTTCCGCATAACAATAGGCAACCCCCAAATATTGGCTTAAGGTATCCCAGAGACTATTTTCATGGAAAGGCTTCCGCACCACATCATCACACCCGGCCGCCAAAATATCGGCTTTTTCCTCCTCTAAAGCACTAGCCGTAATTGCAATAATCTTCGTCGGGGTGAGATGTTGTGCTTGTTCTTGTTTCCGAATCTGTCGCGTTGCCATATAGCCATCCATAACAGGCATTCGCATATCCATCCAAATCAAATCCGGGTGATATTGTTGCCATTTTGTAATGGCTTCTTGTCCATTTTCTGCCTCCCAAACCTCAAAGCCCACTTCTTCTAAAAGATGCCTTAATAATAGGCGATTTTCCTCAATATCATCCACCACCAAAAGGCGATAGGTGGGTTGATTGGGGGCAAGTTTAACCACCACGCGCTGCTGTTGTGGGGGAGTCACATCATGGGCAGCAACTGGTTCAACTTCAATCGTAAACTCAAAACAACTGCCCTCTCATAACATACTTTTCACAAAAATTTCTCCCCCCATCATCTGGACAAATTTCCGACTAATCGGCAATCCTAAACCTGTTCCTTGATGAGATTTTTGTCCCGATTGAGTTTGGGTGAAGGGGTCAAATAAACTGGGGATCTCTAGGGGAGAAATGCCAAAACCTGTATCTTCAATGGCAAAGTGAATCAGGACTTTTTTAGAACCCTCTCGTTCCTGGTCTGAAGGGATGGATTGAGTGTTTACGGATACCATAACCTTGCCTTTTTCGGTAAATTTAATTCCATTACTTAATAAATTAATTAGCACTTGACGCAGTTTAGGTTCATCAGTTTTGATATATTGGGGAACGTTAGGAAACCGCTCAAAAATCAAATCTAAACCTTGGGATTGGGCTTTCAATAAAAACATCTCCTCTAAAGCATTTAAAAGCTGGTGTAGGTCAAAAGGTGCAGGGGTAAATGTGACCTTTCCCGCTTCAATTTTCGACATTTCTAGAATGTCATTAATTAATTCTAATAAATGCTCTCCACTCCGGTTAATAATGGCTATTTCCTTGGCTCCGTGACTCAAGGCAGGATTGCGCGCCATCAGTTGACTAAAGCCTAAAATGGCATTGAGGGGAGTCCGTAACTCGTGACTCATTTGGGCTAAAAATTCGCTCTTCGTCCGATTGGCAATTTCGGCCTGTTCCTTGGCTTGTTCGAGGGCGGCATTTTGTAGCGTTAATTCGACCCGTTGTTGTTGTTCTTGTTCGAGGAGTTGGGCTTGGGCGATCGCAATTCCTAACTGAGCCGCTACAGTCGTTAATAATTCTATCTCATCCTCCGTCCACTCCCGGGCTTTATAGCACTGTTCCAGCCGAATCACCCCGTTAGGCTTCCCTTGATAAGAAGTCCGAATTAACAACATTGACTCAATGTGTAAGCTGTCGATAATCGCCTGTAAACAGGCAAAACGGGGATCTTCCCGGACTTGAGAAGCGGCCAATACCCGATCTTCTGCCAATACCCAAGTCATCACCTCATTATTCTCTAGGGGCATTTCTTGGGCGATCGCACGAGGAGATCCCGTTTCCACATATTCAGCCACACAAGGGATTTTCGGCTCAGAATCAGCCACATAGGTATAAATCAGACAACGATTAACATGGAATACTCCCCCAATTTGATCGGCGGCCTTCTGGAAAATTTGCTGCACATCTAAACTAGAACGCAACTCCTCTGTGATACTATTCAACAAAACAATACGATGATATTGTTTCTCTAAATTAGCCTCGACCTGCTTCCGTTCTGTAATGTCGTTAGAAGTAGCTAAAACACAAACTTCGCCATTTAAATCAATTAATTCCGCCGACACTAAAGCCGTGCGAATTTCTCCCGATTTGGTGCGATAGGTGGTTTCATAGTTGCGCACCATCCCTTCTTGATCTAATTGTTTAATAATCCAATCCCGATCTTGAATATTGACCCAAAGATCCAAATCTGTGGGATTTTTGCCTAAAATTTCCTCTCGTTCATAGCCCGTCATCTTGACATAACTATCATTCACCTCCAACAAAAGCCCGTCTTTGAGGGTACTAATCCCAATGGCACTGGGACTAGAACAAAAGGCTTTAGAGAACTTTTCCTCCGAGTTGCGCAGGGCTAATTCGGCTAGGGTGCGATCGCGAATTTCCTGCTGCAACTTCTCCGTTCGTTCCGCCACCGTTTGTTCTAAATTGCGGGAATATTCCTTAAGTAAAATCGGACGAGTCAGCCACCCCGTCGTCACAAAGCCCGCCCCTCCCGAAAGCACCAAAGCCGCCAGACACAATAAAATCGTATTACGGCGATTCCTTTCAACATTGTCCTGAAAATTATCTTCAGAAACAATCACCACCATTAACCAATCCAAATTTTGGCGATTTTCTAAAGATGTCACCTGAACAAAATGACGGTTTCCTCCAACTAAAAAATCCAGAGATTTAGACCCTTCAATTTTATCCCAATCTTCAAAATAAATCTTAATTTTTTCAGCCGTTTCTTGAATGATCGGATTATCACTATCCGCCGCTAAAATACGCTGAGTTCGATTTTGTCGCACCTGAAAAATCGGGTCTGGGGTAGAAGTTGCCACCAAACGCCCCGAACGTTCTATAATAAACATCTCGACTTCATTTTCCGTCCTCCAATTTCGTAGAGATTCATTCATTCTTAACAGCAAAAAAGACGTTCCTAGAACGCCCTTAAACTCATTGTCTTGATCATAAACCGGATGGGTCGCCGTAATAGCTAAACCTCGACCCACAAAATCCGAATAAATCTCACTCCAAATCGGGCTTTTTGCTTGCAATGTCGCCTTATACCAGGGTCGAGTGGTAGGATAAAAGCCCGGATTATCTTCGACTAATAGCCCCAATTCATTCGCCGAAAGATTTGGCACTTCATAAATTTTTAACCGATCAGATTCTAAATCCCGCCGCAGGATTTGTAAAGAATTATCCGTTGTCCGTTTTGCCCCCGCACAAAACCCCTCAACACTACAAAAGTATGTCGCACTAATCGAGTCAAAGGATTGGATTTGCCGTAAAAAATAACGTTCTTGCAAGTGAATGATATTCTCAGCTACATCCTCCGCCTGAATGCTTAACAACTCTGGAGCATTAGCATTCAGTTGATTAATTAAAACAGGAGTCATAGTGTAGCGTTGTAGTTGCTCCTCTAGACGAGCCGTTGTCGCTTCTCTTAACTCGTGGGCAAGATCATTAATGGCTCTTTTTCCATTGCGAATGGAAAACCATCCTGTCACCCCAACTACGACAACCACTTGTAACAAAAAAGGGATAATCAGGATGAGGCGAAACGGTATTTTTTTTATTTTTTGCTCCATTGAAATTGTCAAAATTTTGAGGTTATAATGGGTCTTATTTTGTTCAACACAAAATACAAAAAAATAGCGAACAAAATTCCATAAATTGGCTTAACTCCCGGTGTAACATAAGCCAAAGCAGAGGCTAAGATATAAGCCGTAATACCTGACAGATTCCAATCCGCTTGAAGTGCGGTTAAATGGGGGAATTCTTCTCGATAATTAAGCCAAAAATCTGCAATAATTACCCCACCAATTGGTGGGATAAACGTACCTAATAACAGAAGAAAATTAAGAAATTGTTCACTGCCATAAATACCGCCAAAGGTTAACGCCAACGCAAAAGTTGCTCCTCCCAACACCATTAAATGGCGTTTTTCCGTGCGGAACGCATGACATCCAGCGACAGAGAAAGCATAAATGGTATTGTCCTGAGTCGTCCACATATTGAGGACAAAGAGCAAAACTCCTCCCATTAATAACCCTTGCTGCGCCATGACTTGCACAATATCCGCCTGATTATAGGCTAACGCACAGTAAGCACCACTGAAAATCAAAAACCCATTCCCCAAGCAAAAGGCGATAAAAGTGGCTATTGCCCCGATTTTACCTGAACTGGCAAAACGACTCCAATTCGTGGCTTGTGTGCCGCCAGAGACAAAAGTCCCAACAATTATGGTGATGGCTGCACTCAGGGGAAGTTCCTCACTCGGGACAAGATTTTGCATCCCACTCCATCCCCCAACATCTTGGGTCGCAATAGTTAAACTCCACAGCATCAAGATTACAATGGCCGGGACGGCAATCCGACTTAACCAATCTAACCCCTTATAGCCAATATAGGCGGTGGCACAAAATCCGTAAGTGACGAGGAGAATTAATAGCCAGTTGAGGGATTCTGGAAAACCCACCAGTTGATTCAATAAATCGGCCATCAAACCAGAACCCCAAGCATACCAGCCAATTTGGGTAAAGCCCAAAATAAAATCAACCCAACGAGAGCCTATATTACCAAAACTGAAGCGCGCCATTAAAACGGTATTTAACCCAGTTTTTCCGGCAATATAGCCTAAAAATGCGGAATAAATCCCTAAAATAAGATTGCCGAATACAATCACAAGCAGCAAGTCCGGGAAAAAGCGAAAAGCCGGTCCGACTAATCCCCCCGCAAACAGGGTGCCGGAGTAGAGGGTAAAGCCAATTAATAAGGGGGCAAGAGAGATTAAACTTTTGCGACTTTCCCGAGGCACAGGACTGAGGGGATAGTCTTCGCTTTTTTCAACTTGTGCTAAGAGTTCAGGTTGTAGCATCACCGATATTTCATGAGTTAATCTTGTTTGGCTTAGGCTACAGGAATTTGGGGACTGTGAACTGTTACAAAGTCCACAAATCACTTGTAGCGATTAGTTTGAGTATGAGAGAATGTGGGTTATTTTGTCAGCGTTCGTTAGGGTCTGCTGAATATCCATAGTTTGAGGAAACAGGGAACAGGGAATAGAGCGTCTAGCAAAGGTCTACCTCATGAGTCACGAAAATACTATAGTATCGGAGTATCAGGAAATGACTGTCAAGAGTGCTTTTCGGATTGGGATTGCCGGGCCGGTGGGGTCAGGTAAAACGGCTTTATTAGAGGCCTTGTGTAAAAAGTTGCGGGACTCTTATCAAATTGCGGTAGTGACGAATGATATTTATACCCAAGAAGATGCTCAGTTTTTGGTGCGGGCGGGTGCTTTGGCAGATGAGCGCATTTTAGGGGTGGAAACGGGGGGCTGTCCTCATACGGCTATTCGGGAGGATGCTTCGATGAATTTGGCAGCGATTGAGGAGCTAGAACAGCGTTTTCAGCCTCTGGATTTGGTGTTTTTAGAAAGTGGGGGGGACAATTTAGCGGCGACGTTTAGCCCGGAATTAGTGGATTTAACTCTTTATGTGATTGATGTGGCGGCTGGGGATAAAATCCCGCGCAAAGGGGGGCCGGGGATTACGAAATCGGATCTTTTGGTGATTAATAAAATTGATCTTGCGCCTTGGGTGGGGGCGGATTTGGGGGTGATGGAACGGGATGCCAAAAAGATGCGGGGTGATAAGCCTTTTGTGTTTACGAATCTCAAGACTCAGGAAGGTTTAGAGCGGGTGGTTGAGTTTATTAAGCGACAGAAGCTATAACTATAGCAATTTCCCTACTGGCGAGATACAGAGTCTCTAGTTTGAGGGAACAGGGAACAGAGCGTTTAACAAAGGTCTACCTCATGAGCCACGAAAAGGCTATACCTTGTCTGTTCCCTCTTGAAGGTCAGCTATTTCTATACCCCACCGCCTAATGATTCAGGGAACGCGAGGCCCCAGAAAAGCATCTAGAATAAAAAACTAGAATCCCAGCTTGCTCACGTCATGACTCAACGATACATCACTAGCTTGTTACTTTGGCTCTGCTTGTTTCCCTTGTGCAGTGGGGCTCCCGCTTGGGCGCAACGGACGGAACGAATGTGGCCCGAGCGGACTCGACCGGAACGGATGGAACGGGAACGGGAGGAGAGGAAAGAGGAAGAGGAGGAGGATGATGGGGAGTTTTATAACCCTTTAGATATGAAAGAGCGAGATCCGTTGATTCCCCTTGAGGTGTTTAATGAGCGGCGTTCTTTGTCCACACAGGAACAGGCGGAGTTAGGGGCATTGTTGGGGCCGATGGCGTTGATGGCGGCGAATCTCTACGATGGGGGACAAACGGAGGAGGCTTTTGAGTTGTGGTACCGGGAGGCACGACTGCGCCGCTTTTTGGGGCCGCTGGCGGAGGTGGAAGCTTTGGGACGACTGGGGGAGGTGGCCTGGAATGAAAACCGCACGGAGGATGTGGTGGTGGTGCGGGAGCGTTTGCAGGGGATTCAGGAGGAGGCGACGAAGGGTCAGGAGAAGTCCCAGTTAGACCGTCCTCTCTATACGGCGTTGGGGCAGGCTTACGCGAGGATTCGGGCGCGTTATGATGCTTTGGCGATGTATGAGTTCATTCTGGCGGATGTGCGCGCTACGGGGGATTTAGGGGCTTTAGAGCAAACGTTGAATTTGATTGGGGTGTTTCATAAGGGGTGGTTTGATTTTTTGGCGGCGGCGCGGGTCTATGAGGAGTTGCTGGCTTTGGCTCAAGGTCAGTTTGATGTGGCGGGTGAGCGGCGTTATTTGGAGGAGTTGGTGTATATCTATGATGAGTCGCGGCAGTATGAAAAGGCGATCGCCGTTAAAGAACCTCTCCTGCTTAGTTATGCTCAAAAGGAGGAGTTTTTTAACAAAATTGCCCCGGTGCAAATCTCTCTGGGTCAGGATTATTTACGCTTAGGGGAGAAGGAACAGGCGATCGCCAATTTGGAGGCGGCCTTTAATTGGGCTTGGGATAATGAACAATGGGGCTATGCCAGCAATGCCCTAGAAGCCCTCGCAGCACTCTATGTCCAGTATGACCAGCTTGATTATGCCCTCCAACTCTATCAAGAACAGCTAAAGGCGGCTCAATCAACTTACAATTTTTACGAAATAATGACCATCTATGACCGGATGGGAGAATTATATTTAAAATTGAATAATCAGCCCCAAGCCCTACAAGCGTTTCGGGAAGCCCTACGCTTTGCTGAAGCTATCCAACATCAAGAAGAATATTTTGAGGAAAAAATTACTGATATTCTTAATAATTTTCTTTAGCATTTTTTGCTAGCTTTTATGTATATGTCTAGCTAAAAAAATGTCCTCTCATCAACCTTCTACCCAAAAATCTGCAAACTTTTATGTAGTTGGAATCGGTGCTTCTGCCGGGGGGTTGCGTGCGCTAGAGGAGTTTTTTGATCATATGCCCATTGATAGCGGGGCGGCCTATGTAGTGATTCAACATCTTTCACCGGATTTTAAAAGTTTGATGAAAGAATTGTTAGAACGCCGGACGAGAATGCAGGTCTACCGGGTGGAAAATGGGATGGTTTTAAAGCCTAACTGTGTGTATCTTATTCCGCCGCGTAATAATTTAATTGTCGAAAAAAGACGATTAAAGTTAATTAAACAGGCAGAAAATCCCCGTCATCAACCGAATTTTCCCATTGATATTTTTTTACAATCTCTAGCGAAAGATTGTAGTGATCGGGCGATTGGGGTTATTTTATCGGGAACGGGGAGTGATGGGACAAAGGGACTGCAAGCGATTAGTGAGGTGGGGGGGATTACCTTTGTGCAGTCTCCGACAACGGCTGAGTTTGATGGAATGCCCCAAAGTGCGATCGCCACCGGAATAGTGGATCAGGTGTTATCCCCGCCCGACCTAGCCCGCATGATTTGTGATATGGTGCGCATGGGACGCAACGCCCCCCCCAATCATGATCTCTCCCTCACAGAAATTGAGTCGGATAAATTGCGGACGATTTTAAATATTCTCAATGAAGCCGAAAAACTAGACTTTTCCTATTACAAACCTAGCACCCTGAGCCGTCGCATTTATCGCCGTTGTTCCCTCTCTGGGTGTAGTAGTTTAGATGAATATATCGAGCGCATGAAAACCTCCGTCGAAGAACGGTTATTATTGCGCGATGATTTAATGATTGGGGTGACACGGTTTTTCCGGGATACGAAAGCCTGGGAAGTTTTGGAAACTGAGATATTACCCAACTTAATTGGACAATTAAAAGACGGCCAACAATTGCGCGTCTGGGTAACAGCTTGTGCCACAGGGGAAGAAGCCTATTCTATGGCCATCTTAATTGATGAAGTTCTAACCCGGTTGAAAAAGAACCTCAGCGTGAAGATATTCGCCACAGATATTGATAACGGGGCTTTAGCTAAGGCCTCCGAGGGCGTTTATCCTGAGAGTATTATGAGCGATTTGTCGCGATCGCGCCTTGAAAAATACTTTCTTCTGCGCAACAAATCCTTCCATGTGGTGCGAAACCTGCGCCAGATGATTATTTTTGCCCCCCACAACCTCGCCAAAAACGCCGGATTTACCCGGATGCACCTCATCACCTGCCGCAACGTCCTAATTTATATGCAGCCCTCCCTGCAACAGCACGTTTTGCGGATGCTACACTTTTCCTTGGTCCATAAAGGCTATCTCTTCCTTGGTTCCGCCGAAACCCCCGGCGACCTAATCGAAGAATTTACCACCCTCAATGAAAAGTGCAAAATCTACCAAAAACGGCGCAACATTCGCCTCCCCATTTCCGTTCCCACCTTTGATTATGTTGCTCCTTCCCCGGCCTATTCCGCCCTCCCCCGCAACAGTAGCACCCAACTCCACCCCGTCATTAGCAACGCCTTCAGTGCCTTTGTCCGCAAACGGAACTGTTCCTGCATCTTAGTCAACGCCCAACACGAATTATTCCATGTGGTGACAGATCCCCTCAATATCCTGCGCTTTCCAGAAGGACAGATGACCAAGGAAATCAGCGAATTAGTGCCAGATTCCCTGAAATTACCCCTTAACACCGCCATTCACCGCGCCAAACGGGAAAATAACCCCGTTCTCTACACCGGAATTCAATTTGAGCAGAATAACATGGTTTGGAGCGTTAACTTAGAGGTTAGTTATCAGGCCGGAAATGCCCGAGTGGATGATTACTTTCTCCTAGTCATTGAACCCGAAGAACGCACCGTCAAAACCACCTACGCCGAACCCTTTGATGTCGATGCCAAAACCACCCAACGCCTGTTAGACCTAGAATATGAACTGCAACAGACCAGGGAAAACCTCCAGGCCACCATTGAGGAACTCGAAACCACCAACGAAGAACAACAGGCCACCAACGAGGAACTTTTAGCCTCCAACGAAGAGTTACAGAGTACCAACGAAGAACTCCACTCCGTCAACGAGGAACTCTATACCGTCAATGCAGAATATCAGAGCAAAATCAAGGAACTAACGGAACTCACCAACGATGTAGACAATCTGCTACGGAGTACCGATATTGGGGTAGTGTTTTTAGATCGTCATCTGCGGATTCGCAAATTTACCCCGGCCGCTACCTTGGCGATTAATTTAGTCGATACAGATTTAGAACGTCCCATTGAACATATTACCCATAACATGGACTGCCCCAATTTCCTCGACCTGTTGCAACAGGTCGCTGAAACGGGCAAACCCTTAGAACAAGAGGTCATCATCCCCAAAACCCAAGACTTTTTACTGATGCGCTTGCACCCCTATTTACAGAGTAATGATGTTTCTAACGGGGTGGTGATGACCTTCGTCAAGGTCAATGAAATGAAACAGGTGCAAGAACAATTGCGCAACCGGACTCAAGAAATTGAAAACCTCTACGCTAATATTCCCATCGGTTTGGGGGTGCAAGATCACCAGTTGCGGTTTGTGCAGGTGAATGAGGTGTTAGCGCGCATCAATGGCTACTCGGTGGCGGAACATTTGGGCAAAACGACAGCCGAATTGCTGCCAGATTTAACGTCGAGGATGGAACCCCTCGTGCGTCAGGTGTTGGAAACGGGAGAGGCCATCTGTAATGTGGAAATTACCGGAACAACTCCCGCACAACCGGGGATTGAGCGACACTGGTTAATGAACTATTATCCCGTGAGTTTAGGAGAAGTTAGTTCAGAGGAACTAATCAAAAATCCCAGCTTAGAGAAAGGGGTGGGGTGTGTGGTGATGGAAGTGACGGAATTGAAGCAAATGCAGGAAGCCATCCGCCACAATGAAGCCCGTCTGCGCTATCTTTTAACCTCTAGTCCGGCCGTGATCTTTACCTGCGAGCCTGATTATCCCTACGCGGCGATATATCTCAGTGACAATATTCAGGATATTGTGGGTTATAGTGCGGTGGAGTTCCTCAAAGATCGACACTTTTGGCGGACTCATCTGCACCCGGAAGATCGGGAACGGGTGTTAGGGGAACTGCCCCAAATTTACCAACAAGGCACCTATAGCCAACAGTACCGTTTTCGCTGTGCCGATGGGGAATACCGTTGGTTATATGCTCAACTACGTTTAACGCGCAATGAGCAAGGGAAACCTCAAGAATGTGTGGGGTATTGGGTGGATATTAGCGATCGCGTCATCAGTCAAAATGCCCTCCGCTATCAGCTAAAACGCACGGTACTACTCAAACAAATTAGCGAACAAATTCGCCAAAGTTTAGACAGTCAGCAAGTGTTTGATACCACCGTGCAACAACTGACTCGTGTTCTCCATGTGGATCGTTGCCTGCTGCATATTTACCAACCGGATCAAGATACACCCTCCCCCCAAAACCTCCATCTGGTGGCTGAATATTGCGTTGAAGACTACCCCTCCTTACGGGGAGAAGCCCTCCAAATCCCCGTAGTCGATAACCAACACCTCGCCGCCCTCCTCAAGGGCGAAAAGGCCATTGTCACCCCAGATCCCACCACAGATCCCCTATTTGAGGGACTCACCCCCCTCATTGAACAACTACAGATTAAATCCATGTTGGCCATTTGTACCTTTTACCAAGGGAAACCTAACGGGGTGATTGGTTTGCACCAGTGCGATAAACCGCGAGATTGGACGACAGAAGATATAGAACTACTGGAATCCGTCGCCAGTCAAGTGGGAATTGCGATCGCCCATGCTCAACTCCTCGAACAAAGCCAACAGCGTTCCCTCGAACTCGAAAAAGCCACCCAAGAAGCCAAAGCGGCCAACCTCGCTAAAAGCGAATTTCTCGCCAATATGAGCCACGAAATCCGCACCCCCATGAACGCCATTCTCGGCTTTTCCGAACTCTTACAAGACCTAATCACCGACGAAACCAGCCAATCCTACCTGAACTCTATTATTAGCAGTGGCAGCACCCTATTAGCCCTGATTAACGACATTCTGGATCTCTCCAAAATAGAGGCCGGGAAATTAGAACTCCACTATGAACCCGTCAACCTCCATCTGTTATTACAGGAAATTCACCAAATTTTCTCCCAAAAAGCCGAACAAAAACAACTGGATCTCATCTTAGATGTAGCACCAACCACCCCCTGGGGAATCTATATGGATGAGGTGCGTTTACGGCAAATTTTATTTAACGTCGTCGGCAATGCCATTAAATTCACCGATCAGGGTTTTGTAAAAATTAAAGTCTGGTGTGAAGACATCAAAACCCAGTCGCCTTGTCCCTCAGACTCCCATCCCGAGTTCATTTCCCTCAAAATCCAAATCGCAGACTCCGGCATTGGTATTCAAGATGATCAACAAGACATTATCTTTGATGCCTTCCATCAAAACGAAGGACAAAACACCCGGTTATATGGAGGAACCGGCCTCGGATTAACCATTACCAAACGTCTCACCCTCAAATTAGGCGGCACCGTTACCGTTAACAGTCACCTCGGAGAAGGGAGTTGTTTTGAAATTACCCTGCCTCACGTCCAAGTTACCGAAACCCCACCCCCTCCCTCTTCCCCTCTGGCCCAACGGGAAGACTTTAATCAACTACAACCCGCTACCTTGTTAGTCGTCGATGATGTAGCCTCTAACTTAGAACTCATTGCGGGATACTTCAAAGACAGCCACCATCAGGTTTTCACCGCTCAAAATGGGTTAGATGCGATCGCCCAAGCCCAAAGCACCCCCCCCAACTTAATTCTACTCGATTGGCGAATGCCCAACCTCGACGGACGAGAAACCGCCGAACGTCTCAAACAAAACCCCACCACCCAAAACATCCCCATAGTATTCCTCACCGCCTCCACCCAAAACCCCGAACAACTCAAACTCAACACCGTGAGTGATGCCTTTCTGCGAAAACCCGTCAGTCGTCAACAACTCTTTGACACCCTACAAAAATTCCTCCCCCTCCAAAATCAAGACGACTGGCAACCCAAAGACTTTAACCTGAATCTTTCCCCCTTAAACCCCGACAAACTCCCTCAATTAATCCCCCTATTACAGCAATTTTTTCAGCAAAAATGGTTGACCCTGAAACAGGAAAAAATCACCCAAGATTTACGCCAATTCATCGAACAATTAAACCAATGGGGTCAAGACTATGAATGTCCCGATTTAATTAACTACAGTCAACAAATTGCCCAACAAGTTAATCAATTTAATAGTCGCGGAATTGATCAACTTTTAGAAGAATTTCCCAACATGATCCAAAACTTAAATCACTTAATAGAACCCTCAGAATATGAACCCTAGTTATCACCCACAAGATACACTCATTTTAATCGTTGATGATATTCCAGACAATATCAAAGTTCTGATTGGCTTACTCGATAATGTAGGTTACAAAACCACCTTTGCCCGCAGTGGGAAAGAAGCCCTAGAACGTTTAAAATCTATCACCCCAAACCTGATTTTACTCGACTTGATGATGCCCGAAATGAGCGGGTTAGACGTTTGTAAAAAAATCAAAGAAACTCCTAAAATAAAAGATATTCCTATCATATTTTTAACCGCTAGTCATGAGCATAACAACTTACTCAAAGCCTTTGAAATAGGGGCGGCTGATTATGTAACAAAACCCTTTAAGACGGGTGAATTATTAGCCCGAGTGCAAACCCATTTATTATTGCAAGCTCAATCTTTAGCCATAAAATACAGCGAAGAAAAATTAAGAATTATTGTCGAGCATTTATATGATGGCATCTTAATTATTGATCAAGACGGAATTGTTCAATTTGCCAATCCAGCCGCCGCTAAAATGTTTAATCGTCCCCTCCATCAATTAGTTAATCATGAAATTGGCATACCCATCTTCGGTACGGCCATTAATGAAATGCAAATTTTGCGAGCTAAAAATGAAATTGGTGTAGCAGAAGTGGCGATTAGTTCCGTCTCTTGGGAAGGCAAAGACGCTCACCTAATTTCCTTACGAGATGTGAGTGAGCGGCAAGAAATTCAAGGGGAATTACGCAAGAGCTTACAACGACAATTACAACTGAATGAGAGTTTAAAACTTCTGTCCACCTTAGATGATTTAACAAACCTTACGAATCGTCGGTCAATTTTAAACACATTAAAAAACGAATTTGGCCGTAGCAAACGTTACAATAGAAATCTATCTATTGCCGTGATTGATTTGGATCATCTCAAGCGAATTAACGATAATTATGGTCATGAAATGGGCGATCAAGTCATTTATAATAGTGGGCAAAGTATTCAAAAAGCCTTAAGAGAATGTGATTTTGTAGGACGGATGGGCGGAGATGAATTTTTGGTTATTTTGCCTGAAACTAGCTTGCAAAATGCGGTATTAATTGCCCAAAGAATTCAAGAAGAAATTAAGTCTTTATCGATTATGCCGGATGATTCTTCCTTCCTGTTAAGTGCCAGTATTGGAGTGGCAGATTATCGCGAAAACGATAGTAATTATTCGCATCTACTCAAACGAGCCGATCAAGCTATGTATCAAGCCAAAGATCAAGGCAGAAATCTAATTGTCTGTTAGTGGGGGGAGGGAGCAGGGGGGCAGGGGAGCGGGGGAGATGTCTATTACCTATTCCCTATTCCCGACTCCCGACCGTCGCGCTTCGCTACACCAGAGGCTACACTTATACCTGCGGCAGGCTTCGCGAACAGCTATAGCTGGAGTAGGGCGAAGATTCCCGATAGAATATCGGAGGACGGCTGACAGGGTAATCCTGCGCCATGTTTCTTAGAGAAAACCGGAGGAAGTGTATGGCTGTGGAAGCGGCTTTGAGTGAAGAAGCCATTAAGCAGAGTTTAGAGCAGTTTTTAGTTGTTTTGTCTGTTTCCTTGAGCGTGGCTACCCTTTCCCGTATCTTTAGCTGGTTGCGCAATATTCCCTATACCCTCCTGTTAGTAATTGTGGGCTTAGGGTTGGCCTTCGTCAATGTCCGACTGGTCAACCTTTCCCCGGAACTCATTTTAGAGATATTCCTCCCTCCGTTACTCTTTGAGGCCGCTTGGAATATACGCTGGCGGGAGTTAAAGCAAAATATCCTCCCCGTGGCTATTTTTGCCACCTTGGGCGTGATTATTTCCGTCGTTGGGGTAGCCTTACCCATTAGCCAGTTTACCGGGCTTTCCTTGCCCATTGCCCTGTTATTGGGAGCCAGTTTGGCTGCAACGGATCCGGTGTCTGTGGTGGCCTTATTTCGGGAGTTAGGGGCCGGAAAACGCCTGACGGTGTTAATGGAAGGGGAAAGTCTCCTCAATGACGGGGTGGCTGTTGTGGCTTTTGTCCTGTTGGTGGGGATTCCTTTGGGGATTCAGGAGTTTTCGATTCCCGCGACACTGGCTCAGTTTACCACTTTTGTGGGGATTGGGGTGGGAGTTGGTTGTCTGGTAGGGTTTGGGATTTCTTACCTAACCCAGCGTTTTGATTATCCTTTAGTGGAACAGTCCCTCACCTTGGTTTCTGCCTATGGTACCTATTTGATGGTGGAAGAATTAGGTGGATCTGGTGTGATTGGGGTGGTGACGGTGGGGTTAATCTTGGGAAATTTTGGTTCCCGGATTGGGATGAATCCCCGTACGCGGTTGATTGTTTCGGAATTTTGGGAGTTTTTGACCTTTTTTGTCAACTCCATTGTATTCCTGTTGATTGGGGATCAGATCAACTTTTTGAGTTTGGGTGGCAATTTGGATGTGATTGGAATTGCGATCGCCTCCCTGTTATTTACCCGTGCTATCGTTATCTTTGGTCTAGGCACCCTCAGCAATCTTTTCCAACCTACTAAAATCCGTTGGTCAGAAATGACGGTGTTATGGTGGGGCGGATTGCGCGGGGGTGTCTCTATTGCCCTAGCCTTGAGTGTTCCCATATTATTGGAAGGACGACAAGCCATTATTGATGGGGTGTTTGGTGTTGTTTTATTCACCCTTTTAGTGCAAGGATTAACCACTCGTTTCTTTTTAGAAAAACTAGACTTAATTGGGGATCAACCCCAGCGTCAACAATATTCCGAAGCCCTAGCCCGTCGCACCGCCTTAAATCGGGTGTTGAAGTATTTAGACGGGGTGCAACTGTCCGCAGAAATCGACCCAGACTTCTATCGTTATCAAAAAGGTTTAGTTAAAATCGAGGTTCGCACTATTGAGGAGGAAATTAACCAACTGCAACAGGAAAATCCTCAGTTAAGGGCGCTGGATTTGGAACAATTAAGCGAGGAATTACTGGATATTGAGGCGGACACCTACGCTGAATTTATCCGCGCTGGCCGTTTAGATCGGAATCTTTCCCCTGTCTTATCGGAGGTTCTCAATAAAGCCACGGAAAAGGTGATTGATGAAATCAAATTAGATTGATTAATGCTTGCAGAATAACTCTGCTTCGGGTGGGGAACGGGGAATAGGGAATGGGGAAAATCAGGTTGTCTGCAAAATTGGACGGCACTATTTATAGTGTCGTCCAATTTGTTGGAGGCTATATATGGGACTTGACAAAATGCACACAAGCTTAATTTGTTAAGATTGCCTATCCTGTAACCGGGTAGGGTGCGGGACTTCCCTCTCCAATTTGTTAAAAGTCTCCCATGAGTTTGACTTCTGGGTGAAGGAGTAAAGACCAGTGTTGCTCGACTTTTTCTTGTACATGATGGATCACGTTTAAGATGTCGCTGGCGGTGGCATCTCCACAGTTAAGGATGAAGTTGGCATGACGATGAGCGACTTGGGCTCCGCCAACTTGATAGCCTTTTAAGCCCAGTTGTTCGATGAGCCAGCCTGCGCTGTGGGGGTAGGGGTTACGGAAGACGCTGCCACAACTGGGGAGATGGTAGGGTTGGGTTTCTTTGCGTTGGTGGAGGTTGTGGGTGGTTTGTGCCATGATTTCGGTGCGATCGCCTCCGGGGGTGAGTTGTAAGGTGGCTTGTAGAACCAGTTTGCGATCGCCTTGCAAGATAGAAGTGCGATAACTAAATTGCAAATCCTCGGGGGTGAGCAGGTCTAAACTCCCGTCAGGATTGAGAACTAGAACATCGGTTAAACAATCGGCGATCGCCTGTTGATGGGCGCCTGCATTCATCACCACACAGCCCCCGATGGTGCCTGGGATGCCCACAGCCCACTCTAGGCCTTGCCAGCCCCGTTTCGCCGCTTTCCAGGCGAGGCGAGCAATGGGTTCTCCGGCTCCGGCGATGATTTGCCCATTGTCCGGGTGTAAGTTGTTGTGGCGCAGATGCCGGGTACTAATGACTAAACCCGGAATTCCGCGATCGCTGACCAATAAGTTAGAACCTGCCCCCAAAACTGTCGCGGGTAGGCTTTGCTGTTGGGCCCAAGCGACACTAAGTTGTAAATCTTCCAAGGTGCGGGGGGCAATATACCACTCGGCTGGACCGCCGACGCGGAAGGAGGTCAGGGGGGCGAGGGGAACATGAGGACGAACAATGCAGTCAGTTCCTTTTAGACTGATTGGTGAAGGGTGGAACGACTTCCCTCCGTAGAAGTAGAGCTTCTTCGTACTAGGGGCATCAGAGGACAGTGTCATAGTGCGTTCATCAAAAGTGTGAATGGATTCAGGTTGAGGAGTGGAGAAATTCAGAGGAATTTAAAGGAAGAAACCTTTAGTTCCTAAACAGAGGTGGGCAAGGACACCTCAGAATAAACGGTGACGAGATGAGGAATAAGCTGGTTAAGATTTCCTGCCCCGAGAAACAGGGTTAAATCACCCGGCTGTAATATTTCTTCCAACAAGGTGGTTACAGACTCCAGTCCTCCTCCGTAGATCACTTGAGGATGATAGTGGGCGATTGCCTCCGCGACTTGTTCTCCCCCCAATTGTCCCACAGGGGACTCTCCTGCACTGTAAATATCCGTAACAACGACTAAATCGGCATCCTGAAATGATTGGGCAAAATCCCCTAAAAAGGCTTGAGTGCGACTGTAGCGGTGGGGTTGAAATACCGCTACTAAACGACGATAAGCCCCTTGGGATTGGGCGTTTTGCTGTACTAACAAACGAGCAGCCCCGAGGGTGGCTTGTACCTCGCTTGGGTGATGGGCATAATCATCCACAAAGGTAATATCATTGGCTTTGCCTCGGTACTCAAAGCGACGTTTTGCCCCTTCAAAGGTGGCGATCGCTTCAGCAATGACCGGGAAACTTAAGCCTAATTTCCGAGCTACGGCGATCGCCGCCAAGGTATTACTTAGATTGTGTTGACCCAACAACGGCAGGTATAAAGACCCCAACAACACATCCTTTTCCCAGACCTGCGCCCTTGTTCCTTCCGCACTGTAGACCACATCCGTCACCGTATAATCTGCCCCCTGTTCTGGGAACAAACTATAGGTAATCTGGGGGTGTAAGGTTGCCCGTACTGTGGCACAATCCCAACAGGCGACCATCGTTTCACACTGTTGTTCAAAGATCCGGAAAATCTCCGTCACTTCGTCCAAACTGTCATAGTGATCAGGGTGATCCAATTCAATATTCGTCACGACCCCAATTTGGGCCGCCAACTTGACTAAAGACCCATCGGACTCATCCGCTTCTGCCACCAAGTAGCCTCCCTGACCGAGGCGAGCATTACCCCCAATGGCATTGACTTCCCCCCCAATGACAATCGTAGGGTCTAGACCCCCTTGCAGTAGTACATAACCAATTAAACTGCTAGTTGTAGTTTTCCCATGAGTTCCGGCAACAGCAATGCTGTCATAATCTTGAATCAAGGCCGCTAAGACATCGGAGCGATGGAAAATCGGATAGCCCTGAGCTTGTGCCGCCTGATATTCTGCATTATTGGCTTGAATCGCCGTTGAACAAATGACTTGAGGAGCATTCAGACCCTGAACCTGAGTCGCTCCATACCCTCCATTTTTCCCATTCCCCTCAACCCCTACCCCAATGGTAATCGAGGCGGGCTGGGCTTGGGTGGGCATTTTAAAAAAATCTAGATTATCTGCATCCTGACGACTAAAAATATGAGCGCCTGCCGACTCTAAGCGCTGAGTTATATGGGTTGAACGAATATCTGAGCCAGAAACCGGGAGATTCCGCTTCGCTAAAATATAAGCGAGTGCCGACATTCCAATTCCACCAATTCCAATAAAGTGGAAGGGTTTTCCCTGAAAATTAATTGTGTTTGACATCAAATCTCCTTGCACACCACACACCACACCACAATACTCATCACATGATCCGTGTCACGAGGGACACGCGCTATAATATCAAGGATTCACCCGTCAGGATACAGTTCATCATGATTTTCTATCTTTTCACTCCTTTGACCTATGGGCCAGATTATTGAACTTAAGGGAGTCGAAAGGGCCAGATTTAAATGACTCCTAGGATTGTTTTTACCATTAGGCAGGCATTTTTTCCGTTAATCCGGAAACTTTCCTTGGTTTTACCGTAATACGACCAATTTTTCCAGAGCTTCATGCAAAAACACGGGATTTTAGGTGGAACATTTGACCCTATTCATGAGGGACACTTAACTCTGGCCCAAGTAGCCTTAACTCAAGGTCAACTGGATCAAATTGTTTGGGTGCCGGATGGGGATGCACCCCATAAAGCCCAAAAAGCGCGTTCTCTCTATGTTGATCGCTGTCGTATGGTGGAGCAGGCGATCGCACCCTACCCCGAATTCCGCCTAGAAATCCTCCCAGTCCGCGCCACCCCCCACTACAGCATTCACACCTTCCAACACATCCAAACCATCTATCCCCCCAGTGAGTGGTACTGGATTATGGGCTTTGATCTCTTTCAAACCCTCCCCCGCTGGTATCAACGCCATGAACTCATCCCCGCCCTCCATTGGTTAGTTGCCCCTCGCCCCCCTCTACCCTGCAATCTTCAGCCCATCATTGAACAACTACATGACCAAGGGATTAACATTCAGTGTCACCTCTTAGATATCTCCCCTCTGTCCATTTCCTCCAGTCAAATTCGCCAACATTATCAACACAGCAACAGCCCTCATCCTAGCCTGCCATCGTCCATACAGACCTACATTGCAGCCCATCGTCTTTACTCCCCCTCCCCCCAAGATAGAAGCGCTCACCAAGGGAATCTAAATTGGGATCGTTAAATTGCGCAGCCTTTGCGATATGATTTGGGGTATTAAGATTAATTTAATGTATTGAACTAGAACACAGAGGGCAAGACGCAGTGATTAGAGTAGCAATCAACGGGTTCGGACGCATCGGACGGAATTTTTTGCGTTGTTGGTTAGGACGTGAAAACACCCAACTCGAAGTAGTAGGGATCAATGATACATCTGATCCGAGAACGAACGCTCACTTGCTAAGATACGACTCCATGCTAGGCAAGTTGGATGCTGACATTGACGCAGATGAGAACTCCCTGATTGTTAACGGGAAAACCATTAAGTGTGTCTCCGATCGCAACCCACTAAACTTGCCCTGGGATGAGTGGGGAATTGATTTGATCATCGAATCAACGGGAGTCTTTGTCACCGAGGAAGGCGCTTCCAAACACTTAGCAGCTGGTGCGAAAAAGGTCTTAATTACCGCACCCGGTAAAGGTGGAGAGATCGGCACATTTGTTATGGGTGTCAATCATCATGAGTACGACCACAATCGGTACAAAATCGTCAGTAACGCCAGTTGTACAACCAACTGTTTGGCTCCCATCGTGAAAGTGCTGCATGAGCATTTTGGGATCATCAAAGGTACGATGACCACCACCCACAGTTACACTGGGGATCAACGGTTACTTGATGCCTCCCACCGTGACTTACGACGCGCTCGTGCGGCCGCGATTAATATTGTTCCCACCACCACCGGAGCCGCGAAAGCCGTTGCTCTAGTGATTCCTGACATGAAAGGGAAACTCAACGGGGTAGCGTTCCGAGTTCCCACTCCGAACGTTTCCATTGTGGATTTTGTGGTTCAAGTGGAAAAAAGCACCATTGCCGAACAGGTGAATGATGCCTTACGCGAAGCCTCCGAAGGTTCTTTGAAAGGGATTCTGGGTTACAACGACCTACCCTTAGTCTCTAGTGATTATCGCGGAACTGATTGTTCCTCCATTGCTGATGCAAGTCTGACCATGGTAATGGGTGGCGATATGGTGAAAGTGGTTGGTTGGTATGACAACGAATGGGGCTATTCTCAACGAGTGGTTGATTTAGCTGAATTAGTCGCTGAAAAATGGGCTTAGAGTTTTAGCTTCATTTGGACAAACTGGAATCAACAAGGAGGAGGGTAACGCGGTTACCCTCCTCTTTCTCTTCCGTCATGATTCCCATCTCCTTCTTTTTAGCCCTCCCCTAGGTCACAAAACAGGGTTATAGTGATGGGTATGTAAATCAAGTAAGTTAAGACAAAAAAGCCAATTTTCATGAACTTGCCTGAGTTTGAACGGGTTATTTATGAACGCAACCCCCTAGTGGAGGTTGTTTGTCAATTGTCCTTTCCGCCCATCCTGAAGATTACTCATCAAG
Source organism: Spirulina subsalsa PCC 9445 (assembly GCF_000314005.1). Lineage (NCBI taxonomy): Bacteria > Bacillati > Cyanobacteriota > Cyanophyceae > Spirulinales > Spirulinaceae > Spirulina > Spirulina subsalsa. Next base: position 869,259 of record NZ_JH980292.1, read on the forward strand.
AACCTGTTGAGTTTCAGGATAGGATTCGGTCCCAATATCCACTGTTTGAAACCAATAAATTACAACTACCTTCGGAAGTCTCTCAGCTTGTACAACAATTAGGATTACCTCAAACTCCTAATCGGACTTATCGTTTTCAATCAGAGGATCAGAAGTGGAGTTTATCTATCACCCAAGATTTTATAGCTTTAACCACTTCCTCCTATGAGAGATACGAGCAATTTAAGCAACGTCTTGAACAAGCATTAGACGTTTTTGAAAATATCTATCAGCCCTCATTTTATAACAGAATTGGTCTGCGTTATCAAAATTTAATCATTCGTTCAAAGCTAGGACTTGAAGATACAGAATGGTCGGATTTAATCGCTAAAAATATTGCCTATGAGCTATATGAGGATAATGTTTATTTATCCATTCAAACGATGGTCAAAAATTTAGTCCTCAAAACAGATATCGGAAAAACTAACTTTAATCATGGTCTAGTTTTTGTGAAAGATTCACAGAATAGTAAACCTGAAACGGCTTATTTATTAGATGCCGATTTTTACACAGAACAGAAAATAGAAAAAAATCAAGATGTCTGGAACTTACTTACTCAATTCAACCAGTCTGCCCGACAACTCTTTAGGTGGAGTATTACCGACACCCTTCACCATGCCATGCAGCCCCAATCCATTCACTCTCTATCAAAAGAGTAGCATGAGATTGGTTTTAAGCAATCATTATGTCATTCAGGATAGGCAAAGTGGTCATCAAATTATTATTGAGTATCCTGTTTCAAGTTTGACAATGGATGGTTTCTCTTTGTCTATCCCAACAGATCCATTGTCCGGGTTATCGAATCAATATAAACTTTTGATTCAATGTCTGATAATATTACAATTTTTACCCGAAAAGGCTTTAGAAGAAGCGGCTCAGGAATTAGCCGAAATTTACAAATTTTCCTTAAGTTGTGAGCCAGCAGATCAACCGACTAAAGGAGTTCAGACAGTAACAGGTACTTTAAGAGAGCCACAAACTAGACCTTCAATTGTGTTGGATTATTAAGTAATTCTTTAAATCCTATGCTTCCCGACAAAAAAACAGCCTCGGAATGGTTTTACGCTTTTTTTTCCTTCTTTCAACCCCGTTCAGTGCAGAGGAGTTGGGAGGAGGAATGGGGCGATCATGTTTTCCCCCATAGTGAGATTCAGAAACTCGCTCCGAATTTGTGGCACGTTACCGGAGTTTTGGGATTCACCCCCAGAGAAATGGTCATCTATCGACTACCCGATGGGGAGTTATTAATTCATAGTGCGATCGCCTTAAATGAAGCCGGAATGGCCGCCCTAGAATCCCTCGGCACCCCCACCCTGATGATTGTACCCAACCGCATCCATCGTCTGGATGCCGCCGTTTATAAGCAGCGTTATCCCCAGTTACAAGTGATTACCCCCCAAGTCGCCAAACCCTATGTTGAGGAAATTGTAGCCGTTGATGGGATTGCTGAGGAAATACTACCCCCCTTGGGCATTATCTGTCATCACCCCGAGGGCATTCGACCTCAAGAATTAGTCTTTGAACTTCCCCTCAGCACAGGAAAGGCTCTCATTTTTACCGATATCTTGTTTAACCTCACCGAGTCCTATCTACAGCAATACGTTCCTGACCGTCAATTTATCTTGCATTGGCTCGGTGCGGCGGGTTATTTTGGCATTACGGCATTAGGAAAGCGGGTTTTTTTGACCGATCAACCTACTTATCAGCAATGGTTACTCACCTTAGCCGACTGTATTCCATCCTTGCAAATCATCTCCGTTGCTCATGGTGAACCCATCACAGAGAACTGTTCACAGCGATTACGAGAGGCGGCCGCTCGTTTATCTTGATCCGACGCTTATTTCCTATGCCCTATTTCCTACCCCACGTTTCCGCTCTGTCTCAATATAAAACGTCACCTGTAAAGCCCCATAGCGTAACCGTAACTCTTCCTCAATTTGCCGCGCAATTAGGGGCGCTTGGGGTTCGTAGCGGGCTTCAATGACTAGGTGCATCTGGAGGTAGAGAAACTGCCCCACAATGCCCCTGGAACGAATGCGATAACAATAGGACACTCCCCGCACCCCTTGGGCAATGGCGGCCAGAACATCTGGGGCAATGCTCACTTGTTCAACCATCAGGGGCAACTGCCAACAGATCATGTGCCAGAAGCCGTCTAAGAGGACGATAAAGAGGATTAAGGCGGCTAAAAGGTCAAATAGGGGTTCACCCCACCAAACGCCCCAGAGACTCAATAAAACCAATATGCCTAAACTGGCATCTTTGAATAGTTGGGTGGCGTTGTAGCCGAGGAGGGGATGCTTTAAACGGCGGGCGTGGTAGAGGGAAAATAGGGCGAGGGCGAGGGTGGAGAGGGTGGAAAGCCCTACCAGTTGGAGGAGGGGGGGATTAACTTGCAGGGGGAAGGGTAGAACCTCTCGTTGGAGGGCGGCGGTTACTTGTTGGACAAACATCCAAATTAGGCCAGCAGAGGCAAGGGTAAGGGTTCCGGTGAGGAAGAGTGCGATCGCCGTTTCTCGCCGCCCATGACCATAGATATCCTGTCCTGTGGGATGATCGGGATTGGTGACGGCTAAAAAACTCAACACGCCGTTAAAACCCACTAACAAGGTATATAGGGACTCCGTTAATAGGGTAAGCGATCGCGCTTCCCACCCCGCCGCCCCTTTAACCCAGACGAGCAAAGCCATCAACCAAATGGTGGCTAGCAATAAAAGACGAGTTAGGAGATCAGGCGTTGGTTCTTCGCTCATGGCTTCGGCGCGCTCAAGTTGGGGGAATGTGCCTTATAAAATAACCTAGAGAGAGAAAAATCACCTAACTCAATCTCCCAAAAACAGTCTAAGACCTCAAGGCGAAAACCGGGGCTGAATCGGGAACGATAGTATCTCGGATGGGGTAGGCTGGGATCTCTAAGTGGAAAAATGCGATCGCTCGTTGTAACTCCGCCGCTTGACTCGCCAGACTTTGCGCCATCATCGATAAATCCGTAGACACCGCACTATTTTGTTGAGTCGCTTTCTCCAACTGCCGAATCGCCTGATTCACTTGGGTGGTATTTTGAGCTTGTTCCGCACTCGCCACACTAATCTGTTGTATGAATCCCGCCGTTTCTTGAATATCAGGAATTAACTGCATTAACATCATCCCGGCTTTCTCCGAAATGGCCACACTCGAAGCCGCCAATTGATTAATTTCTACCGCCGCCACTCGGCTCAATTCCGCCAGTTTCCGCACTTCTGCCGCCACAATGCCAAATCCGCCCCCCGCTTCTTGCGCCCTCGTCGCCTCAATCGCCGCATTCAACGCTAACATATTGGTTTGCAAGGCAATGTCTTCAATCACCTTAATTTTCTGCACAATTCCCTTCATTGCCACGGCCGTTTCTTCTACCGTTTTTCCCGTAGCCTGAGCATCCTGCACCACCTTCATAACAATGGCATTGGTTTGATTAGCATTCTGGGAATTTTGGTTGATTTTCAGCGTCATATCTTGAATCGAATTCGCCGCCTGTTCTGTTGCCGTCGCCTGTTCCATAGAACCTTGAGATAATTCCATCGCAGAACTACTCAAATTTTGACTCCCTAATGTCACCCCATCGGAGGATTTTTGCACCTGTAAAACCACCTGTTTTAGTTGCGTTACCATGTACTGCATTGACCCCAACAACTGCCCGATTTCATCTTGACTATCCGGGTGAACCTCTACATCTAACTGCCCTTTGGCGATTTTATTGTTGAGTGCGATCGCCTCCTGTAAAGGCAGTGTAATTGAGCGAGTTAACACAACCGCTAAATAAATCATAATAATTAACGTCGCACTCATCACCCCAATTGTCGTGACCAGTGCATTTTGTCTCGCCTCTTCCGCACTCGTCACAAATTCTAACGCTTTATTCCCCGCAAACTCTTGAATTCCGGTCACTTCCTGCATAATCTCATTGACCTGTCTCAGGGCTTGATTTTTGATCAAATTGGTCGCCCTTTCCCGTTCATCCTGCTGCATTAAAGCAATAATTTCATCACGAATGGGTTTCCACTTACCAAACTCATCGCGCGCCCGATAAACTTGGGTAATATCGCCTAAAAAACGCTCTTCCAGAATGGCAAAATCTTCATAAACTTCCTGTTCATACTGATTAATAGCTCCCACCGCATCATTTAACTCTGAAGGATTGCTCGATAAGATAACATCCCTCATCGAGCGGTGAATTTTTACCACCCCCGCTTCAATTTCTGCCGTTGCCACACTGACCGTAAAAGGGTGTTTATGCAAACGCCCAGTTAACAACGACAGGCGATTCATATTGATAATCAAATAGACATTCGTGCCTAACAAAGCCAACAGCATAATGTTGAAACCTAAATTCAAACGAGTCCCAATTTTTAAGTTTTTCATCACTATCTCCTCAATCGATGCCCTCCAAGCGCCCACTTTGTTCTAAAATCTAAACTATTCAACTCTAAAATTCACAAAAAGCCCCCCAACTGCAATCAACACAGCAAGCTAGTTAGACCCTAATTTTAGATCAGAAATTTTAGATCAGATTCCCTCACAAGTAGCCCTTGATAGAGCATTAAATTTTTCTTAAAGCTAAAACCCTGTCTGAGACTAAAACTCAATGTACTAAACCCAGCACATTCAACACAGTGTATTAAAGTGTATTAAACACAACAAATTCTCTGGATAGATTAATTTAAGTAACGACTTATTACTATTTTTAGGTATTTTATGAGAAACGGCGGCGATGAGATCCTTTCTAATCTTAAGATAATATTAAGTCGTGTATCATCGAGCCTCAATCGTGAGTAATACCCTTTTAACCCACAAGAACTATTATAAAACAAATCCAGAATAGCTACCACATAACCTCCTTAAATATTGAGTAAAATTAACCTGGCTTATCCGGTGATTGTTGGCATTTTAAAGAGATAAAAATTAATACTCAACGTCAGGGAAACACCCCCCTTATCTCCCTCCGTAAATTCCGGGAGTAGCAGGAAAATAAACCCCTCTGACTATTCCAGGAGACAATGAAAGGAGAGAGAGTCTCACCAAAGGGGAAACTTTCACCTTATGATGGGGTAGGTTAAGCGCAGGAACAGAGGATGGGTTATATAGTCTCCGTAGTCAACATGAAAGGAGGAGTCGGCAAAACCACCGTCACCGTGAATCTGGGGACGTGTATTGCTCGTGACTTCAAGAAGCGTGTCTTAATTGTAGACCTCGATACTCAAATTAACGCCACCCTCAGCCTGATGGCCCCTCTGTACTTTGCCACCTTGAAAAAAGAACGACGAACTCTGCGTACCCTGATTAATCAAACCATCCAAACCGAAGAACATCCCCCCATCACTATTCAACAAGCCATTTATCGAGATATTTGTCAAGTCAAAGGACTAGATATCCTCGCGGGAGATGTAGAATTGTGTGATGATTTTCTCCTTTCTGCACTGATTCACAATAAATCCCAATTTCATCAACAAACCTTTGAAAAAACATGGAGCAATGTTGAATTTAACCTTGTTCGTTCAATTTTAAAGCCCATTATTAAACACTATGATTTTATTCTACTTGATTTTCCTCCGGCTGATAATTTAATCACTCGCAGTGCTTTATTAGCTAGTCATTTTTATATTGTCCCAGCGAGAGCAGAACCCCTCTCCGTGGTAGGGATTGGGTTACTCCACAGTCGAATTAAACACTTACAACAGGAAACCCGAAGTAAAATCCAATTGGTCGGCATTATTTACACCGCTAGGGGGCCAGTAACGACTATGGAGAAAAAGGTAAAAAAACGGTTAGGGCAAGAATTCGGAGAAGACAAAATTTTTCAAGTTGAAATTCCTCTCAATGTTGCAGTTGCCAAAGCTGTGGATGATTTTCAACCTGTGGTCATTAATAATCCTCAAGCATCCGGGGCGATTGCGTATAAACGTTTTGCCCGTGAATTTTTACAGAAGTTGAGTAAAATCGTCAAAAGCTAAGGGGATACATTTCATTATTTCTTTAAGATATTTTTGTAATATCATTCAACAAAAATCGTTAAATTTGCGATAAAATAGACAGGCAGTAAATTAAAAACTACGAGGACGTTTTACATGGGCTTAGTCTTAACGACCATTAATATGAAAGGTGGTGTGGGCAAGACAACCTTAACCATTAATTTAGCCGCTTGTCTGGCAAGAGACTATAAAAAACGGGTATTAGTCCTTGATTTAGACTCTCAAATCAGTGCAACATTAAGTGTAATTCCTCCCCATGAATTCGCCCGTCTTCGTAAAGCAAGACGGACGTTAAGCTATTTAATTGATAAAGTTATTCGTCCTTATATTTCTCGAAAGTTTTCCACAGAAGATATGATTTTAGAGTCTGTTTGTGGGATTACTGGCTTAGACCTATTACCGGGAGATATTGAACTGTATGATGAATATACAGTCGCCGAAACCTTGGCAAAACAAGCCGAAAAAGATGGAAAAAAATTTAGTGATATTTGGTTTCATTTCGAGAAAATTTTGATTCAAAGTATTATTGAATCGGTACAGGAACGCTATGATTTTATTTTATTAGACTGCGCACCGGGTTATAATCTCCTCACTCGAAGTGGTATTGTCAGCAGTCACTTTTATTTACTGCCTGCTCGTCCTGAACCACTATCTCTAGTTGGGATTCAGCTATTAGAGCGACGCATCAAAAAGTTAAAAGAACAGTTCACTCCTCCCTTAAATTTAAATCTATTAGGGATTGTATTTATTCTCTCAGGGGGGTTATTTAGCGGGCGTTATTATGGGCAAGTTATCCAACGAATTGAACAAGATTTTTCAAGTGATAAAGTGTTTAAAAATCGGATTCCTTTAGATGTTAATGTAGCGAAAGCGGTGGATACGTTTACGCCTGCTGTTGTGGCGATGCCTAATACCGCAGGGTCGAAAGCATTTAATCGTTTAACTCAGGAGTTTTTAGATAAAATTGCGGATTACAGTAATTCGGTGTAAGGTGGGTTAGAAGGAATAACTGTTTGATGGGGTTTTGCTGTTGCTGAACCTAACCTACAAATAGTCTGATTCCTGTTTGGTTGGGTTTCGCGGTCGCTGCACCCAACTTACAGTCGGGTTGAAGAAAAATGATCTCCCTTGCGCTAGAAGTTAGCTCCCGGAGAATTTGCTATGATTGGCCAACAAAGCCTTTATTAACTCTGAAGAATGCCCAGTTCAGAAACATTTTTAAAAACCCCGTTGGAAACCCCACCTGTCCAAGGATTTGACCCCAAAGACGCTCCGAAATCTGACTTGATTGATAGTTGCGTTCATTGTGGCTTTTGCCTCTCCACCTGTCCGAGTTATCGCGTCCTCGGCACAGAAACCGACTCCCCCCGAGGTCGTATCTACCTAATGGATGCGATTAATGAGGGGGAAGCGGCTTTGAGTTCTGTCACGAGTCAGCATTTTGACAGTTGTCTAGGTTGTTTGGCTTGTGTCAGCACTTGTCCCTCGGGGGTGAAGTATGATGAACTGATTCGGGCGACTCGTCCCCAAGTGGAGCGCAATGTTCCCCGGGGTTGGGGCGATCGCATTTTTCGCCGTGTTATCTTTAATCTATTCCCCTATCCCAACCGTTTACGCCCTTTACTCCTCTTCCTGTGGCTTTATCAGTCCCTCGGATTACAAAAACTCATCCGTCGCACAGGACTCCTGAAAAAAATCCTCCCCCGATGGGCGGCAATGGAATCCATTCTCCCCCAAATTACCCTACAAAATATCTGGGGCAATAACCTACCGGATACGATTCCCGCCCAAGGGGAAAAACGCTATCGTGTGGGGATGGTTTTAGGCTGTGTACAACGGCTCTTTTTCTCCCCCGTGAATGAGGCCACAGTAAGGGTTTTAACAGCCAATGGCTGTGAGGTAGTCATCCCCAAAACTCAAGGCTGTTGTGCGGCCTTACCGGCCCACCAAGGCCAAGAAGAACAAGCCCAAGCCCTCGCCCGACAAATGATTGATAGCTTCGCAGAAACCGGGGTTGATGCCATTATTATTAATGCGGCAGGCTGTGGCCATACGTTGAAAGAATACGGCCATATTTTAAAAGACGACCCCGACTATCGAGACAAGGCCAAAGCTTTTTCAGCGCAAGTTAAAGATGTGAATGAATTTTTAGCGGAAGTGGGGTTAACTGCTCCTCTTTCTCCCTTAACTGACCGAGAATTAGTGATGGTTTATCAAGACGCTTGCCATCTATTACATGGGCAGAAAATTAGTCTACAACCCCGTCAATTATTGCAAAAAATCCCCCAGGTTAAACTAAGCGAACCCTTAGACGCGGCGCTCTGTTGTGGGAGTGCGGGGGTTTATAACATTTTGCAGCCCGAAGTCGGGGATGAGTTGGGACAGCAAAAGGTGGAGAATTTAGTGAATACGGGGGCGGAATTAATTGCCTCTTCTAATCCCGGTTGTTCGTTACAAATTCTCAAACATTTGGAGTTAAAAGGCCATAACATTCCAGTGTTTCATCCTATGCAGTTGTTAGATTTAGCGACAAGGGGGATAAAACTGGAGGTCTAGGGGAAAATTCTAGCACTTGGCACTAAGAGCGAGGTTGACTTGTCATGAGATAAACTCACCTACGACCTCGACAAAAACGGCGGTTGATTCATAGGGGAGAACGTTTCGACCGGGGATTTTGCGACCTTCGCCTTGGGGGAGGTGGTCTAAGTAGGCCCCAAGGCGTTGGTCGGCGCTCTCCACGTAGCCTCGGGTGACGCTGGATGCTCCTTCCCCAAATAATACAAGGGTGGGACAGGGAATAGAGGCGATCGCCTTTCCGTAATCCTGCCGCCAAAACCCAGACAGGAAGGAGAACACGGCATGACGACTATTGAGATTCCGTGACCCTTGATGGAGTTGCTCTAACCATTCCCCATCAATATCACTCTCTTGGGCGAAGAGTTGCCGTTGAGAAAAGGAGCGTAAAAAGGCCTCTCGGCGAGCATAACGGTAAAAAGCCACTCCCAAGGGTGTATCAAACAGATTCCAGGCGATTTTCTGCTGACGGGATTGGGTGGGGGTGGTGATTAAGCGCCAAGCGGGGGGACCCGACCAGACCATCCCCCGGATCAGGTCGGGAAAGCGCGCCACACAAGCGAGGGCAACGGGGGCTAGGGCACCTTGGGCGACGATGATCACGGGTTCTTGAATAATGGTCTTGACAAAATACTCTAACTGTGCTGCCCAGTCATCGGGATGGTAGGCGAGGCGAGGCATGGCACTTTCCCCACAGCCGAGGAGGTCGGGGTTATATATTTTTTGGCGGTGGCCTTGTTGATACCAAGTCTTGAGGAAGCGTTGCCAAAACTGGCGAGAGAGTCCGACACCGATGGGGTGGATGAGCAGGAGGGGAGTTCCTAGAGGGGAGTCGGCGGGGGGGTGGTGGCAATCGTAGGCGCAGGGGTAGGATTGCCAAGTGTAGAATTGGGTGGTGGTCATGATGGTTTTGCCCCCGATGCGGTGATCATGGCAATGAGCGTATCAATTAGCCGGGTTTCGGTCAAGGGGAGGATGTCGGCCCCATAGAGGACGTACTGGGTGATGATGTAGTGGGCGATCGCACCGAGAAAAATCCGGGCCGTTGCTTCGGGGTCTGGGAGAGCCAAATGGGGACAGTGGGTGAAGTAGTGGCTGAGGGATTCTAAGGCAATGGCGGGTAATTCCCGTAAGAAGGTTTGAGCGAGGTCGGGAAAGCGTTCCGATTCGGCGATCACAATGCGCAGAAACCCTACATACTCGGGGTCTTGGCGGGGAACTTGTAACATGGTGCTGGCTAGATGACGCAGCAGTTGTTCTGGGGGATCGTTCAAATGTTGGGCGACTTGTTCCGGGGCTAAAAGGTCGGCAAATTTGCTCAACACTAATCGATCCACTATGGCAATAAAAAGGCGGTCTTTGCTTTGAAAATGGCTGTAGATCGTGGCTTTGGACACTCCGGCCGTGCTGGCAATCCGATCCATACTAGCCGCCGCATAGCCTTGTTTGAGAAATTCCGCGATCGCACCCTCTAAAATCGCATCCCGTTTATCACTTGAGCAGGAGAAAGCAGCCGTCATGGGGAAATACTCCTAAACAACTTGACAATTCTATACTAAACCGTTTAGTTTAAAAGTAAGAACTAAACGGTTTAGTTTAGTCGTTTGGGTTTCCCTTTCCTTGGAGATTCCCCCATGAAATCCCTAACCCTTCCCCCCCTGCCCTCACCTCAAGGCCTACCTTGGCAATACGGCTTGTTCGCGGCGCTCTTGCTCCTCCTAGGGGGTGGGGTGCTGTATTGGCGACACCCTTGGCAAACCCAAGAGAGTAGGGCCCTCCCCGTGCCGACAGTAGAACGAGCCACCGTGACCGCCTTGGGACGCTTAGAACCGGAAGGCTCGGCCATTCAAATTCATGCCCCCACCGCCAGCCAAGAACGGCGTGTGGCCGAGTTGCGGGTCAGTTTAGGGGACTCCATCGCCCCCGGACAAATTATTGCGGTATTAGATGGCCGAGAGCGCTTAGAAGCGGCCATAGAACAAGCCCAAAGCGAGGTCAAGATTGCCCAGGCCCAACTCGCCCAAATTCAGGCCGGGGCGAAAGTAGGAACCCTCACCGCCCAACAGGCCGAAATTGAGCGTATCACAGCCGAACGGCAAGCCCAAATGACCGCCCAGCAAGCCATTGTTGCCGAACGACAGGCCGAGTTAGACAACGCCGAGGCCGAATGGAGCCGTTATCAATCCTTGTATGCAGACGGGGCGATTGCCGCCATAGACCAAGAACGGAAACAACTCGCCCGAGACACCGCCCAGCGTCGCCTCGAAACCGCCCGGGCTGAACTGTCTCGCCTGCAAACCACCCAAGCCCCGGAACTAGAACGAGCCAGAGCCACCCTCGCCCAACTGGCCGAGGTGCGCACCGTAGATGTTCAACTCGCCCAGGCCCAAATCCAACGCGCTCAAGCCCTTGTGCAGCAAGCCCAAGCCAACTTAGATCAGATTTATGTGCGATCGCCTCGGGGGGGCGTAGTATTAGACATTTACACCCACGCCGGGGAAGTCGTGGCACCCGAAGGCATTATTGAACTGGGGCAAACCGCCCAAATGGTCGCCATTGCAGAGGTCTATCAAAGCGACATTCAGGCCGTCCGCCTGGGGCAAAAAGCCACCATTACCAGCCCAGCCTTACCAGAAAGTCTTAGCGGAAGCGTGACCCAAATGGGGGCAAAAGTCCAAGCTCAAAACGTAGTCAACACCGACCCCAGCAGTAACATTGACGCTCGGGTAGTAGAAGTCACCATTCGTCTAGACGATTCCGCCAGTCAGCAAGCCAGCCGTTTCACCAATTTACAGGTTGAGGTTCAGTTATCTGTGTTCCCAATTTCAGACTAGCAGATTTATAATTAGATATTGTTTAATATACTTTAAAGCAGAACATTGTTTCTAATTCTCAAAACAAAATAGCGATCATTCAACTTTTGTAATGCCGAAAATAGACGACGGCTTCCTTACAAAGCGAATACTGTCCGGCGGACAGAAATTCAAGCCCTTGCTACGCAACGTTTCACGAACGGACAGACTACCCACTGTCTATTAGGTGAAAGCCTCCTAGATAAGGTAACTGGATGAACCGGGAATCCCTCGCTTTTAGCGATGGGAGCGTCAATCTCCGAAACGATAACCTTTGCCGTAAACCGTGTGAATAAGGGGACTTTCTTTAGAATGTTCAATTTTGCGCCGCAATAAACGCACGAGGGCGGCTAAAACATTACTACTGGGGGGTTCACTTTCACCCCAGAGGTGTTGCTGAATTTGATTGTGGGTGAGGAGTTGGTTAGGGTTCTCCATGAAATATTCTAATAACTGGGCTTCTTTCTCAGAAAGTTCTATGGTGCGGTGTTGACGATAAGCCAGTTGATTTTCACGGTCAAATTCTAAGTCACCCACTTGTAAACGGGGGGTGCTAGGGGCTGATTCTACACTATTGGGCGATCGCCTTAACAACGCCCGCACCCGCGCCAACAACTCCCGCAACTCAAAAGGCTTGACTAAATAATCGTCCGCCCCCGCATCTAAGCCCAAAACCCGATCATCTAACGTATCCTTCGCCGTTAAGAACAAAATCGGCGCGATTTGCCCCAAACTTCGCAATTTTTGACAGAGGACTAACCCCGAGGACTGAGGCATCATCCAGTCCAAAATCAGCAAATCATAGGCCGTTTTCTGAGCCAGTTCCATCCCTGTGATACCATCATGAGCGATATCTACTGTATAACCCTCACGGCAGAGAACTTGACTCAAGGAGTCTGTGAATTCTATTTCGTCATCAACTAATAAGATTTGCATGGCGGATTAATTGAGCAAGGGGGTTGGTTCACCTGTTCTTTCTTAATTATGATTACGATTGCCCTACCCAAAGGCGCTCTTTTGCAAGATAGCATTGATTTGTTTCTCCAGATTGGTCTGGATTTTCGGGCTTTTCTCGACTCTAGCAACCGTCAACTCCAGATTACAGAACCTACCCAGAGAGCAACGGCGATGTTAGTGAGGGCGCAGGATGTTCCGGTCTATGTAGAGTATGGTCAAGCTCAGTTAGGGATTGTGGGCTATGATGTGTTGGAGGAAAAAAGCCCCCAAGTGGCACAGTTAGCGGACTTAAAATTTGGAGGGTGTCGCTTATCGGTGGCCGTACCTCAAGAGAGTCCCTATCGGCGTTCCGTAGAACTCCCCCCTCATGGTCGCGTTGCCTCTAAGTTTGTCCAATGTGCGCGCAATTATTTCCGTAAGTTAGATTTACCTGTGGAAATTATCCCCCTCTACGGTTCTGTGGAGTTGGGGCCGATTACGGGGATGTCTGAGGCCATTGTGGATTTAGTTTCAACGGGGCGCACCTTAAAGGAAAATGGTTTAGTGGAAATCGATGTGCTGTTTGAAAGTACGGCTTATCTCATCGCCCATCCTTTAAGTTATCGTCTCAATCCGGAGGGATTGGGGGAATGGGTGCAAAAGTTACGAGAGTATGCACTATCTAATTAAGAAATGAGGCGTGTATGTGGCAACGTTGGAGTCGTGGGAAACGGTTTTTACTCTGGATGGTGAGCGGTGTGATCGCCAGTCTCCTCGCTTGTAGTTCCCCCCCTACCAACCTGCCCATTGGCCTGATTGCGCCCCTCAGTGGCGATTTAGCCCCCACCTCCGGCACCCCCACCCTTCAGGGGGCAGAACTAGCTGTAAACGTCCTCAATGAAGCCGGAGGAGTCGAACTAGACGGCCGTCGCTATACCTTCACCCTCGTTCCCGCCGATGATGAAGATAACCCCAACCAAGCCGTCGCCGTAGCCAATCGCTTGATTAATCAAGAACAAGTAGTGGTCTTAGTGGGAATGCCCCTGAGTCGGATTGCGATTCCCGTCTCCCAGGTGGCGGAAAATGCTCAAATTCCCATGATTAGTTCTAAGTCCACCAATCCCGCCACCACACAGGATAAAGACTATGTATTCCGCGTCACCTTTACCGACACTTTTCAGGGAGAGGCGATCGCAGAATTTGCCAAAAATGAACTGAACCTTACCCAGGCCGCCATCCTTTACGACGATGCCAGCAACTACAACAAATTCCTCGCCGAAACCTTCCAACAAGCTTTTACCCAACGAGGCGGCCAAATCGTCGCCCTAGAGTCCTACATCACCAACGAAACCAACTTTGAACCCCAACTCACCCGCATCCGCGACAGTGGGGCAGAATTAATCTTTCTCCCCAACTATCCCGTCGAAGTCATCGAACAAGCCCGACAAATCCGCCAACTGGGCATAGATGCCATCTTACTGGGGGGGGATGCTTGGTCCGGTTTCGCCCAATACGACGAACCGGCCCTAGATGGCTCTTACTACAGCGCAGACTGGGCTTTAGACCTCGATAATCCCCAAATGCCCGACTTTCTCGCCCGCTATCAAGCCACCTACGACACCCTCCCCACCTCCGCCGCCGCCCTCAGTTACGACACCATCGGTTTAATCGCCGCCGCCATGCGCCAAGCCAACGACAGCACCCCCCAAGGCATCCGCGAGGGGTTAAGCACCATGCGCGACTATCCGGGGGTGACAGGATTAATTTCTTATCAAGACAGTGGAGATCCCCAAAAAGGGGCGGTTATCTTGCGCTTAGAAGCCGGGAACGCGGTATTTGATCGGCAGGTTATGCCCTGATGTCCTGCCACAGTGCATCAACGAGCAGGGGAGACGAGAAATTAAGACTTATTCCCTATTCCCTGTTTCCCACCCGGAGCAGAGTTATTCAGCAAGCCCTATCTAAACTTGATAGTGCGTTTTACCTGAATAAATGGTTAACTTCGCCCTATAGTTATCCTTGAACCTTCGTTTTGCATTTTGCACATCTGTAGAACTTAAGGGGCATTTTGTACAAGAAATGATGCAATAGATTTCACGAGATTTTAAGGATTATTGTTCTCTTCCGTACATTCTGGAAATTCCATAAACTATTCTATCTCCAGCAAATTGTCAAATTGAATAGCTAAATCCTGAGACACAGAATCAATAACTTCAGCCTCAATTAGTCCTGTTTCTGAAGAAATTATATTATTACAAGTCCCATTGGATAAACTATAGACAGCCATTTCATCAGGATTTAAGAAACGAGACTCAGGCACAATTTTTGTGATTCGTTTTAACTGCTCCTTCTGGGCAGCTTTAGCTAACATCCCTGCTTGTAGTAAATTATTAAATGCAGTCAGAATATAAGGACTATGTGTGGTTATAAAAAATTGTATTCTGTCTTTTCTAAAATTATAAACTGTTGCTATTAAATCAACTATGTCTTTCTGGGCAGTTGGGAATAAATGTGCTTCTGGTTCTTCAATATAAGTGGACTGACCTGTTAAACCACGACCAAAAAAGGGAATACTTTCTAAAATCAGCGTCAATGGTAAAGCTTCTTGTTGTCCAGAAGAACAGTTAGACAATAGAACTTGACGACCATCACTCATTTTCAAATAATCTTTACCATCAAAACTCAAATATTTTCCTAACAATATCTTACTTTTAAGCGATTCTACATCAGCAAAAAAAGCATTGCTTTCAGGTTTAATTCTATTCATTCTAACAGAATTTTTCACCGTATCATAATAATCCCCAAAGTCCACTAAAAACGGATCAATATTTTTACTTTTCTGACAGAAAAGTAAAAATATTGTTTTGCAAATGTGCAAAAAATGATCTTCCGGCAGGAATAAACAACTGAGAGAATGAAGTTTCTTTGCCAAATTGTTCAGACACTTCATCCAAAAATGATTTATGGGATTCAATCATTAAGTCTAGTCGGGAAAATATTTTGGTTGGAGTTTCCTGTTGATTAATCGTTTCTTTTATTCGTTTTGATATTCTTCTGATTTTGTCAAAACTTTTTTTGTAAAAATCAGAGTAATTAATAATTAGATTAGATTTTCTTGAACTGTTCTCATCCGTTTTTATCTCTATATATTCTGCTCCTATTGAATACTTGATAAAAAAGCCACCCTTACCCCAACAATCATAGGGAAAATACTGTTGAAACTTATTTTTTAATTCTCTATCTAATTCTCGTTTTGTTTTCAGCTTAATTCCTTGAGAGAAAAACTCCTCAATAAAAGCTTTACAATAAAATAATATTTTCGCAATAATACTTTTTCCACTGGCTTGTGGACCAATAAAAATATTGATTTTTTTAATCTCAATATCTATGTATTTTAATCCTGCAAAATTTTTAATTATGAGTTTTTCATCCGTCATGTTTTGGACAAAAATTAAATGTAAGCTTAGTTGATCAAATAAGAGAATCTCCCGCTATACGCTCCGCGTATAGCGGGATGAGCGTCAAATAGCCGCCGCTTCTGCTTGAGAATTAGCCAACTCCCGGAAACGGATCACATCTTGACGGGGATCGGCGGTACTCACCTGAACCTCCAGACGATCCCCTAAACGTACCGCCCGATTGAATCGATGGGGTAACTCTAAGCCTAAATCTTCCAACAAAATCAGCCCTAAATTCTCATCCTCCCGTAACCAACGCAAAACCAAGACCTGCCAAATTTCTTGGGGATTGCGGCGTAAATACTCTAGCCCCCAGTAACGATTAGTTTGGCGTTCTACTAAGGTCGCCTCTTGGGACGCTGCCGTTACACTAAATACAATTGCCTGTAACTCGACTCCCGTTAAGGGCAAAGACTCCCCCCGTAAATGGGCTTTAATTTGGAAATGCGCCAGTAAGTCCGTATAGCGGCGAATGGGCGACGTGACCTGAGTATATAAATCTAAACCTAACCCGGCATGACGGGCGGGCGTAATCCCCATTTCACTGCGGGGCATACAACGCCGCATGGCACAAAAGCGCACGGGTCCCGGAGGCAGGGAAAGTAATTCCTCTTCTGGGGGTAATTCGGGCTGGGGCTGTCCTCGGAAGGGCATGGGAATGCCATGTTGTTGGGCATAGCGTCCGGCCACTTCTCCGGCTAAAATCATCATCTCCGCCACCAATTGGCGAGAGCGGGAGTCATCGAGTAAGGTGATGGCAATTTCTTCCTCGTTCTTCACCTTAATAGACGATTCTGGCATCCGAATGTCAATGGAGCCTTGAGATTTACGCCAACTTGAACGTAAAGCGGCCGCTTCGGCTAGGTGAGCAATTTCCGGTTCGGCTTGCACTCCTAACTCTAACATTTCATCCACATCATCGTAGGTGAGGCGATAGGTGGGTTTGATC
Source organism: Spirulina subsalsa PCC 9445 (assembly GCF_000314005.1). Lineage (NCBI taxonomy): Bacteria > Bacillati > Cyanobacteriota > Cyanophyceae > Spirulinales > Spirulinaceae > Spirulina > Spirulina subsalsa. The sequence goes on from NZ_JH980292.1 coordinate 886,072, forward strand.
CAACTAGCATGGATGGTATAGTCTTCGACTTTGCCGATTTCATCTAGAATTACGCCAAAACTCAAGGCAGCACAGACTTGACCTTGAATTAAGCTCATCGGTCCGGTGGCTAACTCCTTGGGAAACATGGGAATCATGCCCGTTGGGAGGTATAAACTGGTACTTCGTCGTCGCGCTTCAAGATCCAATTCATCTCCTAAGCGGACCAAACGACTGGGATCGGCAATATGAATCCAAAGCCTCAATCTGCCATCCTCTACAGGTTCGACACTTAACCCATCGTCTATTTCTTCTGTGCTTTCATCATCAATGGTGTAAACTTTGAAGCGCGTTAAATCCAGACGGTTGGGATCCGGATCGCAGGAGATAGATTCCAAGCGCTGTTGTGACACATCAAGTACCTTTTGCGGGAATTGGACAGGATACGAACTACGACGGAGAAACAAGTTTTCATGAATCGACCATCGTTTTAAGTCTACCAGTAATTGAAAAGCTGCGTCCGGATTTTGGGGGCGATTGAGGGCGGCGAGAATTTCTTGAGCGAGACGATGGGAATTTTCCGGTTGCAGGGCGCATTTTTCGAGGGCTTCTAAACGGAGGCGATCGCTATCTTGCCAGATGACCTCGTTTCCGGCTAAGGCTTCTTGCACTCGTTGGAGAAATTCCTCCCGTTCCCGTAATCGTTGTTCTTCAACGGTTTGCTGGTGTTTAATCTCAGCGACTTGTGCGGCGGAGCGGGGTTCATAAACGTCTGCTTTTTTCTTAAAGTAAATCTTATCGTCCGAGAGCAACAGATGAGCGGCATAACAGACGACGGGATTCTGTTCATCAAATAACAATTGTGCTAAATCGGCGGAACTGACGGGACTGGCTTCTTCAACCAGTAACTCCCAAGCCACCTCTAAACTATCGGGATCTAAATAATCTTCGACTTCGGCTCGAAAAGGGGCAATTTCTGAGGGGGTATAGCCTCCACCCACTTCATACTCCACACGCTGGGGTTTTAGGGAGTGAGATTGACCCCGTTCATCAATCACAATCCAATTCTTTTTTCCTTCTGGACGATCTGCAACAGCCAGCCGACGCTCTCCTTGTAGTCTGAATTCAATCAGCGTTCCTTTGTCCACCCGCTTTGCTTCGCTCCAGTCACTATCTCCACCCACTAACTTAACATTTCCAGACCCAGATCGGAAAGATACCCCTATTCCAAGGCTGCTATCCCTCCCCTCCCTGCAAGCGAGGAAGGGGAATTCCGCAACATTTTTGTTAAATTTCAAAGGTTGTGAAGATACTCCACTAACTGGGTGGGAGATTGGGCGACGGGGATTTTCGCTTGCTGGTAAGCGTTTTTTTTCGCTAAGGCGGTGCTGGCGTGGGGGGTTAATGGGGAGAGACGAGAGGCAATCAAGGTCGGGGATTCTTTGGATTTGAAGGGGATGGGGACGTTTTGCCCGGCAATATGAGCGACTAGGGGCTTTTTCCGAGGGGAGGAGAGGATGCTGACCATGGATTCGGTGCCGCAAAGGGTTTGTTCTAAACAGAGGATGATTTCGGTGTTTTTGTCTTGTTCTAAGGTGGGAAGCCAGCCTTCGAATGTTGAGCCGATAATATCCCCACCCCCTAGGTGAATGACAATGGACTGGCCGAGTCCGGCTTGGGTGAGTTCCCAGATTATGGCGTCGGTGACATAATCACAGCGACTAATGACCCCAATGTTTCCGGGGGTGTAACACTGAGGATCACAACTGCCTAAAAGCAGTTTACCGGGGATGATGACTCCGGCACTGCCTGCGCCTAGGACAATGGTATTTGTTGCCTTGGCTTTGGCTAATAAGCGGATCATGTCGAGGGGGGGGACTCCGTGGGGCAGGATGATTAATTGACGAATCCCGGCGGACATGGCTTCTAGGGCGGCATCAAGCACCCAGTAGGGGGGGACGGCGATGATGCTGAGTTGGGGCATTCCGACTTGAGCGATCGCACTTTCGACCAAATCAAACACGGGAATCTCCTCAATGCTTTCTCCCCCATAGCCTGCACTAATCCCGGCCACGATGGGGGTACCGTAGGCAGTCATTTGTCCGGCACAATACACCCCTAATGGTTCGACAATCCCCTGAATCACAACTTTACTTTTGCCAGTCCAGTTCAACATAATGATTTAAAAAACAAGAAGGTTGCACCCCTGTTAAGTTCCCACGGCTGCCAATACTACGGTTTGCTCAATGGCATCCTCTAAACTCTGAGTCCAGTGTACCGATAAGCTAGACAGTGCTTCTTGAACGGCTGCTGGGGGTTCCCCTAACAGACGGATGACCAAGGGAACAGAACGGCGAGAACAACTGGGCGGGGTTGGTCGGCTGGTTTGTTCTAGCTGGTTTTGGCGTAAAATGCGTAAGGTGTTGGCGGTGGGACGCTCTAAACGGTCTTCGCTGATGATCAGGCGCTGGGGGGGATTGACGGGGGCTTGGAGGACATTGGCGATCGCCTCAGCCACCCGTTCTACTCCACCCAAACCACAGACTAAATGGAGGAAAATCACCTCAATTTCCTCCATGCGACTTAATCGTTCTAGTCCCTGATTCAGTTGTTGTTCTAGGGGCAAGGTTTTCAAGATTTTACCTTGATGTTCTCCCCCCACTAAACAGCCTGTACGCGGTTTTCCCCCCGCTTGGGTCAACAAATCCCAAGTCAAGGCCGCCAGTCCCCGACCATTACATAAAATTCCGATATTTCCCTCCCCATTGTACCAATCTAAGGGATCCGCCGCTTCAAAGTCTAACCCTTCTGACCCCTCCTCACTGTCCCCATTTTCTCCCCCATTTTTCTCTACCTCTTCCCCCGTCGTCCCCCAGGGGGTGGCAGCCCCGACAACGGCCATTAAGTCCCAATGACGGGCTAAGGCGTGATCATTCATCGTCACCTTGCCATCGAGGGCCATCACTTCCCCAGAGTCCCGAATCCCCAAGGGATTGATTTCAATGCCATTTAAATCACGACGGACAAATAACTCATACATTTTGCAGACAATATCAGTAATCACCGGGATGAGATGACCCTGTACGCCCATTAGATGGACTAAACGGCGAGCATAGAAGGGGGAAAACTCATCCTCAATGACTACCTGCTGCATTTGTTCCAACAGCACATCAATATTTACGCCCCCTTGGGCGGAACCTAACAGAACTGGACGTTTGCGTTGATAGTCCAGAATAACCGCTAAATAAAGCTCCTGTTCCGCATCATAGCGGGCTTCCGCTAACAGGAGTTGGGGGTATTCTCCGGCAATCGGTAAATTCAAGATCATCTGGGCGGCGGCGATCGCATCAATGGTATTCTCCACAAAGCGAACCCCCCCGGCCTTCCCCCGTCCCCCTGCCCGGACTTGGGACTTCAGCACCACCGGATAGGGAATCTGTAACTGTTTAATCGCCCGAGAATCGGCAATCGTTTGGGAGGGTAAAACCGGAATGCCGACCTCCCGGAATAATTCTTTCGCTTGGTATTCGAGTAAATCCATCAGGATTAATGTAAAAGTGATACATTAGGGGCAAGTTGGCTCACTGCCCGATCCACCTTTCCCCTCTCATTAGTACCATTAAACACCGATTGTTGTTGTGATGACCAAAACATCGACCCCACCTGTCGATTTGGCTAGCTTTGAGAGACTCCTCCAGCAACGTCTACAAGCCAAACTGACTGAATTGACTCCCCTTCAGGTGAATTGCTTCATCAAGCGGGAAACGTTGTTAATGGTGGTTCAGCATCCCGCCCCGGTCATGGCTCATCCCAGTCGGGCTTTTCGCATCTTAGAAGCCGCTTTTGATGAAGAAGGGCTGCCGGAGCATTTTCGCGGTTTAATGTACCTAGAAGTCGAAGGACGCAACCAACCCTATGCTTTCCACACCTTCCGGGATTCCCTGCCCCCCAACGATGTGGCCGAACAAGTGAAAGCCACCACCCCAGAAGGGATTCAGGCCGCCCAACAACAGAAAAAACGCAAATCCTTCCCCGCCCCCCCTCCACCCCCGCCCCGTCGTGACCTAGAGGAAATCCCCCCGCCCCAATATTCCGATCCCGATACGATTTCCTTGGCTTCCCCCCCCCTAACTCCCGAGGGGGATTTCTCCGACGTAGACCTTGATCTAGATTCCCTCGATCTCGATCAGATGATGGAGGAATTTGGGGCAGAAGAAGCCCCGAAAGGAGGGGAGAAATTCTGGTTAGCGGTAGTTATTGCGGGTGCTGCCTTAAGTGTTGTGGTGTTTTTCGGCAGTTTATACGTCTTGAGTCGCCCTTGTGTCCTGCGGGCTTGTGAAACGCTGGATGTGGCCGAAGAACTGGCCGGGCGCGCCTTAAATACCCTTGAAGCCCCCCCATCGGGTCAAGCCATCCTACAAGCTCAACAGCAACTCAATCAAGCTCTTGATTTATTGGCATCGATTCCCCCTTGGTCTGGGAAACATGACCAGGCGCAGAGATTGTTAGCGGAGTATGACACTACCTCCCAACGATTATCTGAATTGGTGGCCGCCCTCAGTTTAGCTTCTCAGGGGGCGAACTTAAGTCAAAATCCCCCTCATCCTGTAGCACGTTGGGAAAGTGCCCAGAGCAAATGGCGAGAGGCGATCGCACAACTTGGCCGTTTACCCGCCAACAGTCCCTTTCATGACTTCGCCCAGAACAAAATACAGGAGTACCGCCAGAACCTCAACGTCGTCAATCGTCGTCTGCGCCTAGAACAGGAAGCCGTCGAAAGTTTCGCCGCCGCCCAAGAAGCCGCCAAAATCGCCGAAGCCCGTCAAGGCATCGCCCAATCCCTACAAGACTTACAACTAGCCTCCGCCACTTGGGAAACCGCCGTCCGACGCTTACAAGCCATACAATCCGGCACCACCCCCTACGAAGAAGCCCAACAGCAGTTAAGCGTCTATCTGCCCAAACTTTCCGCCGCCCGAGAACGCGCACGCAATGAAGTATTCGCCACCGATGCCTATAATCAAGCCCTGCGCCTTGCCCAACTCGCCCAAAGTGCCGAAACACGCAATCAATGGTCAGAAGCCGTCAGCCACTGGCGTAGTGCGGTGAACTACATTGAGCAAGTCCCCAGCGACTCCTTTAATTACGCCAAAGCTCAACCCTTGATAAAAACCTACACCGACGCTTTAACCGAAGCCGAATCCCGGTTAAGAGAATCCTTACAAGTTCGTCAAGCGAGGGCAAACTTGGAGCGAGTTTGTAAGTCTGAGGATTTGATTTGTGTGTATACTGTCACCGATCGTTTAATTCGGGTGCGTTTAACTCCCACCTACATTGAAGAAATTCAACAAAACGCCAGAATTGCCCAACAAAGCAACAATTTTTCCGCTCAAGTAGATTTATTAGATCACATTTTTACCCTAGAACAAACCCTAGAGCAAATTAGCAGCGAGGCGGGAATTCCCTTGGAAATTTATACCTCTGAGAATGTTTTAGTCAAGCGGTTTAACCCTTAGTCTGACCAGGAGCAATCAACAATTTTAGATTTCTTGGATTGCCGTGATCAGTAAATCTTCAATACCAGCGACGACAAAAATAGGAACATTCAGTTGCCCAGAGACGGTTTCAACACTGAGATCATCCAGAAACAAAGTGTCGTCATGTTTCAACATCACCGAAGGTAATAAGATCCCATCCCCTAAGTCTTGATGGGCTAAATCTTGCACTAAATCCTGTCCCGTTAAGAGGCCTGTCACGGCAATATCAATGCCCCAATAATTGCTTTTTAAGGGGGCAAGTTGCACCGCTAGACCTTCTAGTTCATTTAACCGCTCAACAAGGGGTTTAAAGGCGGTTTTAACGGCATTTCCGACCACCCACGTTAGACGACGGGGAGGATGAACTTTCTCTAAATGAGCATCCGCTAGAAATTCATCTACAGTCTGGTGAAAGTCTCTTATAAATTGCCGAATTGACCCTACCCCGTTACCGATTTGGGGGTAATCCTCATAATGGTCTTCTGGGGGGAGTTCTTGTTCGGCAATCAGAAACCATTCATCGGCTAACCAGGCAAAAGTCGTGCCTAGTTTTTGCTGAAATTCTTGTTGTAAGGTTTGTACTTGTTGAATAACCTGTCTGGCTTTTTCCGGGGTGACAGGGGTTAATTCGTCTTGATTCGGACGAAAACGGGTGAGTCCAACAGGTACGACAGCAGCCGAGAGAATGGTGGGAATTTCGCCTCGGTGGAATTGTGCTAAATCTAAGAGGGTTCTTTCTAGGTGGATTCCGTCATTAATGCCGGGACAAATAACCACTTGAGCATGAATTTGTAAGCGTCGTTCTTGAAACCATTGGAATTGATTTAATATATCCCCAGCACGCGGATTTTTTAACAGGCGAATTCTAACCTCGGGTTCGGTGGCATGAACGGAAACGTAGAGGGGGGAGAGGCGCATTTGTTCGATGCGTTGCCATTCTTTGGGGGGGAGATTGGTTAAGGTTAAATAACTACCGTAGAGGAAACTTAAGCGATAGTCGTCGTCTTTGAAATACAAACTATCTCGTTTGCCGGGTGGTTGTTGGTCAATGAAGCAGAAGGGACAATGATTATTACATTGAATAAGCCCATCAAAAAGGGCGGTTTCAAATTCTAGGCCTAGGTTTTCTTCGTAGTCTTTTTCTATTTCGAGTTCGTGATATTGTCCCTGTTGATCTAATACGGTCAGTTCTAAAATTTCATCGGCACAGAGGAATTGATAATCAATGAGATCCCGGGGTTGGATTCCGTTGATTGAAACGATAGCATCGCCGATTTCAAAGCCGATTTCTTCGGCGATGGAGTTGGGGAGGATGCGGCTAATTTTGGCGGGTTGGATAGGCATAATCGGCGTTCTCTACGAGACGCTCCGCGTTCGCGCAGCGTTGCGAAGCAAGGGTTGGGCTACACATTGGCAAAAAGACCAAAGGCGGAAGCAATGAGAATAACAATCCCGAAGGCGAGACGGTACCAGACAAAGAGCCAAGTATTTTGTTTTTGGAGATAGTTCATTAACCAGGCGATCGCTAAATAGGAGAAAACCGCCGAAGAAAGAACCCCAAGGCCTAGGGGAATCCACTGTTGAGTGCCGACGTTGGCATCTAAGACTTCTGTTTTGAGTTCCACTAATCCGGCCAGGGTAATGGCTGGAATGCCCAAGAGGAAGGAAAAACGGGCGGCTGTAGCCCGTTCTAAGCCAATAAAGAGGGCGGCGGTGATGGTGGAGCCGGAACGAGAAACGCCGGGGATAATGGCTAACGCTTGGGCAATCCCCATCAAAATCCCGTCTTGGGTGGTGAGGTGGTCAAAGTCCCGACGACGTTGGCCGAGCTTTTCGGCTAATCCTAACAGAGAAGCCATGACAATGGAGGCGATCGCAATAGTGTTCATACTCCGCAGGGGAGAGTTATCCAAATCCGGGATAAACAGCTTAAACCCTAACCCCACAATCACAATCGGTAATGTCCCCACCGCAATCCCAATGGCAATTTTCAAGGATAAGGCCGGGGAGGGGGGATGGGGGCCTTCTGGGGTCGGAGGGGTTGGAGTGGGGGGGGGTAACTCCTTCTTAGCGGCGAGAATCCGTAATTGAGTAATCGCCCCCCAAGTTAGCTCAATTAAATCCTGTCGAAAATACCACAACACCGCCCCAATACTGCCCAATTGCACCACGGCCGTAAAGGTGACACCGGGATCTCCCCAGCCCAAAAACACCGGAATGGCTTTCAGGTGTGCGGTGCTACTAATAGGGATAAATTCCGTTAATCCTTGCACCATGCCCAGGACTAACGCTTGAAACCAATTAATCTGGGGCATCCCCGTAGCAGGGCTTGGGGTTTGAGCTAGGACTATATGATGAGTCAGAGTGGAAAAGGCGATCGCCAGACTCAAGCCTAACGCCATCTCACTCAACACCACCAAACCTTTACGCTGTAACTTATTCATCGACTATTTCACCTTCACGGGGGCAACGGCGAGTTCAAGTTTAAGGTAAAAAGCGATCCAACGCCGCCTTTAACTCGCTTAATTCGGCCTCAATGTTCCCATCATGGGCAGCGCGGGCAACACAAGCGGTTAAATGCTCATCCAAAATCAAACGAGCCACCCGGTCTAATGCACCCCGCACCGCCGCAATCTGAATTAACACCTCGGGACAATGACGATCTTCACTGACCATTGTTTTGATTCCCCGAATATGACCCTCAATCCGGGAAAGACGATTAATAATCTGCCGTTGAGATTCGGGATTGTGAACATGGGGATGGGCGTGAGAATGTCCCTTTTGTTCTGGGCCACCTTGCTCTGAGAGTGAGGATGGGGGGATAGCTTGATTCTCGTCAAGGGGGATATTCATGATCTTTCTTTTGAGAAACCCCATCCTGCAAGTGGAGTGAGGTTGTTTAGGTTCGGTAATAGGGAATTGATAACGATGGGGGAACAGAGAACGGGGAACAGGGAACAGGGGGAGGGGGAGCAGGGAACAGGGGGAGGTGATAATTATTACCTATTCCCTATTCCCGACTGATTCAGCCAACCCCAATTAACTTAAGGTTTACTCTTCCTCATAGAACTCATTAAACTCATCGGGGACATCAAAATCCGAATCCGGATCGGCATCCTCAACACTATAAGCGCGAGCAGTTTGGTCATCCAACACCACATCCTCATCTAAAGGACGACCGCCAGCTAAACCCCGCTCCGGATAAACCATCGTCTCACTTAAATCCCGATCAGGGGTTAAATCCCAAAGACCTGTAGGCAAAGCCCCAGAACCCTCGAAATCTAAGCTACTCAGGGGCAAGTCCTCATGGAGATGGAAACCCGTCCCAGCCGGAATTAAACGCCCGATGATCACGTTCTCTTTCAGACCGCGCAGCCAATCGGATTTCCCTTCAATAGCTGCCTCCGTCAATACCCGGGTGGTTTCTTGGAAACTGGCCGCACTGATGAAACTATCAGTATTTAAAGAGGCCTTAGTAATCCCCAACAAAACGGGAGTATAACGCGCCGGAGCCGCCCCGGTAATGCCCATAGCTTCGTTCACCTGTTCCACTTGGCGCAACTCCACCAACTCACCGGGTAACATAGTCGTGTCTCCCCCGTCGTCGATACGCACCTTACAGGTCATCTGCCGCACAATCACCTCAATGTGTTTGTCGGAAATCTCAATCCCTTGGGACTGATAAACCCCTTGCACACTTTCCACAAGGAACATCTGGGCTTTTTGTAAACCAATCAAGGCGGCCTCATAAACCCCTTTGAGGTCTTTGTAATACTCAAAGTAAGTTTCGAGAATTTCGTGGGGATTTGATGGACCATCGGTTAAGGGTTCCGCCACTTCCACCTGTTGACCATCGGAAACAATGACGTTTTGACCGGGACTGAGGGGATAATCCGTAATCACCCCATCCTCCTCAATAATCTTGATGTCTACCGATTCATCCTCCCCATAAACCACCTGAGCGGTTCCCGGACGACGGGCGAGTAAACAGGCTTCTTTCGGGCGACGGGCTTCTAGCAGTTCTTCAATCCGGGGCAACCCTTGGATGATGTCCCCAGTTTTCGACCGTTCAAAGACCAATAACACCAAATTATCGCCCCGTTGGACTAAATCCCCGTTACCAATTTGTAGAATAGCCCCAGCAGAGACGCGATAAGGCCGGGCATAGCGTAGGGTGACGGTTGACCCTTGAATGGACACAACTTGCCCAGAATCAGAACTCCGGATTCCGGGGGCGAGTTCTTGACCGGCCACCACCAAATCTCCGACTTTAACCTTGGGTTTACTCTCTAGGTTGATTTCAAAGCGATCGCTTGCCCGCACCAACAGAATCCGCCGCAGGGCTTCAGCACTCTTCAGAATCCCCCGCACTTCCCCGGCTTCCTTACACTGAATAGCCGTGCGCGCCACTACAGCCCCTTTGGGGATTTCTTGGCCATCTTCGACCAAAATTTCCGTTCTCGTGCCACCACTGAGGGAATCAGCATCTACATCCCGGCGAATCACCAAGGACTCCAGAATGACAATTTGCAATAAATACTCATGTACTACTAAATCACCACCATAGACTTCCGCCTCACTGGCCATCGATAACTGATCCGTCACAATGGCATCGGTTTCCGGCTCGTCATTGACCAGAGGAATCAACTCAATATCCGCCGTCAAACCGCCGATTTCTCGTTCATCTCCATCTTCGGCCTCAATTTCTAACACCAGTTGGGTGCTTAACAATTCCACCCCTTCCACAGAGCGCACCCGTTCCCCATCTTTATAGTGCAGACGTTGCACAGCGCGCAGAGAAATTTTCTGACCGGACTTGTCATTAATGGAGTCTTGGGAGGGTACATCGGGCTGGTCAGCCACTTGGTATTCCACCACCGGGCGCAATAAGAGCGCCACCCCTTCGGGGGTGTCCAAATACTGCCCAAAGCGCATTTCTTCCAACACCACACCGGGCAGAACTTCCGTTCCGGGGGGCAGCAGTTGGCCATCCGCTTCCATCAAAGGCGGTTCATCCAAGAGATGTAAATCCCCCGGTTTAATCACCATTTCCCGCAGAATGTCATTTTTCTGCACCACTTCCACCACCCCACTGGATTGGCAGAAAATATCCTTCACCACTTCGGTTCCGGCTTCCACATACTGGCCTTCTTCCACCAGTAACAGAGAGATGTCCTTATTGACCTCATGGCATTCTTCGGGAATCCAGATTAAGGTTCCCCCTTGGGTCACTTCATAGCCCTGTTTCGCCCGTCCCCGCAGGCGACCCACTTCCACCCCAGCATATTTGACAATGCCCCCGGTGTGGGTGCGATAGCGGTCGTCAATCAGTTCCGCCACCACTTGATGGTTTAATAACTTGGTGCCCGGCGTAGCCTTGAGCAAAAACCGTTGACCGAGGGCGGTTTGAATAATATATTGTTCCCGTCCTCCGGTAGCCGTTCGCTGTACCCGAGCTTGGTCTAACTGCACCGAGGCGGTGATAATCTCAATTTCCCGACTGCCGGGAGTCAGACGGACAACCCCCCCGTGGGCGGTGGCCAGTTTGGTCTGAGCGAGAACATCCCCCCGTTCTAGCATGGCACCGTTTTCCACTACGGGTTCAGCCCCCGGTAGGAGGTTATACACTTCCCCCGAAAGCACCCAAATTAAGCCCCCCCGTTGGACAATGTGGGTCGTGTTGCCTTGACGGTCGGTTTTTTCTTCTTCTACTAAGCGGTCAAATAAAACCTCCCCAGCCAAGTCACTGGTCACGTCTTTGGTCGCCTTTTCTGTGGAGCGTTGGCGTTTAGGTAGGGCAACTTCCGCTAAGAGTTCATCTTTCTCCACCTTTTGCCCGACTTTGACAAACAGCAGAGAACCCGCCGTGACAGAATAGGGAATCACGTCCCCATTTTCTAACTCTAGTAAGAGTTCCCCGGCCACTTCCACCTGTTCCCGTTCGTCCCCGTGGCGAGTCCGTACCGGGCGGGTGCGGAGTTTGGAGTCAAAGCCTACAGTACCGGGGTGTTCTGCTTGCACATTGCGCGCCACTTCCCCGGTAAAGACCCCTCCCGTGTGGAATGTCCGCATGGTTAACTGTGTCCCAGGTTCTCCAATGGACTGGGCGGCAATAATCCCAATGGCTTCGCCCATATTAACCATTTTACCGTGGGCTAAACTCCAACCATAACAATGTTGGCAGACACTACGGGCGGCTTCACAGGTTAAACTTGAACGCACTTTAACCCGCTCTACAGCATTTTGCACCCGTTCGGCTACATCTTCATCAATGGGCTGATTACGCTCGGCGACGACTTCTCCGGTTTTGGGGTCAATTACATCTTCGGCTAAGACACGACCGAATAAACGGTTAGCGAGGGGGATTAAAATGCGATCGCCATCTTTCATCGCCTCCACCATCACCCCCCGTTCCGTGCCGCAGTCCACCTCCCGCACGATCACATCTTGGCTCACATCCACCAACCGCCGGGTTAAATACCCAGAGTCCGCCGTCCGTAAAGCCGTATCCACCAACCCTTTCCGCGCCCCGTAAGACGAAATAATATACTCCGTCACCGTCAAGCCTTCCCGGAAATTGGTTTTAATCGGCAACCCGATAATTTCCCCTTGAGGGTCCGCCATCAAGCCCCGCATCCCCACCAACTGACGCACCTGAGATAAATTCCCCCGCGCCCCAGAAAAAGCCATCATATACACACTATTGAGGGGGTTCGTATCTTTAAAGTTGCGCACCACCTCATCTTTAAGAGTTTCTGAGGTTTTATTCCAAGTATCAATCACCTTCTGGAATCGTTCCACCTCGGTAATTTGCCCAGTCCGATAACGGTTTTCCGTGATGCGCACCTCTTCTTCTGCCTCTTGCAGCATTTGCTTCTTCACCGGAGGCACCTGCAAATCATCCACACTAATGGACACCCCGGCACGGGTAGCATAGCGAAACCCTAATTCTTTAAGTTGGTCAGCCACTTGAGAACAGCGCGCACTGCCATAATTCGTAAACGCCCAGGCAATGAGCTTTTTCAATTGGCCTTTATCAACGATTCGGTTAAAAAAAACGGGTTCTTTAGACATGGTTTTCTCGCGTAGGGGACAATCGGTAATCAATAACAAGGGAACGGGGAACAGGGAACAGGGAACAGGGAATTGGGAGTCGGGAATCGGTGTAGGGGCGCAATGCTTGCGCCCTAGGGAGTCGGGAATCGGGAGTCGGGAGTCGGGAAAAAGCAATAGTCAAAAGTTTTGGCTATTCACTATTCCCCTGCTCCCCCTCTCCCTATTCCCTGTTCCCTCCACCTAATTAATCAAAGCCTCCCGAATCATTTTGTTGTAAATAATCCGACCCGGAGTGGTGCGAATATATTGGAACTGACCGCCATCCGGTAACTCCCGCACCTTGCGTTCTCGATAGAGCTTGACCACACTGCCATCACTTTGGGTTTCCTCCTTGACCACTTCATCATCAGGTTTCACGGTGTTTACATCGCCGTTGTAACGTAGCCAAATAAAGGTATGAATATCTAACTGTCCCTGTTCAAAAGCTCGTAGCGCATCATCCATAGAGGCAAAATAACGCCCTGCTCCCTTCTCAGGAGTTTGTACCGCCGGATTTTCCGCCGTTAGGTAATAACACCCCAACACCATATCCTGAGACGGAGCCACAATGGGTTTCCCCGTCGCCGGAGATAAGATATTGTGACAAGCCAACATCAACAAACGAGCCTCCGCCTGAGACTCCAAAGACAGGGGAACGTGAACCGCCATTTGGTCGCCGTCAAAGTCCGCGTTAAACGCCGGACACACTAAAGGATGGAGTTGAATCGCTCGCCCTTCTACTAAAATCGGTTCAAAGGCTTGAATCCCTAAACGGTGCAGCGTGGGCGCACGGTTAAGGAGAACCGGGTGTCCGGCAATCACTTCCTCCAACACTTCCCAAACCGCCGTATCGCCCCGTTGAATCAGCTTTTTGGCCGCCTTGATATTATTCACCAACCCATTCTTAATCAAGCGGTGAATCACAAAAGGCTGGAACAACTCAATGGCCATTTCCCGAGGCAATCCGCACTGATAAATCTTCAGTTTCGGCCCCACCACAATCACAGACCGTCCCGAATAGTCTACCCGTTTCCCTAACAAGTTTTGGCGGAAACGCCCTTGTTTCCCTTCGATAATGTCGGACAAAGACTTGAGCGCTCGGTTATTCGCCCCCACCACTGTCCGGCCTCGTCGTCCGTTATCAATCAGGGCATCAACGGCTTCTTGTAACATCCGTTTTTCGTTGCGCACAATGATTTCCGGCGCGAGAATCTCTTGTAAACGGGCTAATCGGTTATTGCGGTTAATTACCCGACGGTAGAGGTCGTTTAAGTCAGAGGTAGCAAAACGCCCCCCATCTAACTGCACCATGGGGCGTAAATCCGGGGGAATCACGGGAATCACATCCAACACCATCCACTCCGGCCGGGAACCTGTAGCAATAAAGTTATCAATCACCCGTAGCCGTTTAATTAATTTGGCGCGTTTTTGCCCTTTGGCTCCGGTGATTTCTTCCCGCAGTTTTTCCGCCTCTTCTTCTAAGTTCACCTCTTCGAGTAAGCGCTGAACTGCCTCGGCCCCAATACCTACCTCAATGCCTTCTAATTCCGAATCTTCGGCATAGAGTTGTTCTTCAATTTCTAGCCATTGGTCCTCGCTCAACAACTGGCGATATTGTAGGTTTGTGGCATTGCCGGGGTCTAAGACCACATAGGCGTTAAAGTAAACAATTTGCTCTACATCCCGCAGGGGCATATCTAACAAAATGCTTAAATAGCTGGGGATGCCTTTGAGGTACCAAACATGGGTCACAGGGGCGGCTAATTTAATAAAGCCCATGCGGTGACGACGGACGCGGGATTCTGTAACTTCCACCCCGCAGCGCTCGCAGACAATACCCCGATGGCGCACCCGTTTATATTTCCCGCAGTGACATTCCCAATCCTTGGCCGGCCCAAAAATCCGTTCACAGAACAGACCATCCATTTCCGGTTTCAGGGTGCGGTAGTTAATGGTTTCCGGTTTGGTCACTTCTCCTACGATTTGACCATTAGGCAGGGTGCGCTCTCCCCACTGGCGAATCCGGTCGGGGGAAGCAATGCCAATCTTGACGTAATCAAAACGCTGTTCGGTCTGGTTTCTCATGTCAATTGTTAGGGGTTAGGGGTTGGGGGTTAATGTGTAGGGGGGGAGAGGGAGAGGGGGGGACGGAAAATTGATAATTATTCCCTATTCCCTGTTCCCTGTTCCCTATTACCTATTCACACTTCGTCCTCTTGCAAATCTTCGCTGGTCAAAGATTCATAGGTGGGACGGTTGGGGGTGCGTCGCCGTTCAACGTCGGCCATGAGGTCTACTTCCACATCTTGGCTATCTCCATTTTTAGCGGTTTCGACTTTGTGAACGGCAATATCTAACCCCAAGGACTGGAGTTCCCGCATTAACACCTTGAAGGATTCAGGAGTTCCCGGCCGGGGAATGGGTTTCCCTTTGACAATGGCGTTGAGGGCTTCGTTCCGTCCCTGCATATCATCGGACTTAACGGTAAGCAGTTCTTGTAGGGTGTAGGCCGCGCCGTAAGCTTCCAGCGCCCACACTTCCATTTCCCCGAACCGTTGTCCCCCTTGTTGGGCTTTGCCCCCCAGAGGTTGCTGGGTAACGAGGGAGTAGGGGCCGGTAGAACGGGCGTGAATTTTATCGTCTACGAGGTGAACCAGTTTCAACATATAGGCAATACCTACGGTTACGGGACGGTCGAAGGGTTCCCCGGTGCGTCCGTCGTAAACTTGGATTTTGCCGGGGTTTTCGGGGTCAAAGACCCAATCACGTCCGGCTTTCCGGCTGGCTTCTTCTAGTTTGCCGTGAACGGTGAGGCGGGAGGCTTCTTCCCCATACATTTCATCGAAGGGGGTGATTTTAAAGCGTGCGCCTAAGTTTTCACCGGCCCAACCGAGGAGACATTCAAAGACTTGTCCCACGTTCATCCGGGAGGGTACGCCCAAGGGGTTCAGGACAATATCCACGGGGCGACCGTCGGGCAGGTAGGGCATATCTTCCATGGGCAGGATGCGGGAAATAATCCCTTTGTTGCCGTGACGACCGGCCATTTTGTCGCCGACTTGGATTTTGCGTTTTTGGGCGACGTAGACCCGGACGACCATGTTGGCACCGGGGGGGAGTTCGTCGCCTTGTTCCCGGGTGAAGACGCGCACATCAACGACGCGGCCTTTTTCTCCGTTGGGGACGCGCAGGGAGTTGTCCCGCACGTCTCGGGCTTTTTCTCCGAAGATGGCGCGCAGCAGTTTTTCTTCGGGGGGTTGGTCGGACTCGCCTTTGGGGGTAACTTTCCCTACGAGGATGTCGCCGGATTCGACCCAAGCCCCAATGCGAATAATTCCCCGTTCGTCGAGGTGTCGTAGGGCATCTTCCCCGACGTTGGGGATTTCTCGGGTGATTTCTTCGGGGCCGAGTTTGGTCTGGCGGGCTTCGATTTCGTATTTTTCAATGTGAATGCTGGTGTAGACATCATCCATGACGAGCCGCTCACTAATGAGGATGGCATCTTCATAGTTGTAGCCTTCCCAAGGCATATAGGCGAGGAGGATGTTTTGACCGAGGGCGATTTCTCCCCCTTCACTGGCGGAACCGTCGGCGAGGACTTGACCGGGGACGACGGGTTCTCCGGGGAAGATGAGGGGTCGCTGGTTTAAGCAGGTGTCTTGGTTGGAGCGTTGATACTTTTGTAGTTCGTATTCGACTACTTGGGGGGCGGTTGGTTCTGGATGGGGGGGGGCTTCTCCTTCGCCCAGGGGGGTGCCGGGGGGTGGGGTGGGGTCTACGGTGATTTTTACTCGTTCGGCATCGACGTAACTCACTATGCCTTGATGACGAGATACAACCACCATGCCGGAGTCTCGGGCGGCTTGGGCTTCTAGGCCGGTGCCGACGAGGGGGCGCTCTGGTTTGAGGAGGGGAACGGCTTGACGCTGCATATTAGACCCCATGAGGGCGCGGTTGGCGTCGTCGTGTTCGAGGAAGGGAATCAGGGAGGTGGCTACGGAGACAATCTGCATGGGGGAGATGGCTACATAGTCCACTTGGTCGGGGGTGGTGGTGGAGAATTCCTGCCGATACCGCACGGGAATTTCATCCCCAAGGATGTAGCCGTTTTCGTCGGTGGCTACGTCGCCGGGGGCTACTTGGCGGTCGTCTTCTTCGTCGGCGGTGAGGTAAACGACGGGTTCATCTAAACAGACTCGTCCGTTTTGGGCGCGCCGATAGGGGGTTTCTATGAAGCCGTAGTCGTTGACGCGGGCGAAGGTGGCGAGGGAGCCAATTAGTCCGGCGTTGGGGCCTTCGGGGGTTTCTACGGGGCAAATGCGGCCGTAGTGGGAGGGGTGAATGTCTCGCACGGCGAAGCCTGCCCGTTCTCGGGTTAACCCGCCGGGGCCAAGGGCGCTAATCCGGCGTTTGTGGGTGAGTTCGGCGAGGGGGTTGGTTTGGTCCATGAACTGGGACAGTTGGGAGGAGCCAAAGAATTCTTTAATCGCCGCGACGAGGGGTTTGGGGTTGACGAGGGAGGCAGGGGTGAGGGAGTCGGCTTCGGAGACGGTCATCCGTTCCCGGATGATGCGTTCTAGACGGTTGAGGCCGACGCGGACTTGGTTTTGTAGGAGTTCCCCGACGGAACGGACGCGACGGTTGCCGAGGTGGTCGATGTCGTCTACGTTGCCGACGTCGAATTCTAGGTTAATCAGGTAGTCGATGGCGGCGAGGATGTCGGTGGGGGTGAGGACGCGGGTGCTGTCGGGGACGTTGAGCCGCAGTTTGCGGTTGAGTTTGTAGCGCCCGACTTTGCCGAGGTCGTAGCGTTTGTTGTCGAAGAAGCGGGAGTCTAGCAGTTGACGGCCGCCGCTTACGGTGGGGGGTTCGCCGGGACGGAGTTTTTTGTAGAGTTCCATCAGGGCGTCGTCTTCGCTGGGGTTGCCTTCTTTTTCGAGGGTTTTGTGGTAGTAGTCGGGGTGACGCAGGGCGTCGAGGATTTCGTTGTCGCCAAGTCCGATGGCTTTAAGCAGGACTTGGGATGAAAGTTTCCGGGTTTTGTCGATGCGCACCCACACGAGGTCGTTTTTGTCGGTTTCAAATTTGAGCCAAGCGCCTCGGTTGGGGATGAGGGAGGCGGAGTAGGTGCGGCGACCGTTTTTGTCGGTTTCGGATTTGTAGTAAACTCCGGGCGATCGCACGATTTGGTTGACGATGACTCGTTCGGCCCCGTTGATGATGAAGGTTCCCCGTTCGGTCATCAGGGGCAGGTCGCCGATAAAGACTTCCTGTTCTTTGATTTCTCCGGTTTCTTTGTTGATTAAACGGGTGGGAACGTACATCTGGACGGCGTAGCTGGCATCGCGCCGTTTGGCTTCGTCTACGTCGTATTTGGGGGCGTGGAGTTTGTATTTTTCGCCGATAAAGTGCAGTTCTAGTTTCCCGGTGTAGTCGGTGATGGGGGAGAAACTATTGAGTTCTTCAATGAGTCCGGTTTCCAAAAACCAGCGAAAGCTAGATCGTTGAATTTCAATCAGATCCGGCAGTAGGTTATGGGTGGGGTTGGTCATGAGTGATTCTCGATTAGGTGGAAACTGGGAACGGGGACTGAACCAGTGATAATTAATAATTAACTCGCGTTTAAGCCGAATAGCTGACAAGCGTTGGCGGTGGTTTGTTGGGCGAGTTCTTCTAGGCTGACTCCTCGCAGGTCTGCTAGGGTTTGGGCAACGTAGCGCACAAAGGCGGGTTCGTTGCGTTTGCCTCGTTGGGGGACGGGGGCAAGAAAGGGACAGTCGGTTTCAATGAGCAGGCGATCGCAAGGCACCATTTGGGCCGAGGCTTTAACGCTGTGGGCGTTCTTGAAGGTGACAATCCCACTAAAACTGATATAAAATCCTAGGTCTAAAAACCATTGGGTTTCTTCCGGGCTACCGCCCCAACAGTGCATTACTCCTCGGATTTCTCCATATTCCTGTGACTGGTGCCTCACCAAATCTCGCAGATCGGCGGCGGCATCCCGACAATGCACGATAACAGGTTTGCCGAGTTCCGCAGCGATTTGAAGCTGCACACGGCAAACCTTGTTTTGTTGATCTTGATTGGTGGCTTTGTAATAGTCTAAACCGAGTTCCCCAATGGCTACGACTCTAGAATCTGAGCGCGCCAATTGACGAATCTCGTCGGCTGTTCCTTCGCCCCATTTGTCGGCATCTAGGGGATGTAATCCGACGGCAAAGGATAGCTCGGGGAATCGGTCGGCCAAAGCCTGAATACTCACAAACTCGCTCGGCTCTACGCAGGAATGCACGAGACGAACAACACCAGCTTCTTGCCAACGGGTTTGTAGAGCATCTAAGTCTTGCTGAAAGTCAGCAAAGTTAATATGAACGTGGGTGTCAATTAACTGCATTACAACCCAGTTTGCTAAACTGATGGATTCAAAAAACACTCGGCCGTTTTACGGGCTGTGGGCTGCCAGTTTTTGAGGGAAACTTTAGGTTTCTCTGCCCAACTGGAGGGGAGATTTGAAGCCAAGAGGAAGAATGGGATTGAGTCCAGTCTGAACTCTTGACTTTTTGCGCAAGTTATGCCTTCACGGCTTGGGCTTTCTCGTGGGTCATGCGCCAAAAACGAGCTAAACGCGCTTTCCGACGCGATCCGGTGTTGGCGTGCAGTACTCCTCTTTTCACCGCTTTATCGATTTTTTGGTAGGCCGAGGAGCGAGCTTGGTCAACTTTTTCGAGTGCTTCGGGGGTTTGGTCTTGTACATAGGCTTCAACAGCCGTAAAATAGCGTTTCATCAGGGTTTTCACGGCTGACTTATAAGCCTTGTTTCTCAGGCGATTCCGTTCAGCAATTTGAATGCGTTTAATTGCAGATTTGTTATTAGCCACGGTCAGTTCGGGGAAACGATGTATTTGGAGTTTTGGGGTTTTGAGTGCTTCCTACCCTTGAGCTATAAATAATTAGCTTGGGGAGGCTCTGGCTTTTCGTCTGGGGGTGAACCGGAAAATGGCAGGTTTTTCCACCCTCACACTACTCAGGACATATCAATATAACATTTTAGGTCAAAGTCTGGCAAGGGCAAAGGGAGAAAGTTTTGTCTCAAGGAAAAAAAGGGGGGAAAAGCTTGTGTGGCCGGGGGTAGGTGGTGAGGGCTGGGGGAGATTTTTCCCAGAAGGGGAGAGGAAAAGCAGGCAAGTCTGGGCAATACAAGTTAAGCTAGAGAAACAATGGGAAGTAGCGAAGGCATTTTGACTCCATGCTGCGAATTATTACTCAGCAGTCTGAGGCACACACAGAACTTCAGCGCATTGGCGGGCGCACTCATGGTAGCGAAACGCTTCAAGTGGAAGAAACGGTGCGGGATATTCTGCAAACGGTTCGACAACAGGGCGATCGCGCACTTTTGGATTACACCGCCAAATTTGATGGGCAAACTCTGACCCTGAGCCAATTACGGGTCAGTGGTTCGGAACTGGATGCAGCCTACCAACAAGTCTCTAAGGATCTCTTGGATGCCATCAGCTTGGCTTGTCGGCGTGTAGAGGCGTTTCATCGGCAACGGATTCCCAAGTCTTGGGTTCAGTTTACGGAGGATGATAATGTCATCCTAGGTAAACGGTACACTCCAGTAGATCGGGCGGGCTTGTATATTCCGGGGGGGCGGGCGGCCTACCCCAGCACGGTGATTATGAACGCCATTCCCGCGAAGGTGGCGCAGGTGCCGCGTATTGTGATGGTGACTCCGCCGAGTGAAGGGGGGAAAATTTCCCCGGCGGTGTTGGTGGCAGCCCAGGAGGCGGGAATTACAGAAATTTATCGGGTGGGGGGGGCGCAGGCGATCGCAGCGTTGGCCTACGGAACCGAGACAATCCCGAATGTGGATGTGATCACAGGCCCTGGTAATATTTACGTCACCCTGGCCAAAAAGATGGTCTATGGTTTAGTGGGGATTGATTCCCTCGCCGGCCCCTCGGAGGTATTGATTATTGCCGATCAGCAGGCGAATCCGGTTCATGTGGCGGCGGATCTGTTGGCGCAGGCGGAACATGATCCGATGGCGGCGGCGATTTTAATTACACCGGATGAGGGGTTAGCGAAAAAAGTTCAACAGGAGGTTCAAGGGCAGTTACAGAACCATCCTCGGCGAATTTTGACGGAAAAGGCGATCGCCCACTATGGCTTAATCATTGTAGTAGACTCCCTCAAGACCGCCGCCGAACTCTCGAATCTCTTCGCCCCAGAACACTTAGAACTGGAAATTGCCGAACCTTGGGATCTCCTCGAACAGATTCGCCATGCCGGGGCCATTTTCTTGGGGAACTCCACCCCGGAAGCCGTTGGCGACTATTTGGCCGGCCCCAATCACACCCTCCCCACCTCCGGTTCAGCCCGCTATTCTTCCGCCTTGGGGGTGGAAACCTTCCTGAAACACTCTAGTTTGATTCAATACTCCCCCAAAGCCCTAAGTGAGATGGGTCGAGCCATTCAAACCTTAGCAGATGCTGAAGGGTTACACTCTCACCGGGAGTCTGTTCGTTTACGGATGGAAAATTAACAAAACAAGATGCAGGAATCCCCTAAACCCAAGGCGAGTAGTGTGGGGTGTGGTTTAATCTCTCAGCTTTCCCTTGACTTTCCCCTGTCAATGGGTTTTCTGTGCTAATGCCACAATCTACATCGTTAAACACGAAGGGCGCAATCAGGTTAAGCTCGGCAAGTATTGGATGAAAATGCGAATTATGATATGTCCTTAGCCTTAAAAGCGCATGGAATCCTTCCAATTATGTTGATATTTTGTAACACCTCTTTAAGAAGTCCACTTGCTAGACTCTCCAAGAGTTGGGTGCTTTATGAAGGGATGGTAAGCTTCAACTTGATACAATCCATCACCGGGTTCAACCTTCACACTTTTTTAGAGCAAAACTCCGAAATTCTTAGCCAAGAAATAGCTAACGTTTTCTCTAAATTTTAACAAAAATAGCTGTTTCATAGAGGTTTTTTCGCCCCCCTCTTTTTCTAAACAATACAACTTTTTCAACATAAAAACCTTCATGCTTAAAAAGTTCAGCTAAAATGCTCTCAGTGAATATCTCTACACCCGATAACCTCGAATTACCCACAATGTAAGCAGCACGAAAATTAGCCGATTTAATTTCGTGAAGCGACTTAATATGTTGCCACATATTGATAAAGTATTTAGTAGCATAATTACACATTAAAGTGCTTTTAATCTTGAGTTGGTCGTAATAACAAAGATAGGGTTTAATGGGTGTAGGAACTTCCAGTAGTTTATTCTGTAAAATCGATGTAGCTCTGCCCCAAGTTCCGCCCACAGCTTGCAGGTCAACTTCTGTCGCTTGCTTAACATCATCAAATAACTCCATAAAATGCAGTTGTGGTC
This sequence comes from Spirulina subsalsa PCC 9445, assembly GCF_000314005.1. Lineage (NCBI taxonomy): Bacteria > Bacillati > Cyanobacteriota > Cyanophyceae > Spirulinales > Spirulinaceae > Spirulina > Spirulina subsalsa. Next base: position 908,074 of record NZ_JH980292.1, read on the forward strand.
TTGTCTGATGAACATAGCTATAGCGGTTTGGATAGGGGGGAGAAGTAATTATAAAATCAGAGGACTGCTTAACTTGTTGTTTTAAGTTATTCGTTGAGTCACCTAGAACAATAGAACTTAGCTCCGACAAGCTAATCTCTTTTTGGCTAAGTTGTCTCAAATCACTGCAAATTATATTTAAATTGAAACTCATTTCACCGAAAACATCAATTTCTCTTTGATGATGATCGTCGAAAGTAATTGTGGGATGGTTTCTATGAATATTTGCACAATCCAAGCAAGTTTTATTGAGGGCTAACCACAAGTAGTCGTAAACACCAGAATACCCTGGGTTGTTTGCTACTTCTCGGCATATTATCAATTCCTTAAGAACGTTTTTTTCCCACCATCTAAATACGTTATAAATAATAGGAACTCTAGTATTAAACAACTGTATTACTTCATCTAATGATATTTTTTTACTATCTTGAATTAATCTGGATACTTCAGCTAAGTAATTTTGAATCAGATGGAGGTTTTGAGTTTCCCACTTCAATGATTTAGTACCAGTTTGTTGTAACAGGGGATTAATCTCAATCCCAAGGGATCTAATTCCCTGTTTCTGGCATTCAATACAAGTAGTCCCTCGACCACTAAATGGATCAACGACGAAATGATCTGGAGTAATTTGGAATTCCTTAATCAAAAATCTGACTAAATTGGGTGAGTAACTTGGAGTCAAACGATACCATCTATGGATCGGTTCTAGTTGACCTGTTTTAAAAGTGATATCTCCTATATCAATTTCTTCATAATCAAATCCAGACTGCCGTATTCTTTCATCAAAATACTTGTTACTATTACTAATAGTCGTTTCAAATAAAGACAGTTGTTTAAACATTTTTGCTTTGAACCAAATGCTTTCAAAGTACCATGAGTTCTCAATTTTACCAAGCTTTTTCCCTGAGCGACTGATATATCTTCAGTCTGAAACTGATCAGATAGGCACTTGTTACTAGATTTGCGAGATTTGCAAAGGTGGTTGCTGAAAGTTTTTTTTAGCATCTTGAACCTGGCTCTCACTGTTACTTGGATAATCGAAGCCTTGATAAGACATCAGGTGAATATAGTTGATCGGGTCGCCTACCCTATCATGATTCCCTCTATAACTATTGCTCTAGCCTTGTTGCAGTGGCGGCCACAATATTACGCCCTAGTACTCATTGGGACGGTTGGCGTAATATGTTTATATGCTGTTGTCTTTATGCAAGTAGCTCAACTGTCTTTATGCAAGTAGCTCAACTCCTGAAAGAATACCTTCCCGATAATGATTTAGCCGCACGCTGGGGCGGGGAGGAGTTTTTGATCTTGCTGCTCTCCGTCTCTAGCTCTGTGGAAGTGGCTCAGAGAGCAGAAGAGTTGCGCACTTGTTTAGCGACATACAATCACCCAAACGTCGGTCAAGTAACGGCTAGCTTGGGCATTGCTAGCACGACTGGCGGCGAAACCCCAGAAACCCTAATTGCTCGTGCTGATGCGGCTCTTTATCGGGCTAAACAGCAGGGGCGAAACCGAGTCTGTGGCGCTGAAGTCTCGCCAACTCAACTGATATGAATCCGAAAAGAGTTTTGATTTTAGGTGGAACAGGAGAAGCCTCGGCATTAGCGGGGAAAATTGAGGCGATTCCGGGGGTAGAGGCGATCGCTTCCTTGGCAGGTCGGACGAAAGATCCCATAACTCTCACCACCCCTTCCCGTCAAGGGGGTTTCGGCGGTGCAACAGGATTAGCCAACTATCTACGCCGCGAGGGCATTGATTTTTTAATTGATGCGACCCATCCCTTTGCCGCCCAAATTTCCTTCAATGCGGCTCAAGCTGCCTCAGATTGTGGCATTCCCCGATTAATGTTAAGTCGTCCCGCTTGGGAAAAAGTCCCCGGAGATCATTGGATTGAAGTCGAAAGTAATCAAGGGGCGGCGGATATTTTGCCCGGGTTCGCTGAACGGGTTTTTCTCACCATTGGTCGCCAAGAACTCCCCACCTATGCCCATTTAAAAGATATCTGGTTTTTGATGCGCATGATTGACCCTCCCCCATCAAATGCCAACATCCCACCAGGACAATTATTGCTGGCACGGGGGCCTTTTTCCCTAGAGTCAGAGCGATCGCTTTTGCAAGATTATCAAATTGGTGGGCTAGTCAGCAAAAATAGCGGCGGTCATGCCACTTACGCCAAAATCATCGCCGCCCGAGAGTTAGGAATCACAGTAATTATGGTAAAGCGCCCACCTGTGCCTGAAGGGGAAAAAGTCGCGGATGTTCAAAGTGTCCTCGCTTGGTTAGAAACAAGGTTAGAAACAGGATTTTAACCAAGATTTAACCCATCAGTGGCCATCTCGCTAATCTGCCAAGACTTCTCCATCCTGCCAGTAGCGTTGAAATGCTGAACAGCTTACTCTCGAACATTCATCGGCAATCGTTCAATGATCTGCCCACAGTTCGAGCCGTGCTTGAAGGAGGGGAAGCAACGGTCAATCCTGACCAATTCGCCCCAACTCGCATCCGAAATGGACAGAGCGAGGGAAGGATTTTTTAACATATTCTTCAGACCCAAGAGATATGATGGAATGAGCAAAATCTCGGTATTTGGAACTGTTTATACTATGGGCGACATCTGGATAAAACTGGCAAAAACTCTCTTCATTACGTCCGGTTTACCGCTACTAAGTCTTGTGACAATGGCTAAACCTGCGATCGCACAAGCCATTATTACCCTACCCAATGGAATACGCTGTGAGGGTCAATTTAACGGTTTTACAGGCCGTGGGATTTGTGAATATCCCGAGGGCTACTATCGCGGGACAATTGTTAATGGTCAGCGTCAAGGTCAAGGGGTTTTCTATTTTTCCGAAGGCAATGGGGGCGGGGATGATAATTTAGCCACCATTTATGAAGGACAGTTTAGCAATGACCGACCCAATGGACGGGGGCGGTTTATTTATGGCAATGATGACCGCTATGATGGAGAAGTGCTAAACGGAACACCCCACGGAACCGGTCAATTTACCTTTCGCTCCCTAGAAACGGAAAATTTCCTCTTTGTGGTCAACAATAATCTGATCACAATGGAAAATGTGGACAAGCGAGATAGCCGCTACTTTGGGGGAGTTCGTAACGGTCGGCCCGAGGGTCGCGGGACATTTGTCTATGGCATTTGCCAAGCCTATGGGGCAGAATTACGCTGTCTGCGCTACGATGGGATGTTTCGGAACGGTGTACCTCACGGACAAGGTACAATGACCACTCCGGCCTGTTTGGTGAGAGGGGGACAAGTCGTTTGTTCTCGGTTTACGGGCAATTTCTATCGGGGTCAGCCCAACGGAGCGGGGCAAATTATCACAGCCAATGGCGATCGCTGTCAAGGAGAATTCAACGACTTTACCTTTAGTGGTCGCGGCACTTGCACCTATAGCAATGGCGATCGCTACAGTGGAGAATTACGCTTTGGAGCCCCCCACGGCATTGGGGTAGCCACCTATGCCAATGGTCAAAGTTATCGGGGAGAATTCGTCTTTGGCGCTCCCCGTGGTATCTCTCGGGCGCGGTGACTTCCTCCCCCTAACGGCAACTCGTCGCCTCCCGTCGGCGAGAATATAACCGCACCTTCCCCTGATCATCCCCCATCACCAAAACCACCCGGTCATTCACCAGCAATAGGTCAACAGCATTGATTTTAGCTCGTTGTCTCGCAATCACCTGTCCGCTAATATACTTACCCGCCCGTCGTCCCGTCTCCGTCAACACCCACAACATCAAGCGTCCATCATCCCCCCCACTGGCCAGATAACAGCCATCTTGACTCATAGCCACACTTCTCACCGCCTTCTGTTCATCCTGTTCCCACTGATCCACAATAGAACAATCCTGACTATTGCCACCTAAACACCCCTCCAAATCCCAAATCATAATCCGACCTTGATTATCCGCCGTTGCCAATAAATTCGTCATCCGGGAAGTCGCTAGACTGGTAATATAATCATCCTGGCCTCCCGTGGGGTAGTTGATCGTTTGGCGCTCATTCTCCGACCAATCCCACAAAAGCAACTGATTATAACGGCCAGCAATCGCTAAATAATCCTCCCCAGGCCCCACTAAAGCCAGATCATAGATAGCAAAATCTAACTGTTGTTGCAATTGGGGCCCTGCAGGAGTCGTCAGTCGTTGAGATCCTCCTACATCCCACTTCAACACTAACCCACTCCCATGACCACTAAATAAATAGCGAGAATCTTGGGTAAACTCCAAATCTAACACCCGATCATCCCGTTGAAAAACCAAGGTTTGCGGAGTAGTACGTTGACCCAACAAATCCCATAACTGCACCTCCCCCGTTTCCAACCCCATCGCCATCACATTATTATCCACCGGGCGATAATGGAGCGTGCGCACCGCTTTTTCCGTGGCCGTAAACACCCCCAACGCCTCCAAACGTCGAGCATTCTGCACCCCCCAACGTCTCACCGTTTGGTCATTAGACCCACTCAGCACCCAATCCCCCAACCCATTTAAACGCACAACATTCACCGGAGCGCTATGTTCTCGTAACGTCGCCTTGAATCCCCACAACCACCACAGGCACAACACCACCAGCAAAGCTAACACCCCTTGCCACCACCGGGGAATAATAGGGAACACCTCCAACTCTACCTGCTGGTCAGGATTTTCTAACGTCACTCGCTCATCGGAAATCACCCCAGATAACTCCAGCAATAACTTTTTACTCAACCCCACCCAAGGACGACGGGGTTGTGCAATTAACTCTAACTCTTGGGTTTCTTGGGGGTTTACTGTCTCTTCAGAGGGGACAACTTCTAAGGTGCAGGCTTTGCGATCTTCTTCGCGTTGATACTTTAAAATATTCGCACTGACCTGTTGAGCAATATTACTTTGATTGGTGAAGGTTAAAGTATAAATAGCGGGGGGAACTTGCCGTTTGGGCAATAGATCCGAAAAGCGAAATTGATTAGACGCAACCGGAACACGCTGTTCTTTCGGGCTGATAGCAAAAAAGACATTTCCCGAGGGCAAAATTTCAATCTCTCCCCCTACCTTTACCCCCATTCCTTGGCTGGGAGTCGCTTCAATGTGGAAGGAATAGGATTGAGTGCGTAAGGCTGAGGAGTGACCGGATAAGCTGGGAATCTCTACGGATAATTCAAGTTCGTGCCACTGTTGAGAGGTTAAATCAATGGTTTTCTGGGATTCGGCGGAGAGATGCCACGCAGGCGGTAATCCTAATAGATTAACTTGTGTGGTAACAGTGCCTTTACTCGGATTTAATAAGCGCAAGGGAATGTCTATTTTAGCTCCCGGAATGGCTTGGAATGTGGTGACAGGTAATTCCCCTTTAAGTGCTGTAATGCCATCAGATTCTACGGTCAAGCGAATCACATGACGATCTTCGACTTGTAATTCAATAGAAAAAATCCGCACGGTTAAGTTAACTAATCCAGCAAAACCGGGTAAGGGAGATTTAACAATCTCAATCGCAAATTCTGTGCTATCCCCGGGAGGCTTTTTGGTCGAAACTTCTGGGGCAATTGTCCACCAATCTTTAGAGGCTTTTTGGTCTAACCCTGCGGCTAAAATTTCGATTTGAAAGCTGGCAAATTTATCACTTTGGTTGGTGACTTGAATCGTAAATTTTGCCCCGGATTTATCGGCTTTTAACGTTAAATCTTTATGAGAGAGTTGAGTGGTGAGTGAACTGGTTAAAGTGTTCATGGAATTAGGGGAATAGGGCGTAATGGTTTAGGATTTAGGGAGGGGTGGAAAAGTTAGGAAACAAAGAAGCTACAGAAATCATCCAGTCTTATAATTTGGGTTGTTTTAAACTCCGAAAAGGGTTTTCATTCGATTTTGAACCCAGCGCATAGGGTTATTATTAAAATCCTCATCAAGTAAACCATATTTGCGTAAAAGTTCTTGACGTTCTTGCAATTCGGCTTGATGTAAGTTGAGTTGGTGTGTAATTTCATCAGCTAAGGATTTATACTGTTTTAAAAGTCTGCCTAATGCTTCCTGATTGAGAATAAATAAACGAGTTTCTTCCCGAGTAATGACGGTGGCTGTGCGGGGAATGCCAATGAGTAAGGAAAGTTCACCAAAAAAAGCACCTGCTTTTAATTGTGTCAAGTATTTGTTGATTTTCTCTACAAAAATCTCTACTGTTCCTGAGACAATAATATAAAATTCATCCCCCGGCTCATCTTCCCGACAGATATATTCTCCTGTATCAAAAACTTTTTGATAGCCTGCTTCAATAATTTGCTGAATTTCATGTTCTTTAAGGCTGGAAAAATAAGTCACTTTTTTTAGAACTTCAACAAGGTTTATTTCAATATTTTTAATGTCTCGAATCAGCTTCGCTTTTTTTTGAATTTGTTTAAGTTGAGTTAAGTTTTGACCTTGACCCCGGATGAGTTTTCGGTATTTATCGCCTAATTGTAACTGCATTTCTTGCAGTTGTTCTTCCAAACTCTGTTCTTGAGTATCTAGGGTAATGGCCATAGTTTGAAAGACGCGGGCAAATTCGCCAATTTCGTCAGAACGACGGGTTAAATCTTCAATGGTACTGGGTTCAAATTGTTGAGTTCTTAAGTCTGTGGCGGCTTCGTTGAGGCGTACAATGGGGCGGATGACCCAATAGCCTAAAATTAAGCCCAAGATAATGGCAAGACCCAAAGAAGCGAGGCCTAAGATAATAGAGAGACGAGTTTGTAGGTTCACTTGCTGCATAAAATCGGCTTTGGGTAAGACCACCACAATCAGCCAATCGAGTCCGTAGGCATCCCGGATGGGTTGAACTTGAACTAAATGTTGTTTGCCTTGCCAGCGAAAGGAAAATTTTTGGTTATCGTCAAGGCTGGCAAAACTGCCCATGTTGTTTAGTAACATTTGGGCGGTATTTTGGATGAGGGGTTCTTGACTATTAATGGCTTCTACTCGCCTTAATTGGGCATCATAGGAGCCTTCTTGACCTGATGAGGCCACTAATAAACCATCTCGCTCAATAATAAAGGTGTGTCCTGTTTTGCCCACTTGTAATCCGCGTAAAAATCCGCTTAGATTGCCCAAAGAAATATCAATCCCGAAAACCCCTTGAAGTTGTCCCGTTGCGTTAAAGATGGGGTAAACGGCAGGGAGGGCAATGTCTTCATAACCAACAGCCCAAATATAAATCGACCCCCAAGTGGCTTGTTTAGCGGCCACTGCATCTTGATACCAAGGCCGTTGTCGGGGATCATAGGGTTCGGGTTCAATGGACTGCCTCGCCCCTCGGTTGCCTTGAGCATCTACTTCATAGTTGTAATAGTAGTAATCTGTCTCTGCATTGGAGCGGGCTAAAACGACTTGATTGTTGCGAACACGACCCGCCCCTACAAATTCCCGTTGTTCGTTGCCCCAGTACACATAGGCAAAGTAAGGGGTTTGTTGCAGTTGAGAATACAGGGGCTTTTCAAAGGTTGATAAGTCCTCGGGATTTAATAATCCTAGACGGAGTTGATCTGCATTCCATTGATTGAGTTGATGAGGTAATTCAATTGTATCTATTACTTCTGTTTCAACTCGTTGGGCGATATTATCGACTAAACGTTGGGAGAGGTCATTGACTGTGCTCCGCCCGTTTAAAAAGGCTAAAAGACCTGTCACTCCTACCCCAAGGACGAGGGGGGCAATCATGACGATAGGGACGGTTCGACGAAGATAACGACTAGAAGACATGGGCATTCATGGGGTAGCATTTTAAGGGGTTTCGGTTGAATCTTGGCAATTTTGGGCTTGTTGACGGAGGTTTTGAGCGCGTTCACGAAGGGTTTTGTAGGAATCTTGCAATTCGGTTATTTTTTCTTCTGACCCGAGGGATGGTTCTGAACTGAGAGGATTATTGTCTTGTAACTCTTCGAGTTGTTCGCTTAAACTTTGGGTGCGATCGCCAACCACAACGGCCATATCCCGAAATGCCCGGGCAAACTCTCCCACTTCATCGGAGCGTTCTACTAAATCCTCTAAACTTTGGTCATCAAAACGGTGGGTCGTAATAGATAGCGCTGCATCATTCAAACGCATCACGGGACGCACTAACCAATTACTGAGGACAAAACCCACCCCGGCCGCTAAAATAAGGGCGGCTAAACCAAACAACACCGTCATTTGAGTTTGAGCATTCACTTGAGCCAAGAAATCGGCCTCGGGAATCACCACCACAATTAACCAGTCTAACCCTCCGGGATCTCGGAACGATTGCGCTCGGACAAAGTATTGATTTCCCTGAAACTTAAAGGACTGGTGATCTTGAGTTTGGACTAAACTTAAATCCCCAAAGCTTGTCACCAGATAATTAGCGGTGGCTTGGAGTATGGGGTTTTGACTCTCCATTACAGAAACCCGTTGTATCTCTTCCCCCTCTATGATAGCGGTGGGATCACTGCCAGAACTGCCAATGAGAAAACCATCTCGTTCAATAATAAACACCTGTCCGGTTTCGGCAATTTTTAAGCTTTTGAGAAACTCATCAAGACGATTTAAGAACACATCCACCCCGAAAACCCCCACTAACTGATCTTGGGTATTTTTCACCGGATGAGTGGCGGTAATCGCTAATTGCCGACTATTAAAATCAGTATAGACTTCACTCCAGATGGGACGCTGGGCGGTAACGGTGGCGGTATACCAAGGACGAATCCGGGGATCATAGCGATCGCCTTCATGGACTAATTGGTTGCGATCGCCCGTGGAAGTGGCACTATAGGTTAAAAATAGGGAATTGGTACTCACTCCAACCACCCCGATCTGGAATACCCCATTCACTTGTTCCGCCCCTCGGAACTCCCCAGTTTCCGTCCCCAAGTAGATATAACTCACCGTATCAAAAACCTGAATTTTATGCCAAAAATAGCGTTCTAAGAGGGGTAAATTATCGAGATTAATCTGCTCATTTTGAAAGGCATCATAATTCAGTTGATTGATCTGCCGGGGAACCGCTAAAAATGTTTCGGTTTTTTGGGCTACTTGATCCGCAATTTCCTGACTTAACTCAGAGGACAGTTGATCAATTGTTTGCCGGGTATTGTGAAACGCTAGTCCACCTGTTAAGCCAATGGCTAAAACAAGAGGGGCAATGGTGAGCAAAGGAATACTGGTTCTCAGGGAGATGTATTTCATGGTCAGATTTAAGCTTTGCGCCGTAAACTTTGGGCTTTTTTCTTTAAGGCTTTAAAGTAAGCTAATTCTAGGTTTTTGGCATCTTCTTTACCCTGCTTAAATTGGGAATTTTGTTGGTGTAGTTCCTGCACTTGATTGGCAAAGTTACTCTGGCGATCGCTAATCACTAACGCCATATCCTGAAATGTGCGCCCCAACTCCCCTAACTCATCCTGTCTTGAGGCAACCGCATATAAACTCATGGGCTGAAATCGATCGGACTTCAAATCTTTCGCCGCTTGATTTAATTGTTCCAACGGACGAGTCACCCAAGAGGTAATATAAATTGTTAGACCAAAAGCAATCAGCAGAGCGACTACACAAACCACAATCATCATGCGAGTATTATTTTTTAACTCCGTTGTAAATTGAGATTCAGGAATAATAATCCCAACCATCCAATCTAAGCCTAATTCATCTTGCCAAGAAATAATTTCAATAAAGTGTAATTCTCCTCCCACCCTGAACTTAAAACCTTGCGATTTCGGAACAGCATCCCAAGTTTTATACTCATCAATTAACTGTTGAGCTACACCTTGAACCATCGGATGACTACTTTCTAGCACATTTCTTCGGGTCAATTTTCCATTCTCAACCTGATAGTCTGATTGATCCTCGGAACTATGTGCAACAATTGTCCCATCTCGTTCAATGATAAAAATTGCTCCCCCATAGCTCATGGCGAGAGATTTCAAATACTTTTTGATTTGCGATAAAACTAAATCAACTCCCATCACACCTAAGAGTTCACCTTGATTATTGTAAAAGGGATAACTCACTGAAATTGAAAAAGTGCCAGGATCTTCATCCCATTGGTAAATATCACTCCACACAGCCCTGTTTTGTTCTACAGGATTCCGATACCATGCTTCATCCTGAAAATTATAAGTTTCCTCTTGCGTAATTACACTACCCCGATTTCCTTGGGCATCCAAACGGTAAGTTATAAATGTTGGACGATCTTCTGTTGCATCTTGACTTTCTAGGTAAAGTTCACCATTCGGGGAACGCCCAATTCCTGTATAGTTCCCATTTTGATCGCCAAAATTAATAAAATCTACTGCATAGAGTCGCATTTGTTCGGCAAAATAACGGGTAATTTGTTCCCGATTGCCAACATCTAACATTCCCAATTGCACCACTTTTAAGTTCAAATCAGCCAGTCGGGTAGGATAGCTGAAATATTCATCTAATTGCTCCTGAGTACGTGAACTGACTTCGGCTTTAAGTTGTATAATAGCGCGGGTAATAGCCCGTTGGCCACTCCACCATGAGAGCCAACCTACTACACTCACAACTAGGAAAATTTGCAGTATAAAGGGGATAATAAAAATCCAGCGCAAGGGCAATTTAGAACCAGAGTTATTAATCATAGGGAATTGGGAATTGGGAACAGGGAATTGGGAGTCGGGAATCGGGAGTCGGGAGTCGGGAATCGGGAATCGGGAGTTGATTAGTATTCCCCATTACCTATTACCTATTACCTCTTACCGGGCTTGCATCATTTGCTGTCTCCACCAAGCGAAATGGAGTAAATTAATGCCCATTTCATGATTAGTCCGAATACTTTCTCTAGTTTGGTCTAACTCCTCATCAATGCCCCAAGCTTGGATTAAATTACCGATAATAAAGACAATTCCACCCCAATTTAAGAGTTCAATCGGCTTATTTGAGACAGTGGGATATTGACTAAACAAGAAGGGGAGACGACGCAGAGGATGATGACGATCTAATTGTCCTGAGTTGGGGGTATGTACGCCAAAGGTTTCAACTAAATGCTGGGCTTCAGTTTTCAGTTGATTAATTTGGTTAGTAATTTCCTGTTGGGTGGCTTGGAGTTCTTGCATGAGTTCGTTTTTCGCCTCTCGTAAACTTTCATTGTCCCCAATATCCGCGATCGCCTCTTTTAACTCCCCTTCAATCACTTTTAATTCATCAATGACTGTTTCCCATGCGGGCAAATCTACAACAATCAGCCCGCCGTGCGCCACATATTGCTGTAGCAGTTGACTTGTGCCATTTGTTAGTTTAACAAAACGCTGATGTTGTATAGACAAAATACTATAACCTAGGAGTTGTTCAATTTTAACTTGTTCCAAATTAAGCGCGGTCACTTGGGGATCTCCCGCTAAGGCCGGATAGAGTGCGGGTAAGGCAGAGAGAAGTTCTCCCCACTGTTCCTCCCGTTGGGGTTCTCTCGTGCCTTCTTGAGCCGCATAGGCAACGCGGACAAACCCTTTCGCCTTGGCCTGCACTTGTACCCGAGAGCGCAAATCTAACTGATTAAAACCGGGATTAAAGACATCCACGGGGTGACTTAATTCTACATTGCCCGGTTGTAGGAGAATCCGACATAATTCTACATCTTGATCTGTAGGGAGCGTCGTTTTTTCATCCAGGCGGAAGGTTTCCCGGACAATGGTAGGGGAAGTTTTCCATTGTAATTTTTCGGGGTCTACATAACGCAGCACTAAATACACCCAAAACGGATTTTTTTCCGCGACGGAGGCAAGGTGAAAATCTAGGGATTCACTGACTATAATAGGATTCCCCCGACTATCAATAGCAATGCCGGGTTGAATGCGTAACCAACGGCGATCGCGATATTCGGCCTTAATCTCCCCTGAAGGCTCAATAATAGATAATCCTAGACCACAGACAATCCCCCCCTGATTCAGGGCTTGATAATGGATATTTTGCCGTTGGCGGTGATAATAATGGGCGAGTTGCCACAATTCGGCATTTAATAATAGACCATCGGTTACATTTAACCGTTCTAGGGGATGGATGGGAGGATAAGAAAAAGAAGTCATTTTATATTAATTTAATTTGAGTTTTGTGCAAAAGGGAACGTTTAAGACTCAATCACCAAATCATAAGTACAAAACGCGGGCTTTTCTTGGTCTATTACCACTTGAATTAAGGTTTTGTCCAACTCATGACCATCCGGGGGACGCAATCTGACCGTGAAATGGTACGGACGACCTCCCCCTAGGGTGGCATCTTGCCCTAAGTGGGTATCTCCCAAAACCAGGCCGCGACTAAAGGATTCATAGATACCGATAGGCTGTTCATCTTCTGAGGTACTTTCCACAAGGGGGAGTCCTGTCGCCAAGTGGAGGGCGAAACGTAGCCCTCGACGAGTCCCCCGCCAACGGTATAAGGCGATCGCATGGCGAATCAGAGGCCGTTGTTGGTCTAAACTCAAATTAGGTTGCAGCGGCCACCCCACCCAATGGGCTAAAAAGGGTAACAGGCTTTCGGGAGCCAATAGAGGATCTAAATAAGCCCAGAGGGTGTTTAAAGTTAAAACATCCGGTTCAAACGCCTGTTCAAAAATCTTGAGGAAACGTCCTAAAAAGTCAATTTCCCCAAAGATACGCGGGACAAAATCCCGGTAGAGACTTTGGGGGCGAATAAACACCTGAAAGTTCGCAAATTGAACCAGGGTAAATAGTTCCGTATCTAGAGAATCAACCGTTTCACCTTCCTGGGGAATTTCTTCCAATTCTCCCCCCACAATTTCCCCTTCTATTGGTTCAGAAAGATCAGGTTCTGGCGTGGGTTCTTCTTCAATTTCTCCCGCTTCTTCTGGCTCAATTTCCGCTTCCATCGCCTCAGAACTTTCCGGTTCTGTCGGCGATTCTGGTTCAATGTTTTGGCTAATTTCTGCCCTTTCCTCAGCCTCTCTCCGAGAGAGTTCCGGTTCTTCTACCGGGATATCACTACCATAAATATTAATCCGGGCATCGTAATCTAATCTCAGGGGAATTCTCGGGAGAAATTCCTGTTCAAAAAAGTCCGCCGGAACTTGAAACAACAGCGCCGCGTTGACCCGTTCCCCCGGTCGTAACAGGGCATTGTTATTAATAATCTCACACCATTCTGGGGGAAAATTTCCCTGAATTTGGGCATTCCAGCGAAAATTGCGCGTCCCTCGATTTTCCAACTGAATCACCATTTCCGTCGGTTCTCCCGGATGCACAACCAGATTTTTAACACTCGAAGCGGTCATGATTAATTCAGCTTCCCCGCTTGTCTCCTCAACAGGAGTAGCCGGGATAAGTTGCATGGGAATCAGTTGGAGATCAAGAGATTGAGTCATTTCTAAATCACGTTAATAATGTGTCCCAAAGAAGCACGAGTATCAGACCAAGAACAAATTAAACCGTTGGGACCCGGGTCAATCATGGAGGTGGGGGGCATCCTTGTCCATTGTCCCTCCACTTGCTGACTGGCAAAGAGTTGAATTGCCCCAAGATAGAGGATTCCGGGGACTTTTTGGAAAACGGCAATAATATCTGACGGGTACACTGGACGACCAAACGCCCAGCCTTGTCCATCGGGCCCCCCGGTGAGGGGATTGAGGAAACGATATAAAGCAACACGCAGACGGGAGAGGATTTCTTGTCGGGCTTCGGGGGTGTTATAAATGGGTTCGAGGGAAATTTCCGTCTGGACACTGACCCCAATATACTGAGGTTCCTCACATTTAACTTGAATGCCTAATAAAGTGCGATCGCGCAAATAAGCCAATAAATGCTCTTTTAACTGGGGTGTCAAACTAAACTGCTCTGGAGCAATCCCCTGTTCCTCATCAATGCCTCGGGTGTTGGTTTGTGGCACCACCAACAATTGAATGCTCCCCCCATGACGAGCATCCGCCGGCAAACAGCGCACCCGAGCCACCGCCCCCTGTCCTGCTTGTAGGGCAAGGGTTTCAAAATCTTCTGGTGTAACAGCGCGATCGCGACTGCGCAACAAACGGGGCACCCGAATCACCGCCTGTTCCAACGTTTCCCCATCCGAACCATTCTTAGCTGGCTGATAATTCGTCACCTGAGTCACATAAGGCACCGCCGACTTTAACACCGTTAGAGTGTTAGGCTGCACATTACCCATCGCCCCCCCTCCCGTATGATAAGCCGCCATCACAATCCGCGACCCCCGAGGGGGAATCGCCCCATATTGCCGTTCCAAACGCTGCATTTCCCCCGGAATCGCCCCAGCCCGGTTTTGTCCATCAAACCACGTTAACTCTCCCGTCGTGACCGTTTGTAAGCCCCCCTGTTGTTGACCTCGGCGAACCGTCTGGGTCGGTAAACTCATCGCCTCCCGAATTAACGGCCCAAACTGAATTTCACCCGTAATGGAATCTAAAGTGTAGTGGAAATCATTAGGGCCAGAATCGGCAAAATCTGGCACTTCCTGCCAGACCTGGGGCATTCCCAAAGGAGTCACCACCACCAGATACTCCTCCTCCGACTTGCGAGGCAAAATGGGCGTTTCCTGTAATTGGAACTTCTGACCCGGCGTGCCATCACTCACCCCCACCTCCTCCCGTTCCACCCGTCGCCCTTGACTCCCATTCACCGTTCCCCCAATCGCCCGCACATCCACCCCCACCAAACGAGGAGAAGCACTATAAGGCGGTCTTTGGGGACTGGGAGGACTAAAACAACAACGCACCCAACGCCCCTGATAAGTGGAAAATTGAGTCACGGGGAAAGTTTGGGGCAAGTGCAGCACCACATCCGCCCCCTGTAACGGGTTGCCCCCTTCTAGCACCAGTTGATTAAAACTAAAACCCTGGGTAGTATCATCAGACTCCTTCAACAACACCGACACCCATTCCGTGCCATTCCAAGCCTCCCAAATTCGGGGCGGTGCTTGGGGATTAATCCCGGTGGGAGTTGCCTCCTGTCCTTGGACATTAACCGCTACAACATTGCCTTCTAAAGGCTCATCCGGGTCAAACACCAAATAAAAACAATTGCCCGGTTGGGGTTGTTCATCAAAAATGTCCAACTCTGGCCCCCCCCATGCCCCATCAGGTTGTTGACTCCAAAAATTCACCAAGGGATCTCGCAATAATTGGGGGGTGGTTTCTTGATGTCGGGCTTTCAAGAGATGACGAAGACGCGGTTGACCAATGATTAACGGATGATCGGTATTAAATACAATCGCCGCATCAGTGGCCGTGCGTAGGGTGGAAACTTCAATCCCCCTCGGAATAGTGTAGCGTTCCGGTAACTCTCCCACGAGGTAAAACGTGATCGGCGTAGTGGCTGGAGTAGGAGGGTGTAGACGAATGCCCAGCAGTTCCAAAAACGTGATGTATTGACGACGAGGGACTTGGTTAAAACGGATGAGCATTTGATCCGTTAACCAAGCAAACAGTTCTACCAACGTAATCCCCGGGTCACTGGGACTGTAATTCGTCCACTCGGGACAATACCGGGGAATGCGTAAGAGACATTCTTCGATTAAATCCTCAAAGGTGCGGTCATCGAGGTTCGCTTTAGGGAGATTGGGTAAGAACTGGAATTCCATAAATCACGAGGATGAGGGGATAGATGGGGGGGCTAAGAGAGGGAGATTAATACTCTCGACTCAAGTTTTCTTCTGCCATTGCTTCTTCTGGGGGCATTAAGTAAAAAGGATAAATGAGAGTACCCGGGACATAATTAGCCCGGAGACGATAGTTAATTTCAATCAACACCCGACCCCGTTCAGAATCGGGAATTGTTTTCACCTCATCCAAGATGATGCGCGCTTCCCAAATACTCAGTGCCTCCTCCACGAAGCGGCGAATCGAAATAAGGGTGTCTAAATTGAGGGGAGCAAAGGTTAATTCCGACAACCGAGAGCCAAAATCAGGACGATAGACCCGTTCGCCGATACTCGTTTCCAAAATAATGCGCATGGACTCTTCCACGTTCTGCTGGGCAGCACTCAGTTGAATAGCACCCTGGGGGTTAACCCGCCAAGGAAAGGCAAATCCTTGACCCAGATAATCGGTCGGGGGTTGAGAACCGGGGAGTAAGGGCATGGACAGATTTTTCCTAGTCAATCACCATGCTGTTCAATCTAGGCGGGGCAACGGTTAATGACCATTCGACTAAGGTCGAGTTTGCCGATTTTGAGGAGTGGGGAATCAGGAATTGATCTCGCCGTTCCCCGTCTGTCTTTCCTCGTAGGGGAGTTGTCAAATCTCACCATCAGGCCAATAATCTAGGCTCAAAACATCAGCGACTGTGAACGGACAAACTAAGGGGAATGTCTGTTTCGACAGCCCGGTTTCATGGACGACCCCCCGAATGGCCTTTTGATAACATTCAACAAAAAACGCTTCTAAGTAAGGCCTTAAACTCGGACTGTCCCGGAGTATAAGTTGCAGTTGATCTCTTTGTTCATCAATGGTACTCGCCCAGCTAGCCGTTCGCTTCTGGGGTTGATATTTCCATTTCAACAAATGAAGGAGTAACGCCTTTAAACGACTTAAAACCTCCCGTTTGGTATTGCGTCCCATATCCCTTAGTTCTTCGAGCAAATTTTTCACATCTAGATGATGGAGTTCGCCTTTTTCTAAAAGACTCACCGTTTGTTCAAGCCACAAATTAAAATCTTGGTCATACAGATGAGCAAGTTCAGTGTTCAATTCCAATCCTCCTGACTATTATTTAGGGTCTGCTGAATAACACGCCTACGCTAGACTCAACAAGGGAACAGGGAACGAGGGAGCAGGGGAGCAGGGGGGCAGGGGAGCAGGGGAATAGTGGCTAGTGAATAGCTAAAACTCTTGACTATTGCCTTTTCTCGACTCCCGACGCCCAACTCCCCGATTCCCTAGGGCGCAAGCATTGCGCCCCTACACCGACACCCGACACCTGACTCCCCATTCCCCATTCCCTATTCCCCCTGTTCCCTGTTCCCTGTTCCCTATTCCCCAATTCCCAACTCTCGGACTTATTCAACAAGCCCTATTTAAAGGGCGGGGGTCGGGTTCACCCAGTCGAATCGAGAAAATTGGGGTAGAGTGGAGGTAGGACTATTGAAAGCGATCGCTGTAAATTCCTATGTCTCCCAACTCCCATCATTCCTACACCCCCAGTCATCCAGACAAACATCTACAACCCCCCATTCCCTTTTACCGCAAACCCCTATTTGTCGGGTCTGTGGTCATAGCCGTACTGTTGGGCTTTTCCTTTTGGAGTTATAGTCAAAACCCCCAATGGCTAGAATACTCCGAAGGAGAATCCGTCATTGACCGACTCTTGGCCGCTAATCCTGATTTAACCCGCGAAGAGTTAGCCGCTATGGCCGATGTGGATAATGTCTCCTTGTTGATGGAACAGTTGAATCTGCCCACCGTGCCTACCCCAGAATTACCCATCCCAGACTTAGAGGCTGCCTCAGAAAATCCGTCCCCAAGTTCCACTTCTGCAACCGACACCGCAACAGAGAACCCCTTATTACCGGGGTTAATTCCCAACGATACCGGACAATTTGCCTCCGTTGCCGACTTACTCAAACGCACCGCCAACGGTCAAGATTCCTCACCCGCTGGGTCTTCTCAACCCACAAACGCCTGGATTAAATTAACTCAACTGCCCTCGGTAAAACCTGTGGAAACGGTTTCTCAGCCAACGGTGATGAGTCCCTTACAGCAAGCCTTATCTTTGATGAATCAATCCTCTAGGCAAGGAAATGATGCCCCATCAGAACAAGACTCAAGCCGTAATAGTCAGGGGACTAACACTATCACCACATCCCCCCATCAGAATCAGTCTACTCTCAGCAATACTGGCAACAATGGGACGGGGATGAATGGCCAAATCCCTGCAACGGGGATGAATAACATGGGAATCCCTGCATCGGGCCAACCCTATAATCCCTATAATCTCCCTACCGGGCAAGGATTAGGTCAACAACCCAACTATGGGAACTCCTACTCCACCACCCCCTACGGGAATATTAACAATCCTCCGGGGACTGTTCGAGGACAGATGGGACAGACTCCCACCCTGCCCTATTCTGTCCCCCCCACTCGTTCCTCCCGCCATGTGAGTCCGAATTTTAATAACTATGGCGTGCCGAATATGCCACAGGGGAATAATGCAACTGGGGTTAATCCCTTGTTTAATAACTCCAACATGACCCAGCAACAGCCTATTCGGGGGCAGAACAATAACACCCTCAATCCCAGCGGCCCCCAAATGGGACAACAATCTAGTCCCATTCGGCGCATTGGTAACGGTGAAATTAATACTTTCGCCAATCCGTAGTCTAAGTTCTGAAGTGATGCCAAGTTCCGTTGACCGACTCTCCCTCTATCGCGCAGCTTAGAGGGGACATTCCCGCGCCATGTTTCTGGTAAAATCTAGAACAAAACTTAACATTTTTCTCACAATATCATGTTCCGCAAAATACCGCTTGGATTACTAGGCCTCGTGGTCGGGCTAAGTCTTACCCTAATGGGCGTTATCGCCTATGCTTTGGGGAAACCCACCTTGAACCTTATTGGCTTTTTTTATGGCGTTCCCCTATTGTTGGGTGGCTTGGCGCTGAAAGCGGCGGAACTGAAACCGACTCCCTTTAGTGTTGCGACTTCCCCGGAAATCCTCAGCCTGCGTGAACAACAGGCTACCCCCACCCAGAACCAAATTCGCAACGATGTCACCCGCTACCGTTACGGACAAGAAGCCCATTTAGATGACTCTCTCGAACGTTTAGGCCTCAGTCCCAACGATGAAGAGCGTCCCATCTTGAAGGCTATCCGAGAAACGGCCATTGAAGGACAATACGCCCTAATTTTGGAATTTGACTCTCCCTTTGTTCCTCTGGAAACTTGGCAACAACAACGGGAGAAAATCGAAACGTTCTTTGGCCCGGGCATCCGTGTCACGGTTGAACAGGTGGAGGAGTCGGATATTGAAGCGGCACTTATTGCATTGAATCGTGAACCGTAAGCCTAGATTGTAGGGGGAATTCATCAATTACCCCTACGGCAAGATTTTCGTGACATCCTCCCGACACCGACCCTAGGGGTACGGTGCGGGCTTCCCCATATTACTATGAGGCTTTCCTGCTTCTACGGGAGGCTCTAGATGTCTTTTTAGGGACATCCCCAATAACCTCTTCCTCTACAGGCAGCTTGACCCCCAGTCCAAGGGCTGCAAGTCCACGTTGCTCAACAACCATCGCCGCAGCAACGTCCCTATCCGTTACCAACCCACAATGAGAACATTTGCTACGCAACGCTTTGCGTTCACTTCGTGACGCTTCGCGAACGCGAACGTACAGTGCGGGGCTTCCCGACGATGAGCTAACTCCCCTTCGCGCCCCTTGACTCAGGAATTCCCGACGAGCCGACTTTCTCCACCCGCCCTCATGATTCTAATTGAGGCGTGTTATCCACCACTTCTACATTCACGGCTTCCACATCAATGGTACCTGGTGGGGTGATGCGCTGAAATCCACTTTGGGTGACATTTAGAGATTCTCCACAACTCGGACACTGCATCTGGACTCCATCAAACCCCATAAAACGATAATCACACACTGGACACTCATCCTCCACTAACTTCCGGCGAATCCACCAACGCGCTAGCAAAAGCAGTAGGGGAGGAGTGATAAAAAGGAGGAACAGGAAAATAAAAAAGCCATTGACGACCCACCCGAGTCCGACAGATCCGAGTAGAAGGCAAATCAGGATAAATAGTAACCCACAGCCAATGCTAGAAGAGTTAATCTGAGAGAGTTTATAAAAATTTTGATTCACCGTGACCTCCTACTGAATTCCGATCGATCTCACTACCATCCTATCAACTCCTCTGTAGAGATTCTGGTTCCTGAATTCTCGGTAACTTCACCACAAATTCTGTCCCTTCCCCCACTTGACTTTTTACGTCAATTGTGCCTTTGTGTAAATCGACGGCTTGTTTAACAATGGACAATCCTAAACCTGTCCCGGCAATTTTTCCCACATTTTTGGCACGGTGAAAGGTTTCATAGAGATGCTTTTGATCGTCTAGGGGAATGCCAATCCCCTGATCTTTAACCCGAAAAATCACCCATTCTTCCTGACAGGTTAATTCAAAATGGACGGGACTCCCATTTGGGGAATATTTAGCGGCATTGGTGAGTAAATTTCGCAAAATATGAGTTAATAAATTCCGATCCAGCTTTCCGTGATGACAGTCTCCTGTCACCACAAACTGAATCCTTTCTTGACATTCAGTTAATTTTAAATCATCTAATAAATCAAGGCAAAATTTCTCTAAATTCAGTTCCAGAGGTTTAAAATCTAACTTTTGAGATTCTGCTTGTCCTAATAACAAAACATCATCAATTAAACTCCGGAGTTGTTTGACGCTACTGTGAATTTTTTGGAAATAATCTTTTCGTCGTTCTGCTGGCCAACTTTCATCAAAATTTTCTAACAGGGTTGCAGAAAATAGAATCGTGGACAAGGGGGTTCTAAATTCATGGGAAACAATGGAAACAAAATGATTTTTTAACTCATTTAGTTCTCGCTCTTTTTCAATCGCACGCTTGAGGGCAAACTCAGACTTGGCACGGACTAAAGCAATTTCTACAGTGGTCTGTAAGTTCCGTTCCTCAAAGGGTTTAACAATGTAACCAAAGGGGGCGGCCGCTTTGGCACGTTCAATGGTTTGGGGGTCACTATGGGCGGTTAAAAAGACGATAGGAATTTCTAGATTTTCGCTAATCTTTTGGGCCGCTTCTACCCCATCAATTCCGCCTTTTTTTAACATAATATCCATTAAAATTAGGTCGGGTTTAATGCTATTCGCTTTTTGTACGGCTTTTTCTCCCGAGGGAACAACGGGAGGGACTTGATAGCCCAAACGCTTGAGGGTTGATCGGATATTCATGCCGATCACCGCTTCATCTTCAACGACCAGAATCGTATAAGTTTCCATAGATCATGTTGGATGCAGGTAGCAACAGGCTGGACAGCATTTGAACGAGGAGTAAGAAAGGAAAATCAGAACACAAGGGAGGTTTACAGAATAGCAGAAAATGGGACTGAGCAAAATGAGTTAAAATATATTTTTTCTCTGAGCAAGTAAAAATACCAGAGAAAAAATCAGGGAAATAGAGGAGAAAAACGAAGTAAGAGGGGTGAGATTCTGGGGCTATTTTACCCAATGATTCTATCACAATGCCCCGAGTTGATAACATCGATTTTGGGGGGTGAATCGGGCTGGGGGTTGAAAATTTAAAGACTTTTTATAAATTGTCAAGAGTCCACCCTTCTCCCCCATCGCACCCCCTAAACCGCATCCCCTGCACTCTCCCTTGTTTCAGCCGTTTGTGCGTCTCTTTAGATCCTAATTTAGGATTACTCTAGAATAGAGACGGACTGACCCCAAGGGTTGCTCGATCCTAGGTAGAGTTTGAACTCCGGAAAATGTTTAACTCCTGATGCTTGGAAACCTTGCTGATTGTCTTTATGTTTAGACTGCGATGAAAGTAGGACAGATTCTCAAGAAACGCTACGGGATTACCCATCGTTTGGGTAGGGGAAGGTTGTGTCAAACTTACTTAGCGGAGGATTTGCAGTTGCCGGGGAATCCCCAGTGCGTGGTGAAGGTGTTTCGCTTACAGGCTAAACACCCCAAAATTGTGCGGTTGGCCCGGCGGATTTTTGAACAGGAGTCTGGTATTTTGAGGCAGTTGGGGCAGGAGTCGCCCTTTGCGGAAGTTTTGGATGCCTTTGAAGGGGATCACACTTTTTTTTTAGTGCAGGAGTTTATCAAGGGGGAGAGTTTAAGCGAACAGTTGACACTGGGTCAACCTTGGACGGAATCCCAAGTAGTGGGGTTTTTGCTGTCCAGTTTGGAGGGGTTGGCGATCGCACACCAACAGAATATTATCCATCGTAACCTAAAGCCCAGTAATTTGATCCAGCGCCAAAATGATCAACAGTGGGTTCTGATCGACTTGGGGGGAATGCGCCAAATCTGCGCCCTAGCGGTCAATTCTCAAGGTCAAATCGGCATGAAAGGGATTCTGAGTCATCCGGGGTATTTCCCGCGCTCAGAACGCCGTAAACCGACCTGTAGCAGCGATCTTTATAGCTTGGGGGTAATGGCGTTACAGGCCTTAATGGGGGTTGCGGTGCAAGATTTACCGAAACCCTCTCCCGAGTCTAGCGAAATTCTCTGGCGGGAAAATTTGACCATCAGTGACTCTCTGGCCGAGGTTTTAGCCCAAATGGTCGCCCCAGACTCCCAAGAGCGTTATCCTTCGGCGGGTGAGGCGTTACAGTGGTTACGGGGGACGGTGATCACCGTAGCGTCCAATGACGACACTTTAATTGAAGTCCCCACCGCTTCCCCCCTTATTCCCCCACCCCTGACTGTGGCCGAATTACTGCGAGAAGACCCGAAAGATCCCCCCCTGTTGGCTGGACGTTATCGGATTTTAGAATCCTTGGGCAAAGGGGGGTTCGGCACAACTTTTTTAGCGGAAGATCGACAAATGCCGGGTCATCCGCGCTGTGTGGTCAAACAACTTAAACCCTATCGCACCACCCCCGCAGCCTTAAAATTGGCTCGTCGTCTCTTTGACAGTGAAGCCCAAGTTTTAAATCAATTGGGGCGACATCCCCAAATTCCCCAACTCCTGGCCCACTTTGAGGAAAATAACGAGTTTTACTTAGTGCAGGAATATATCGAAGGCCACGACTTGGAGAAAGAACTCCCTCTGGGTCATAAACTGGATGAATTAACGGTGATTGCCCTGTTGCGGGATATCCTGCAAGTTCTCAAATTTGTTCATGATCAAAAGGTAATTCACCGGGACATTAAACCCGCCAATATTCGGCGACGAGAGGACGGAAAAATTGTCTTGATTGACTTTGGGGCGGTCAAACAGATTGGGGAACATCTGGAAACCTTTGATAAAACCCTGCTAACGGTGAGTATCGGCACTCCGGGTTATATTCCGGGGGAACAGGCCCAAGGGAAGCCCAAGCTGGCGAGTGATGTGTATTCTGTGGGGATTATTGGTATTCAAGCTTTAACGGGATTGAATCCCGAATATTTGAAGGAACACAAAAAAACCGGGGAGTTGCGCTGGCGAGATCATGCGACGGTTAGCCCCTATTTGGCGAAAATTATTAACAAAATGGTGCGTTATGACTTCCGTCACCGTTACCCCTCCGCGACGGAAGCGCTGGCGGCCTTGGATGATTTGTTAGCGCATCCTAATAAACCTGTGATCTCCCTGAGTTATTGGTTAACCTGGCTGGAGGATAATCGGGTATGGGGGGGGGTAGGGATGGCGCTGATTGCCTTGGCCTCGGCTTTTTTGGCTTTGTCTCTTTTTCCGGGGGCTCCGGAGTTAAGTTTGAGTCCGGCGAATCCGGTAGAGGAGGGTGGCGGTGGGGAATCTGAGGCAGGGGGGGCGGAAACGATGACTTTGCCCCAACTCCCGAGTCGGCAAAAAGTGGCGTTACCCTTTGAGGAGGTGATCGACGCTCAATATACGATGCGGGAGGGGATTGTGGTGGTGGGGAAGAATCCTAATCAATTGTATATGTATTATCCTCGCTCGCGGCGTAGGGTGACGATTAACCTCCCGGCGGAACCTTTGATGGTGTCGATTAGTCCCAATGGACAGTTTGCGGTGGTGGGTCATCAGGAGAGTTTGTCGTGGGTGAATTTACAACGGGAACAAATCGAGAAAACTCTGTCCCTTCCTCATCCCCCGTTTCATCTGGTTGTGACGGATCGGAATTGGGTTTATGGGTCTTTGGTGAATCATAGTCCGTTGTTGGCGGTGGATTTGAGTGGGGAGGAGGAGATTTTGCTGTCGGACTCGCGCCATTATGGGGAAACGGTGTATGTGTTGGATGGTTCGCAAAATCATCTCTATGGGATTGTGAAGGGGGAAGACCGCAACAGTGCGATTTTGCGTCGGGTGAATATTGCCCAAGGTGCGCCGGAGTTTCGCACGGATACGGCGATTCGGGCGGATGTTCCGGTGGGGCAACCTGTGGGGTTTTTACAAGATGGTCGTTTATTGACCAGTAATGGGATTTTACTGGGGGTTGCTCCGACGGGGGATGTTCGTAATGTGCAGAAGTTGGAGGGGGCGCAAAGTCCGATGTTGAATGTACGGACTCGTTTGATGGCTTCGGATCGGCAGGGGGTTTTACTGGGGTTACATGGGGAGAGAATGGATCCTGAGGAGTTTAATCGTTTGTCTTGGTGGTCTTATGATGGGTTGGCTCCTCGTGGGACTTATGAGTTGCCGCCTTTGTCGAACCAAGCGGAAGCCCCGAGGACTCGCAGTCATTTTGTGTTTATGAATCGTCAGGGGGAGCAGTTTTATGTGATTTTGCAGGGTCGGGAGTATCATGTGCGCGATCGCCTCACCGCTCCGGAGCAATATAGTTTGCTCATCGGTAGAATAGAAGATATTGTCTCTCGTTAATCGGTCAAGTCGCTGGGTGGAAACATTTCCGGGTTAAAGTTCATCAAGGTTTGTATCAGCATTTTGTCTGGTTCTTTTGGGACATTTGCGCCTAGCTAATAGCCACTTACTATGTTTCAGGAATTCCAACTTTCCGTTACGCCTTTGGGTCAGGATCACTATCTGGTACGCACGGAAAAGGTTGCATCGGGTGTTCCCCTCGCGGAGGAACAAGTCCACTGGGTCGTTGAGGATTGGTTACAACAAGCAGGACAGTTGATGGATGATCCTATGTTCCGCTTGTTGCAAGATCAGGATTCTCTGGCGACGGAGTTTTTATTTATTACGGGACAATTGCCTCCTGATGGGGGGGAGGTGAGTCCGAGTTTGGTGGCCTTGGGACAACAGCTTTATGATGCGCTGTTGCAGGGGAGTTTGCGGGATAGTTGGATGATGGCTCAGGCGATCGCCCATAATCAACGGTCGGTGTTACGTTTTCGGCTGGGTCTGAAGGGATCCCGGCTGTTGCGTTTGCCTTGGGAGGTGTTACATGAGGGCAGTCGGGACACGGGAAATGGGGTCTTTCGTCCTTTGTCTACAGGGCCCGATATTGCCTTTTCCCGTTACCAAATTGGGACGGCGTTGGGGTGCGATCGCTTCAGTTTACCCCCAAGACCTCAGCCTCCCCTACGGGTGTTAATGGCGATCGCTAGTCCCGAGGATCAAGACAGTCTCGCCCTACACCAAGAAGCCCTACAGCTACAAACGGAACTGCAAAGCCCGGACCCTGATATCCCCCCTAATATTGAACTGACGCTGCTAGAACAACCGGGACGGGCTGAATTAACCCAAGCATTAGAACAAGGGAACTATCAAGTATTTCACTATGCCGGACATAGCAATTTAGGGGAGTCGGGGGGGGATGTGTATTTAGTCAGTCGCACGACGGGACTCACGGAAAAACTCTATGGTCAAGATTTGGCCGGGTTGTTGGTCAATAATGGGATACAACTGGCGGTGTTTAACTCTTGTCGGGGGACGGATACGGCTTTAAACCCCAATGAAGACAAGCAAACAAATTTAGCTCAGGCTTTGGTCAATCGGGGGATTCCGGCGGTGTTGGCGATGGCGGAGCGTATCCCGGATGAGGTGGCCTTGGCCTTCACGCGGTTATTCTACCGCAACCTTGACCAAGGGTATCCTATTGATTTAAGCCTCAGTCGCGCTCGACAGGGGTTAATTTCGGCCTATGGGTCAAACCAACTCTATTGGGCGCTGCCTGTCCTCTATTTGCACCCGGAGTTTAATGGGGTCTTGATTCCTTCTCCTGCACTGCCGGATCCCTTTGATTTGGAAGATCCTGATGATCTGCCCTTGGGGTTTTTGACGGGGGATGAGGAGGAGATGGACGAGGAGGATTATTTAGAGGATGACCCTTATTTGGAGGATTTGGATCCCCTAGAAACGGAGGAGGAGGATGAGGAATTTTTAGCGGATTTGGTGGCTACGGCACGGGTGGCCTCTCGGGAGCAAGAGGAGGAGATGTTACGTCCGGCCAAGGCTGAGAGTGATGAGGAGGATTTGAGTTTTATTCAGGATGTGCTGAGTGAAACGCCGTCGGTGGTGACTCCTCCCCCTCCTGTCACTCTTCCCCCAACGGAAACACCCGAGGCACCCCCTCCCTCCCGTTTTCCTCTGGCGGGTTTCTGGGGGGGGATGTTGGCGATGGTGTTAATGTTTGGGGGGGTGGTCTGGATTTGGGGGCGGATTTATTACCCTAATGTGTTTTCTAATCCGTTGGAGGCCTTACTAAGTGGGCAGGATCCGGTGGATCCCGAGGATTTAGATTTTAGGGCAGTGAGTACGGAACAGTTGACGAGCTTTGCTATTGAGCAGTTTAATCAGGGGAATCTGGAGACGGGGGCGATCGCCGTAGAAACCCTATTAGAGCGCAATGTGTTGAGTCATGGGGCTTCGGTGTTGGCTGGAGTGAAACCGGAACAACGGGACACTCCAGAAATTCTGTTTTTATTGGGTCGTTTAGCTTGGCAGTCGGTGCAGATTGGGGATAGTCGTTACAGTGTATCCGATGCGCGGCGCTATTGGTCTAGTGCGATTCAGAAGGCCCCTGAGAAAGTGAAGTATCACAACGCTCTCGGGTTTGCTTACTATGCGGAGGGGAATTATGATCAAGCGAATCAGACTTGGTATGATGCCCTAGAGTTGTTGGATTCCCAAATGGTGGGAGGTGGGGATGAGGGGATGGATCGGGTAACGCTGAACACCTACGCGGGATTGGCGTTAGGATTACAAAAGCTGGCGGAAAATCAAACGGGGGATGCTCGGACAACGCTGCTCAATAAGGCCTACAAGTTGCGTCAAACGGTGATGAATGAAGATCCTTTGGGGTTTCAGGTGGACCGATTAGCCCAAGATTGGTTATGGACGGAATCGGCGATCGCAGACTGGCAGAGTTTGGCTTCTCTGGACTAGGGGAACAGGGAGCAGGGGACCAGGGGAATAGGCAATAATGATCAACTCCCCCTCTCCCGACTCCCAGACTTTCACAAAGCCCTAATTCTTCTCAGAAGACCCAAATTTTACGTCAGCCCAGTTATTACGAGGGGGGATGGCCTCAGCGCGGGCGAGGGTGTCTTTTAGTTTAGTCATATCTTCTGCTTCAATCGCTTGTTTAATATCCCATTTATAATGAGCGTGTTGGATGGCCTCTTCCTTAGAACGGGAAGAGGTTTCAAAGCATTTTTCAAGGTCGCCTAGGATGCCTGACCTACGCGCTTTTGTGTAATATTTTCGTTCAGTTCCTAGTAGTTTGCTCATCAGTTCAAGGTGCATGGCATCTTCCCCACAGATATCCGCGAGAGTTGCCCATTCGTCGGGGCCGAGGATACTATGTTCATCAGCACCCGGGCGAGGATCTACAAAAGTTTTTCCTGTGACTTCTTTATAAATGCGGGGGACACTATCATCAAATTCGTACTTTTCTTCGACCCAAATCCGTCGAATTTCGCTCAATTCTTCCGTTGTGATTAAGGTGATGTCTTTCATATCATCAGGGGCAGTATTTCGGATAGTTTCTTGTGCTTGTAGGACTCGTCGCAGCCAATGTTCTCGCCAATATTTGGTATAAGGCCCCGGAATTGGTTCGACCGATATTTCACCGTTAACATTCCGCTCAAATAGTTCCACTCGTCCATGTAAGCGCCGAAAGTCCCTTTTATCTCGGTCGTTTCGGATATCGAGTTCTAAGCGAAAGTCAATTAAAGGTTGTAGCCATTCTTTTTCATGATCATTTTTTATCATGGCTGATAACGATTTGTCACTATCAACTAAGGTACAAACCCAACAACCAAAGCGGGAATTTCCACAACTAGGAGTAGATGTATCAACAACTAAAGGACATTCATTATCTGCGGTTGAACCTCGATACATTTCAAATAAATCTTTATTACTATGTCCCCAAGGGTTTTCCCATTGCATTAGATATAACCAGACCTCATCAGTTCTCCATGCTTCAATGGGAGTATAAAGTTTTGAATTTGGCAAGCTGGGATTAGGACATAAACGCTCTTGGAATCTAGTCTCTTCTCGTTTCTTCATAATTGCAGCACGGTTAGCACTTTCCGTTTTACGAGTCCCTAGTAGTAAAACAGTTTCGCCATTTTTACGAACTACATCTCTTATGAAATTGTTCGATGGATCAATTTTTAGTCTACCAGTACACCATCTAAACTTTTGACGAGGAGCAGGATAACCTTTTCCAATTAATGCACTCCAGTAAGTCGTTTCTGGTGGTGGCTGCAAAAGGTTAGCAGAAATTGGCATATTTTGCTCTTTAGCCGCTAATTCAATTTGGGCTAACGACTTACGCACCCAGGCTGAAACTATTGGGTTCTCCACTCTTGTATCAGTGGTAATAACGTCAATATGTTTGATTCGTTTCTCTATTGGCAAATCTGCGATTGCATACCAAACAAGCTGTAACAATGCTGTTGAATCTTTACCACCACTATAACCAATAACCCAAGGAATTTGATCAAGAAGATAGAACTCTTGAATTTCTTCGGATAAAAATTTAATGTCATCGAGAAACTCTGTAACGCCACGTGGCGGAAACAGGGATGTCTGAACAGGTGTCATTATTGATTGCCCCAAAGACTAAAATACAAGCGATCTATATATATCGACCGACTTATGCTGTATCATGGTGATGATTTACACAACACCAACCTAGTCATGTCAGACGATATCCAATTTGATTCAGAACCCATTGTAAGGCTAGACGATATTCTAGAGCCGTATTTTTCAAAATACCATCGTCACAGGTGCTTCCTAGGTCTTCTATTCCATCAAGGGAAACGAGACATGGTTCAGATCAATGTGCGCGCTGATGACTTGCCTACCCTCCTTCAGGCAAAGCCTTCCAAGAATAATGATCCGGATTCTGGGAAAAATCGTCCAGAAGTCAAAGGTCATGCGGATGAGGTTAAGAATTATGTATTGAAAAGAGTCAAACGGGATAAGCCTTGGATTTTAGGAACATTAACCGCTAACGTTGATCCAGAAAAAGTTCAATTATATCCTTTAGGACGGGGATTGTGTTTTGTTGTAATACCACGTGGGGTCAAGTTAGATATTACTGATGGTCAACACCGGAAGCGTGCCGTTCATGATCTTATTGAAAGTTCTAATGGGGAATTAATCGCTAATAATGACTTTCCCATTACTCTCGTTTTGGAAAAAGACTTAAATCAATGTCAAACAGACTTTAGAGATATGGCACAGACTAAATCCTTGCAAAAGTCTTTGCTTTTATCTTTTGGTGAGTTCGAGGGGACTATTGGGATTACAAAAAATCTCATTAAATCTGTGCCAATTTTTACAGGAAAAACCGAGAAAATACAGGGTTCAGCGTCGGCTAAAAAGCGGCTAATTTTCACAAGTAATTATATTGCTAAACTGGTTTCGTGTGCTTTTACAAATGACCCTAATAAAGATTTGCTTAATCTAGATTTTGACTCGGCATCACAAAGTTTAATCGATGCTCTAAATCAGTTTTTCTATGAGTGTAAAGATACAAGGAAAATTTATGAAATTAGTCCAGAAGATTTGACGGTTAATGAAGTAGCTGATTTTATTGATAATTGCCTATTAGGTAGAAGTGTTGGTTTAGAAATATTAGGTAAACTTCTGTATTGTGCTTATAACAAAGATGTAGAAGAGTGCCATTTTGACTCTGAAAAGGTATCCAAGATAGCTGATCTGGACTGGTCAAGAAGTAGTTATCTTTGGAAGGATAATGTTGTGTTAACAGATACTAAGAATCCACAAAAACCTTATAAGATTACGACTGGTATTAATGCTATTAGAATTGCTACGAATCAGGCAAAGGCTGCATTAGGCTGGCAATAGATAGCAACCCATTCCAAAAGTCAAGTTATTTTTATAAATTGCAATAACCTGACAATATCCGGTATTGATTCGCCAGTTCCCTTGACTTTGCCATCACTTCTTGATCAATCATTTTAGACCACCCTCATGGATTCTCTTGATTCTCTTTGGGGGGTTTTTGAATACTATCTAAATCTGGGGGAATGGGAGAAGGAACCGGATTAGCTTCAGGAGAAGGGCGCAACTCCCGCATAAACAGACGATCAACTTGTAGGGGAATTGTCATATTCAAGTTAACCCCATCAGCCGTTACGGTTTTCCCCTGACTGACAAAAAGAACAAACTTCAATTCTCGACCCACTTGTTGACTCACAAACTGTTCCACCTCCATCACCTGCTTGGGTGTAATCTCTATGGCCGATTGTACCGTTAAATAGACGATTGGCACTCTCCTAGACCAATCAATGCGAGTATCAATGAGGGTGACATCTTCTTGCCCAATGGTGATGGTTTGACGCAACAATAACGTCCGCACTACTGTTTCTAAGCGGGACTTCTGCACCAATTCAAGGAAATTAGTTCCCAAAGGAATGACTAACAACAGGGCCGACAAAATCGCCCAGGTGATGGAATGACTCACTTGAGCATATCCAGCGACGATAAACACCAACATACAGGCTAGGGTAATGCCCAATAGGTTGGTCGCATAGAGTAAGAACGCCCCCATTGCCGCATCCCCAAGTCCGGCAGATAGGGCTAAACCGACAACACATAACGGGGGCATTAGGGCAACAGCGATCGCCGTTCCGGCCACCGCATCGCTCACCCCCTTACGCACCTTGGCAAAACCGCTAATTCCCCCAGCCGCTAAAGCAATGCCTAAGTCTACAATATCCGGTCTAACCCGGGCTTGGAATTCCGAACCAAACCCCGCAATCGGAACAATTGACCCCAGAAACCACGAAAGGAGAATGGCCAGTAGAGTTCCTCCCACAATCGCAATAACCGATTTGCGAAACAGGGGAACATCCCCCTCTAGGGCAGAAAAGGCTAATCCTCGCAGGGGTAACATGAGGGGAGCAATCAACATCGCCCCAATGATCACGGCCGCACTGTTACTGAGAAGACCAAAAGTGGCGATCGCACAGGAACTAATCGTCAATACGACATAATTCGTCGTCCAACTGGCCTCTGACGCTAATTCACTCTGGAAAATATTTAAACGTTCCTCAGTCACCGCTTGGGGAATCAAACGACGCAAAAAACGCAAGTAGGGACTCAGGGATAAACGCATATCGGCCTATAGATCGGGATAGGGAATCGGGAGTTGGGAAGACGCAAGAGCTTTAGTTATGACCTATTGCCCTATTCCCCACACCCTCCTTATGTGAGACTGTTATAGAACATTGTAGGGAAATTATTATGCTGGCGAAACGGATTTTACCTTGTTTAGATGTGAATGCAGGGCGTGTGGTCAAGGGGATTAATTTTGTCAATCTTCAGGATGCCGGAGATCCCGTCGAGTTAGCCCGGGCTTATAATGACGCAGGGGCCGATGAGTTAGTGTTTTTGGATATTACCGCCACCCATGAAGACCGAGATACTATGGTGGATGTAGTCTATCGCACGGCCGAACAGGTATTTATTCCCCTCACTGTGGGCGGTGGGATTAATTCCTTAGAAAATATTAAAAATTTGTTACGGGCTGGGGCGGATAAAGTGAGTATCAACTCCGCCGCCGTGCGTAATCCCGATTTTATTAATCAAGCCGCCGATCGGTTTGGGAATCAGTGTATTGTGGTCGCCATTGATGCCCGACGACGGAAGGGCGAAAACCAGTCAGGCTGGGATGTGTATGTGCGCGGGGGACGAGAAAATACCGGGATTGATGCGATCGCCTGGGCCAAAGAAGTCGAACAACGCGGAGCCGGAGAATTGTTGGTCACAAGTATGGATGCTGACGGGACTCAAGCCGGTTATGATCTCGAACTGACGCGCACTATTGCCGAGTCCGTAGAAATTCCCGTCATTGCCTCGGGAGGGGCTGGCAATACCCACCACATTTATGAGGCCGTCACAGAAGGGAAAGCAGAAGCCGCACTACTCGCTTCCCTACTCCATTACGGCCAATTGACGATCTCAGAAATTAAAAACTACCTAATTGACCATCAAATCCCTATGCGCCGCTAAGTATTTAGGCTTAGACCCATTTCTTAAAAGAAGCGAAAGTTTCTGGGAGATGACCCAATCTCTCAGATTTTGTATACTAGAATAGAGAAAAGTTTACAAAACGTAAAATATGTTGATTCCTATTCTAATCTTTGACGTTGCACTGGTGGCCTGGTCCCTCCACCTGATGCAGGAAGCTGTTGATCAACAGGAATTTTCTCTCATGCTAGCAGGAACGCTAGTTTCCTTATGTGCTGCGGGTTTGCTCGTAGTTTACTTCATGATGAACCACTGCCTCACCTACCTCACCCAAGCCGGGGGGATGGGCTATTATTAAAGCACGTTAAGAAACTTTGGAAAAAATTTTGAGTAATCGCTTGACAAAAGCTTTTTATTTTGGCTATTATCAATAATGCACTGAACGGGGTTATAGCTCAGTTGGTAGAGCACTGCAATGGCATTGCAGGGGTCAGGAGTTCGAATCTCCTTAGCTCCATTTCGATTTTTCGCGTTTCCTTGTGCGCCCAAGGCGCTAAAGCGCAACCCATCCTGACAACGAAAGAAGCTCAGTGAGGGTAAAGTCCTTGGACTCCCGTAGAACGGAGAATCTCCGCCCCTTTGCATCGGGGAGTATCGAAAAAAGCTGTAGTTAATCTGTAAAAACGGGAAAATTCTTGAATTTGCCCTTAGAGTTTTCCCAGAGGCAGCAGGTCATGATGTTCCCTCATCGGCCCAGAAAATCAGCGTGCATCAAGGAAAGCGAATACTCCCGAAGAACTTCTCCCTCTCGAAGAAATATCTTTTTGATCTAAGCGGCTAAGACTCGCAAACTTCTTTCCCCAGACCAACTCAAACCGAACAGTTCTCTGGATTGACTGTATGCTTATTAACCTGTCTTCCTTAACGTTTCTGCTCAAGAAGCTCAAGCTACGCAACACGATTCTAGTCGGTTATTCTGTTCCCATTGTCTTATCTGGTGTGACCGCCCTTGTGGTTTATGTGCAGGGAGTGCGACAAGTAGAGCAGCAAACCCAACAAGTCACCCAGTTACACGAACATATTAATCAAGTCAAAGACCTTGCCTTTAGTATCTCTGCAATGGAAAAAGCGGCAAGAGGTTACTTAATGGGCGAAAAAAGTGCAGAATTGGCGATTTATGAAGAATGGGATAGTCGATTTTATGAGCAATCGGAAATTATTCGCTATTTAATCGACAATCCTCAACAACGCCAGACCTTAAATGAAATTATCGAAGTCGGCGATCGCATGAACGAACTCTATCGCCGTCTGATCTCCTACGTTCAACTGAACAACCGCAGCAAATCCCAACAAATCTGGCAACAGGGGCAAGTCCAAGCCATCACCCAAAATCTGAGCGAATTAGTCAGCACCTTTGAAGCCTACGAACAAGCCCAACTCGCCCAAGAACGTCAACAACAACAAGCCGCCCTGCAATTTTTAACCTTCTTAGTCTTTAGCATTACCTGTTTATCCGGGGGAATTGCCTTTATCTCAGGAGTGAGTATTGCCTCAGCCGTAAGTCACCACCTCACCCAAGAAGCCAGCGCCATCACCCAATCCTCCCTAGAAATTGCCGCCACCATGGAACAACAAGAACGGAACACCTCCCAACAAGTCGCCGCCGTCAGCCATGCCAGCATTACCTTTGATGAACTCAATGCCTCCTTCCGTAAAGCCGAAGAACAGGCCGCCCATTCCGCCGTTGATGCCAGTCATGCCCTTGACCTCTCAGAAAACGGGAAACTCGCCGTCCAGCGTACCCTAGAGCGAATGCAAATTTTAGAAAACAAAGTAGACGAAATTCGCGACCAAACCGAACGACTGCGAGAAAAATCGTCCCGCATTGAAACCATTAGTCAATTAGTAGGGGAACTGGCCGCTCAAACCAATATGCTCGCCCTCAACGCCGCCGTAGAAGCCGCCCGGGCAGGAGAACAGGGTCGAGGTTTCGGCATAGTCGCCACAGAAATCCGTCGCCTAGCCGATGAAAGCAAGACCTCCGCCCGGAATATTAGCGATTTAATCGGGGAAATTCGCCTCGAAATTACTAGCACCGCCCAAGCCACAGAAGCGGGAACCGAAACCGTTAAAGAAGGGGTCATCATTAGTCAAGAAATGGCCCAGGCCTTTGGGGGGGTAGCAGATGCCGTGGAAAGTGTAGTGAATAACAATCAGATGTTAGCCTTAAATGCCAAACAACAGGTCGCGGCAATGGAGCAAATGTTACAGGTCATGAACGAAATCACCCAGGCCGCTCAAAATAATGCCGCCAGTGTGACCCAAGTTCGCAGTGGTGTAGACTTTCTCAACCTTGCCCTAGAAAACCTCAAAGCCTTGGTTTAATAGAGATTTGTTCAGCTTCTCCAGCCCCCTGCTCTGTAATAGGGAATAGGGACTAATTGGGGTCTGCTGAATAACACGCCTATGCTAGGCTCAACAAGGGAACAGGGAACTCTTAACAGGGAACAGATCATCTAAAACTGGCACGATTGCCTATTCCCGACTCCCGACTCCCGACTCCCGACTCCCGATTCCCGACTCCCGATTCCCCAACCCTCGGACTTATTCAGCAAGCCCTAATTATCAATTCTCCCCTTCTCCCCCTCTCCCCTGCCCCCCTGCTCCCCAACTTATTCAGTAAGCCCTACCATGAAAAATCTCACCCCGACCCTAACACCCCCTGCCCTCTGTCCCCGTTGTGGCAAAACCCATTTAAGCCTCGATTCAGTTTCCCAGACTTGGCGAGATCATCACCCCTTCTGGATGGATTGTCCTACCAATCCCGTGGACTGGCTAGAAGAACAGGTCAAATTAGGATTACAGTCCCCCTCCCTCTTTAAGACGGCTCAAGACCAGATAGAAGAGGAAATGCGCCAAGCCCTGTTAGTGGAGAAAATCGCCGGAAATGACCCCGAAACAGCCCTCTGGGTGCAAGAATTAATCCGCCAAGCGGGGGGCTTTGATAGCGCTTTTCGGGCGGCTTTTGGGGAGCAGGCGACCCAGTTGGCGCAAGATAGCCAACAGCGTTATCCCCTCAGTCGCCGCCAGTTTATCCAAAACCTGCTAATTGGGGCAATGTTAGTCACGTTAGCCAATTGTGGGGAGGCGATGCTACCAGAGGATGAGGAGAGTTTAGCCCAGCGCCGCTTAGAAAAGACTCATTTAAAAATTGCCTTTCTGCCTATTGCTTGTGCAACCCCCATTTTAATGGCTCAACCCTTGGGGTTTTATGAGAAACACGGGCTAACGGTGGAATTAGTCAAGATGAATAGTTGGCCTGACTTGCGAGATGCTGCGATCGCGGGAGAATTGGACGCCTACCATATGTTATCCCCCATGCCCCTCGCCATGTCCTTGGGATTAGGTTCTCCGGCGACGGCGATCCGCTTGGCTAGTATTGAAAATAACAACGGCAACGCCATTGTCGTCGCCCTCCGTCATCGAGAACGCATTACCGGACCCGCCGACTTTAACGGTTTTCGCATTGCTGTTCCCTACATTTACTCCATGCACAATCTCCTCCTCCGCTACTATTTAGCCACCGGAGGAGTTCATCCGGATCGGGAGGTAGAAATTGTGGTAGCCTCCCCTATGGCAGCACTGGAAGAATTACGCAACGGCTCCATTGATGCCATGTTAGTGGCAGAACCGTTTAATCAATTAGCCGTCGATCAAAATCTGGGCTTTATTCACCTGTTGAGTCAGGAATTATGGACAGGCCATCCCTGTTGTTCATTTACCGCCTCGAAAGCCTGGATTGACCAATATCCCAGCACCTTCCGAGCGGTGAATAAAGCCATTATTGAAAGTGCCTACTACGCCAGACAGTCCCAAAATCGCCGTGAAGCCGCCCAAGCCGTAGCGGGGGCAGAATACTTAAATGTTTCCCTGACGGCTTTAGAAAGTGTGTTTACGGGGCAATTTGAGGACGGTTTAGGAAATCGACGCAATGTTCCCAATCGCATTGATTTTGATCCCTATCCTTGGAAAAGTTTTTCCTATTGGATGACGACTCAATTTAAACGCTGGGGGTTTTTAGCAGATCCCAATATTGACCATGAGGATCTCGCCGATGAGGTGTTTATGACCGCTTTAGCGCGTCAGTTGAGCAAGCAGTTAGGTCAAAACCCCCCGACGTTGATTATGCGTCATGAGGATTTGAAATATGACCGTTTCGACCCAACGAATCCCACGGAATATTTAACTCGGCAAGTAGAGCAGTTTGGGTTTTAGGTCATTCATTCTTTTGGATGCTTCAAAAGACGGGGTTTCAGACCCAAGAGATTTGATGATCGAATAGGCCGACTCCTCAATTCTTCTACATCCTACTTCGCACCACTCAGGAATTCTCCCCATCCCCAATACCCAACTCCCGCTTACTTTGCCGCAGTTCCTTCCATAAATCCTTAATGCGTTGATAGGCCTCCTCCGTCGAAATCTTGCCCGCCGTTTCTAGATTGCAAATAAAATTCACCCGTTGGGCAAACTCCTGTAAATTCGCATTAAAAACTAACCGTTCCGGCGTGAACTTGCCATGATAGGAACTCCGAGGATATAAAAACTGCTGTTTATTTGTTGGTTGATCCGGATTCGAGGGATTGGGAGGATGGGAATTAGACATTACGCTACCACTTGCAGACCATTGGGGAACATTTAGCACGACTTAACTTATTGTATCGACAAACTCCCAGTTGATTCTGTTTCCCTGATTCCCTTCCCCATACCCCCCTATTCCCTATTCTGGGACACAACCGGATTTTCCCGACCCCCCTGTTCCCCGTTCCCCGTTCCCTATTCTGGGACACACTGAGTTACGACGCTTGAGGTCAGGACAGATAAAGCTTGTGTTAATCTCAGTGTATCATTGTCCTTTTTTCTCGCCAGTCCAATCCTGGACGCTCGCCAACATGAAGCGAAACGTTTCCATTCCCGTCAACCTAAGAGGAAAAACTATGTCTCAAGCCCCTAACGAAAAACTGTACGAAGGGAAAGCTAAAATCCTCTATCCCACCGATGACCCGAACATCCTGATCTCCTACTTCAAAGACGATGCCACCGCCTTTAATGCCCAAAAACGGGGGCAAATCCTCGGCAAAGGAGAAATCAACTGCACCGTTTCCGCCGCCCTCTTCCAGTACCTAGAACACAAAGGCATTGCCACCCACTATATCGACCAACCCACCCCCAATGAAATGCGGGTGCGGGCGGTGAAAATTCTCCCCCTAGAAGTCGTCGTCCGTAACATCGCCGCCGGAAGCTTGTGTAAACAAACCGGACTCCCCCTCGGTAAAATCCTACCCAGCCCCTTAGTGGAATTTTATTATAAGAAAGATGAACTCGGGGATCCTTTGCTCACATTAGAACGTCTACAAGTGATGGAACTAGCCACTCCAGACCAGGTGCAACAATTGATTGACAAAGCGTTACAAGTTAATCAACACTTAACTCAGTTCTTTGAGGGTTGCCGAATTCAGCTAGTTGACTTCAAACTAGAGTTTGGACTCGATTCTACCGATCAATTGTTACTGGCCGATGAAATCAGCCCAGATACTTGTCGTTTATGGGATCAACAGGAAACTGACCCCAATAAACGAGTGATGGATAAAGATCGATTCCGTCACGATCTCGGGCAAGTTGAAGCGGCCTATCAACAGATTCAGGAACGGGTGCTAACGGCGGTTCAAGCCAATCGTCCGTAAATCTTGCAAAATCACGTTAGTTGGTGTGTGGAAGTGCTGAAAACATTTAAAAATATGCGCTTATCTCCTCTTTTAGTCGTTTTTCTCACAACGTCAACCACTTTGGGTTTAGCGCGTACTGCCTTGGGAGAAGTCGCCACTTGGAGCGAGGGGAATCCAGATTCCCTGACCCAAGCTGATAGTCCCTCAACGCTTGCTCTAGAGTCCTTAGATTGGTCTTCCCTTGTCTCCGTAGCCTCGCCTCCCGATGGTTTACAGGAGTTCTCCGGCCGTGAAACGTCCAACTGGGGAACTCCAGAGCCGTCTGTAGGCATCTGGAATGAGCTTCTGTCTTCTCAGTTGCTTACTCAGGAGTCCCTAGAAACCCCCCTCTGGGTCGCCGCCGCTACCCTGCCGATTCCGGCCTCTCTACTGGAGGTAAATCCGGGGAATCCCAAGCCCTCAGTCCCAGATAGTTTGGAGAGGGTAGATAGTGAGGAAATCGCCCAAATGGTGGAGGCTGAAGCCCATCATCCTGATGTCCCGACGGGGTTAGAGGACGAGAATCTAGAAGGGGAGATATCCCTAAATGAGGACAGTGGGGAAACCTTAGTTGCGGGCGAAGTGCAACCGGAGACCATTATTCCCCCCCTGATTGCGACGGCCTTGGATCTCGCTCAATCCCCCCTCGACCAACCGCCCCCGGCCGCCCCTCCTGCGGAAGGAGAACCGAGGGTATTAGTGGCGGAAGTAGTAGTGGCTGGGGATAACCTCACCCCTGAACTGGAAGATGTGGTTTATAACGCCATTCGCACCCAGCCCGGCCGGACGACCACCCGTTCCCAACTGCAAGAAGATGTGAACGCGGTTTTTGCGACGGGGTTTTTTGCTAATGTGACCCAAGTTCCCGAAGATACGCCCCTAGGGGTGCGGATTACCTTTCAGGTGGAAGTGAATCCGGTGTTGCGGCAAGTGGTGTTACAAACTCTCCCCGAAGGGGCCGAACAGCGAGCGGTTCCCCCAGAGGTGATTGATGAGATTTTTGGCGGTCAGTATGGGGAAACCCTGAATCTGCGCACTTTACAGGAAAATGTTATCGCCCTGAATCAGTGGTATCAAAGCAATGGTTATGATTTGGCTCAGGTGTTGGGCAGTCCCCAAGTGTCTCGCGATGGGGTGGTGACGTTGCAGGTGGCCGAGGGGGTGATTGAAGATGTTCAAGTTCGATTCCTGAATGAAGAAGGGGAAGAGGTGAGCGGCCGGACTCGTCCCTTTATTGTCACTCGGGAGATGCAGATGGCCGCTGGGGGGATTTTCCAGCGTGATATGGCGCAGGCGGATTTACAGCGTGTGTTTGGCTTGGGATTATTCCAAGATGCCCGCCTGAATTTTGAGCCGGGGACTGATCCCAGCAAGGTGATTGTTAATGTGGAAGTGCAGGAAGGGAATACCGGGTCTGTGGCGGCCGGGGTGGGGATTAGCTCTGCTAGTGGTTTCTTCGGCACGGGGAGTTATCAACAGCGCAATGTGGGGGGGAATAATCAGGATTTAACGGCGGAGTTGCAAATTGGGACGCGGGAGTTCTTGTTTGATGTGGCCTTTACGGATCCGTGGATTGCGGGGGATCCCTATCGCACGTCTTACACGGTGAATGCGTTCCGTCGGCGGACGATTTCCTTGATTTTTGATGGGGGAGATCCCGAAATTCGTTTACCGAATAATGACCGCCCTCGGGTGGTACGGACGGGGGGCGGGGTGAATTTTGTCCGTCCTTTGGCTCCGGATCCCTTTAGTCGGGCGGATTGGACGCTTTCGGCGGGGTTTCAATATCAGGCGGTTTCCATTCAAGATGGTAATGCGGATATCAGCCCGGTGGATAGTTTGGGGAATTTGTTGTCGTTTTCTCCTAGTGGTCGGGATACGATTGTGGCGTTGCAGTTGGGGGCGATTTATGATCGTCGAAATAATCCCTTACAGCCGACTTCGGGGAGTTTGGTTCGTTTAGGGATGGATCAAACGATTCCTATTGGGTCGGGTCAGATTTTCTTTAATCGGTTACGGGGGAGTTATAGCCGCTATATCCCGGTGGATTGGTTTAATTTAAGCCGGGATCCCGACGCGCCCCAAACTTTGGCGTTTAATATCCAAGCGGGGACGGTTTTAGGGGATTTACCGCCCTATGAGGCTTTTAGTATTGGGGGGGCGAATTCGGTTCGAGGTTATGAAGAGGGCAATGTGGGCAGTGGTCGCTCTTATTTGCAACTGACGGCGGAGTACCGTTTCCCGATTTTGTCTTTTGTCGGGGGGACGTTGTTTGTGGACTATGGGACGGATTTGGGCAGTGGGTCGGCTGTTCCGGGGAATCCAGCACGGGTGCGCAATAAACCGGGTAGTGGTTTAGGATATGGGGTCGGGGTGCGGATTCAATCGCCTCTGGGCCCGATTCGGGTGGATTATGGGTTTAATGATCAGGGGGATAGTCGTTTGCATTTTGGGATTGGGGAACGGTTCTAATGGTTCAACGGACGATTCGAGAGGCTTTCTCCTGTGGGGGGGTGGGTCTGCATAGTGGTCAAATGATTAGGGTGCGGGTCTGTCCTGCCCAGCAGGGGGGGCGGTATTTTGTGCGGGTGGATCTGCCGGAGATGCCTGTGATTCGGGCGCAGGTGGGGGCGGTCTGTCAAACGAGTTTATCGACGGAGTTGGGTCAGGGGGGCGCAAAGGTGCGGACGGTGGAGCATCTGCTGGCGGCTTTGGCGGGTTGTGGGGTGGATCAGGCGCGGATTGAGATGGATGGGGGGGAGGTGCCGTTGTTGGATGGGTCGGCCGAGGAGTGGGTGAGGGCGATCGCACAAGTGGGATTACAGGAGTTACCGGAGGCGGAATCCCCCACCCCCCTGGTGGTTGAGCGACCGATTACGGTACAAGAAGGGGAGGCCTTTGTGACGGCACTCCCGGCCCCCCGTTTGCGCTTAACCTATGGGATTGATTTCCCTTACTCGGCTATTGGCAATCAGTGGTATAGCTGGAGTCCAGAAGGAGAACGGTTTGAGGAGGCGATCGCACCAGCCCGAACCTTTGGCTTTGCCGATCAGGTGGAACAGTTGCGCCAAGCGGGCTTGATTAAAGGGGGGAGTTTAGAAAATGCCCTGGTTTGTGACGAAACAGGCTGGTTAAATCCCCCCTTACGATTTGCAAATGAACCCGCACGTCATAAACTTTTAGATTTAGTGGGAGACTTAAGTTTATTGGGCTTATTTCCCCAAGCTCATATTCTGGCTTATAAGGCAAGTCATAAACTCCATATTCAACTGGCTAAAGCCCTCCTCGCCGGGGGCTAAAAGCCTTACTGCTTACCTATTCACAATTACCCATGACCATCCTAACCACCGAAGAAAAGAAAACGGCCCCCATTCCCCCCGTGGAAACCGCCCCGGTTGAAGATCCAATCCCTACCACCATCGAAGTGGAAGAAATTCGCCAACTCCTGCCCCATCGTTATCCCTTCGCCTTGGTGGATCGCATTATTGAGTATATCCCCGGTAAACAAGCCATCGGGATTAAGAACGTTAGTATTAATGAACCTCACTTTCAAGGTCACTTCCCTGATCGTCCCATTATGCCCGGTGTGTTGATTGTGGAAGCAATGGCTCAGGTGGGGGGCGTAGTATTAACCCAACTGCCCAGTCATCCGGGGGGCTTATTTGTTTTTGCGGGGATGGATAAAGTCCGTTTTCGCCGTCCGGTGGTTCCCGGTGATCAATTAGTGATGACTGTGGAACTCTTGCGCGTCCGAGGGGGTCGTTTTGGGAAAATGTACGGTCGGGCTGAAGTAGAAGGTCAGCTTTGTGCGGAAGCCGAGATGATGTTCTCCTTGATTGATTAATGCCTTGATGAATGACCGAGGGGCGCAAGAATTCCTCAGTGTTCAGGTCAACCTCAAAAACCCGGTTTCTCAACCTCGTTTGACCCAAAAACCAAGATTTTTCCCAGAAACCGGGGCGTTGACCGCTCACTTGATACCAGTGGCAAGCATTGCGCCCCTACGGGATGGGGTTAAGGAAAATCCTTGGCGAGAAAATTTTCTCCCTTTCCCGCTTTTCTGACCCCGCTTATGTCAAGATGTCTTCATAATTTGTATAGTTTGTTATTTCTCCTTAATCCTTAATCATTGGTGACGTGAGATTGCCGGAGTTGTCCCGTTGAAAACACTAATTCATCCCACTGCTGTTATTCATCCCCAAGCAGAACTGCATCCTACCGTTCGAGTTGGTCCCTATGCCGTGATTGGGGAACAGGTGACGATTGGCGCACATACCCACATCGGCGCTCATGTGGTGATTGAAGGCCCCACCGACATCGGCGTAGATAATCGGATTTTTCCGGGAGCCGCCATCGGATTGGAACCCCAAGACTTAAAGTATAAGGGAGCCGCCAGTCGCGTGCGGATTGGCGACGGCAACCAAATCCGGGAATATGTCACGATTAATCGAGCCACCGAGGAGGGAGAAGAAACCCTCCTGGGCAATAATAATTTACTGATGGCCTATGTTCATGTTGCCCATAACTGTGTGTTGGGGGACAATATCGTGATTGCCAATGGGGTAGCCTTGGCGGGTCATGTGGAAATAGAGTCTCGTGTTGTGGTGGGGGGGGTGTTAGGCATCCATCAATTTGTGCATATTGGCCGATTGGCGATGTTGGGGGGGATGAGTCGAGTAGACCGGGATGTACCGCCCTATATGCTGATTGAGGGGAATCCTTCACGGGTGCGATCGCTTAATTTAATTGGTTTGAAACGAGCGGGCATGAACAAAGATGAGATTGCCCTACTCAAGAAAGCCTTCCGGGTGCTGTATCGTTCCTCCTTACCCTTGAGCGAAGCCCTTGAGCAACTAGATTTACTAGGGGATGACGAACATCTCCAACATTTACGGCGTTTTCTCCACCTCTCCACAGGTGCCAAGCGTCGAGGCCCCATTCCGGGGCGGTCTAAAGGTCGGCACTCTGTGGAGAGTGAATAGGAAAAAATGCGTATTTTTATTAGTACCGGGGAAGTCTCAGGGGACTTACAGGGGGCTTTATTAGTGGAAGCCCTGCATCAAGAAGCCCAGCGTCGCGGTTTGGATTTAGAAATTGTGGCCTTGGGAGGCGATCGCATGGCCGAAGCCGGAGCCCAGATTATCGCCAATACGGCTCAAATTGGGTCCATTGGGTTATTCGAGTCCATCCCCTTCGTTTTACCCACCTTACAGGCGCAAAAACGAGCCAGACAGGTCTTCCGAGAACAGCCCCCGGATGTGTTGGTTTTGATTGATTACCATGACCCTAACATTGCCCTTGCCCGTGTTGCCCGGAAACAACTGCCCCATCTACCGATTTTTTACTACATCGCCCCACAAAGTTGGGTCTGGGCGCCGACTCTCCGTTCTACCCAAGAAATTGTCACCTTAACGGATCGGATTTTGGCCATCTTTCCCCAAGAGGCCACCTTTTTCACAGAACAGGGGGCGAAGGTCCAATGGGTCGGACATCCCATTGTAGACCGGATGCAGCAAGCCCCCAGTCGAGAAGAAGCCCGCCAACGCTTTGGTTTTGAGCCAGAGCAAAAAGTGGTAACGCTCCTCCCAGCCTCCCGTTGGCAAGAAATCAAGTTTTTGCTCCCCCCCATGTTGGAGGCCGCCCAACAACTTCAGGAGAAGATCCCGAATCTGCAATTTTTACTTCCCCTTTCGTTGAATATTTATGAGGGCAAAATCGGCGAAATTTTGGCGAAATATGACCTAAATTTGAAAGTTTTGCAGAATGAGACGTTAGAGGCGATCGCCGCCTCCGATCTCGCCATTACTAAATCCGGTACCGTGAACTTAGAGATTGCCCTGCTCCAAGTTCCCCAAGTGGTGATTTATCGCCTGCATTGGTTTACGATGTGGTTGGCGCGAACCTTTTTCCGCTTTTCTATTCCCTTCATGTCCCCCATTAATTTGGTATTAATGCGGGAAATTGTGCCGGAATTACTGCAAGAAAAAGCCACCCCAGAGCGAATTGTTGAAGAGTCGTTAGATTTTTTACTCAACGACCAACGACGGGCTAAAGTGGTGCAAGACTATCAAGAAATGACCGCCGCCCTGGGAGACGTGGGGGCTTGTGAGCGGGCGGCTGAGAATATTTTAGGGCTTGCGGAATAAGTCCGAGAGTTGGGAGTCGGTGTAGGGGCGCAATGCTTGCGCCCTAGGGAGTCGGGAAAAGGCAATAGTCAAGAGTTTTGGCTATTCACTGGCCACTATTCCCCCGCTCCCCCTCCCCACCTCTCCCCGATACCCGATTACCGGATGTTTTCAAAAAGCCCTAAATGAACCAGAGATTATCGGCAGATTAACCACTTGCCAAACTGGGCATATAAGGCTGGAATTACTAATAAGGTCAAAGCCGTAGAGGTGAATAATCCTCCTAATACCACGATGGCGAGGGGTTGTAGAACTTCATTTCCGGCCCCCTGTGCGATCGCCAACGGTAACATTCCCAGAGCAGAAGTTAAAGCCGTCATCAGGATAGGATTTAACCGCTCTAGGGACCCTTGAGTAATAACCTCTTTTAACAGCATCCCTTGAGCAAACTTCTGGTTGTAGTTATCCACCAACAGCAAACCATTGCGGACAGCCACCCCAAACAGGGTAATAAACCCGATCAGAGAAGCAATGGAGATTACCCCCCCCGTTAAGAGAATCGAGACAATACCACCCACCAAGGCCAGGGGAAGATTGAGCATAATCGCCACAGTCGCCGGGAGAGACTTAACCGAGAAGAACATCAAAATGGCAATCATAATCGCGGCCAGGAGGCTATACCAGACCAGATTATTGGTGGCCTTTTGCTCCGCTTCAAACTGTCCGCCATATTGGATAAAGTAGCCATTGGGTAACTGGACATTTTGGCGGATAGCAGCTTGAATGTCACTCACCACACTGCCTAAGTCTCTTTCCGCAACGTTGGCTGATACGACAATTAAACGAGACACATTTTCCCGATTCACCACATTAGCCCCCATACCATATTCAACTCTAGCCACAGCACTGAGGGGAATAATTTGTCCGGTGGGGGTAGAGAGGGGAATCGCCCCAATGGCATCTAAATTATTGCGTGAGGCGATCGGCAAACCGACGATAATATTAATCAGTTGTTGATTTTCCGGGACTTGGGACACCACTTGACCATTGAGGGCGG
Organism: Spirulina subsalsa PCC 9445; assembly: GCF_000314005.1. Classification (NCBI taxonomy): domain Bacteria; kingdom Bacillati; phylum Cyanobacteriota; class Cyanophyceae; order Spirulinales; family Spirulinaceae; genus Spirulina; species Spirulina subsalsa. Next base: position 953,049 of record NZ_JH980292.1, read on the forward strand.
TTGCCACGACTTCAGAAATGGCAGCCATAGTTAAACCATAACCAGCCGCCGCCGAGCGGTCATAATGAATTTGAACTTGGCGGATAGGTAATTGAGGTTCTAATTGTAAGTCTACGACTCCCGCAATGGGTTTGATGGCATCGCGGACTTGTTCCCCGACTTGACGCAACTGGACTAAATCGGGGCCAAAAATTTTGACAGCGATCGCACTTCTGACCCCCGATAAAACTTCATCCATGCGGTGAGAAATAAAACCGCCAATATTGGGAGCAACCCCCGGCAATTGCAGAAACTTCTCCCGCAGTTGCTGAACAGCAGCCTCTCGGTCTTCCAGGGCAACATCACTCAACTCTACATCCACATGAGCCATGTTCACCCCCGCCCCATCAGCATCCCCCGGAGCGCGTCCAGCGCGGACTTGTACCCATTCATAAAGGGGATTATCTTGTAGGGATTGAGCCAGAGCCATTCCCGCCCGATTGGTCATCTCCAAAGAGACACCAGGGAATAAAACCATAGAGTTGACCATGGATTTTTCCTGAAATTCCGGCAGGAAAACCCGTCCCAAGGAAGGCACAACGGCTAGAGTAGCCACTAAGGAGGCTAAGGCTAATCCTAAAATCAGTTGGGGAGTCCTCAGAGACAAATTGAGCAGAGGGCGATACCAACTTTCGGCCAAGCGTGAAATAAAAGTGCCTTCCTGGGGGAGTCTATGATGAGCCAATAAAATGGCACAGAGGGCGGGAGAAAGGGTCATGGCGACCAAAGTAGAGGCCGCAATGGAGAGCAAATAAGCCCAACCCATGGGGGCGAAAATTCGCCCTTCTACCCCCGTTAAACTAAAAATGGGGGCAAAGACGACGATGATAATAACCGTGGAAAAAATGACGGCTAAACGGACCTGAACCGAAGTGTCATAAACCACTTGAAAGGGGGGTTTTGGGGTTTCTTGGGTTTGATTCCGCCGTAAACCACGATAGCAGTTTTCCATATCCACAATGGCATCATCGACCACGGAGCCGATCGCCACCACTAGGCCGCCCAGGGTCATAGTATTGATCCCTAACCCCACAGCTTTCATCAACATTAAGCCAATCAGCAGAGACAAAGGAATAGCACTCAGGGTAATGATGGCCGTGCGCCAATTCATTAAAAAGAGCAACATAATCACCGAAACGATGATGATTCCTTGAATCAGGGAGCCGCTAACGTTGCCAATGGCAGAATCAATGAAGTTTGACTGACGGAAAGTGCGTTGAACTTCCACATCAGGGGGAAAGGTAGACTGTAGGGAGTTCATCACCGCTTCCACGGCTTGGGTGACGGTGGGGGTGTCTATATAGGGTTGTTTGTTAATCATCAACACCACCGCCGCCTGTCCGTTAAAGCTGGCATCTCCCCGTTTAAGTGCCGCTCCCGTTTTGACTTCAGCCACATCTTGCAGCAAAATCGGTTCACCGTATTGAACTTTCACCACCGACTGCTGCAAGTCTTCTAGGGTGTTAACCTGTCCGATGCCTCGGATGAGTAACTCTTGACCTCCACCTACGAGAAAACCCCCTGGGGCGTTGGAATTGGCTTCCCTTGCCGCTTCAGTTACTTCAGTAAGGGAGACTTGACGCGATCGCAACAGTTGCGGATCGACCAAAATCTGTTCTTCCCGTTCATCCCCCCCATAAATAGTCACCTGAGACACACCAGGAACCGAGAGAATCTGATTTCTGAGGGTAACATCCACCAAACGGCGTAAATCCATCAGAGACGTTTCTCCCTGACCATTCACCGTAAAGGCATATTGCAGAATCGTTCCCAAAGGAGAGACTAAGGGGGAAATTTCCGGCGGATGAATCCCTTGGGGAAGTTGACTCATCACCTGTTGCAGTCGTTCCGTTACAGCCTGCCGCGCTTGGTAAATATCAGCCTCCTGGTCAAAGACAACATGAACCATAGAGAGTCCCACCTTGGAGGAAGAACGCACCAGGGTAACACTGGGTAAGCCATTAACCGCACTTTCAATAGGAACCGTAATCTGAGCCTCTACTTCCTCGGGAGCCAAACCAACCGCCTCAGTTTGGATATCTACTTGAGGGGGAGCAAAGGGAGGGAAAACATCCAAGGGCATTTGCGTGATGCTCAAAAAGCCCCAGATGGTTATGACTATCGCCCCGATAACGATTAACCATCGTTGAGCAATGGAATTTTTTAGGGTCTGATTAAGGATGGTGTTAAACATCGACTAACAATAATCCTCCCTTATTTGTCGGAAAAGAGATTTTTGTTCCGACGACTCCCTGTCCAGAAGAAAATCCCACCGCAGAGGAGCAAAACTCCTCCCCCAACGGTAGCTAAAGTTCCCATCGGAAAGTTATTGCTTGTGGTTTCCGCCAGATTACCCTCAACATCCTGTTCCTGTGGGATACCTTGAGCTTCCGCTTGAGCATGAACTTCATCGGGGGGAGTGGTGGCGGTTTCTGGACTGGGTGCAGTTGCTGCTGTTTGGGTTTTGCGAGATTCAGCATAGAGGGACAAACTACCCTGGGTAACCAGTTGTTCCCCAACGGATAACCCTTCGGTTACTTCGACCCATTCCCCTTCTGCTGTTCCGATTTGCACGGGAACTGGCTCATAAAAATTACCATACAAGACAAAGGCTAACTGTTTCCCATCGGCATCGACTAGGGCGGTCATGGGAACAAGAACGCGGTAACTCCCATCCGCCGCCGGAGCAATGGGGGTAACATTAATCCCTAGGAGGGAATCGGTTTCTGGCTTGACAGGAACCCGATCAATGCCGCCTTCAGCCTGAAACTCATCCCCATGTCCTACATGGGCTAAGGTTAGGGTGGGTGTGCCGAAAATTAAGCTCAGAGCGAACATTGAGCCAATCATAGAAGTTGTGTTCATCAGACCTCCTCACAAAAAATGGGGTTTTATACCAAAGCCTCCCCAGTTTGCCAAAGAAAAGATGAAATCCAGGTGAAATCTCCCCCTTTTTCCTTCGCGGTCTGTTAACCTCGATCGCAGTCGTCTCCCCCTGGCAATTCTCACAATGCGAATCCTGTTAGTCGAAGATGAAGCGGAATTAGGATTGGCCATTAAGCAAGTTCTGGTCAATGAGAAATATATTGTCGATTGGGTAGCCGATGGGATTCAGGCTTGGCATTGTTTAGACAGTCAATGGACAGATTACACGGTGGCGATTATTGATTGGTTATTGCCTCGATTGTCGGGTTTGGAGTTATGCCAACGCATCCGCTCTCACCAGAACCCCCTACCGATTTTGATGTTAACGGCTCTGGGACAACCGGAAAATCGAATTACTGGACTTGATGCGGGGGCTGATGATTATTTAGTGAAGCCTTTTGTGATGGCGGAATTATTGGCTCGTTTACGCGCTCTCCAAAGGCGATCGCCCACCCTCCAACCCCAAACCCTGACTGTAGGCGCATTTATGCTAGATTACGCCAACAATACCATCTGTAATCGACTCACCCAACCCCCAAAAAACATTCCCTTAACGGTCAAGGAATTTCAGATTTTTGCTTATTTAATGCAAAATCCCGATCGCATTATTCCGGGGAGTAAAATCCGCTATCAACTGTGGGATTTAGAGGAGGAACCCATCAGTAATGTGGTGGCGGCGCAAATGCGCTTATTGCGGCGCAAATTAGCCAGTTATGACTGCGGGTGTCCCATTGAAACCATCCGAGGTCAGGGTTATCGTTTTAATACCTCCCCGCGATGAATAGCTATCAACTGTTTCGCCATAGCAGAATCCGTCTGGCGCTTTGGTATGCGTTAGTGATGGGTGGGATTTTGGGCTTATCGGGGTTTGGGGTGTATCGCTCTCTGATTCAGTCGAATTGGACAGCGATGGAACGGGAAATGGAATCAATCGCCGGGACACTTCATGATAGCTTAGAACCCATGCTCCCTCAATCGGGAGAGCCAACAGGTATCCTACGACAAATTTTTCCCGATTTATGCCTACAAGGACAACCTTGTAACCATCACCCCACCTTAATTCAGCGTCATACTATTGGCATTAGCGATCGCAGTACCTACTATATCCGGGTGTTCAATCATCGCGGTCAACTTTTAGCCTTTTCCCCAAATCACCCTCTCCCCTTACCCCAAACCCTAAACCCCACACCTTGGCAAACCTTTCGCAGTGCGAGAGGGACGCGCTACCATCAATTCACTACCATTCTCCACAGTGGCAAGGTTAATCCTCAAACGCCAATGCACTTAGATTCCTCTTGGGGATATATCCAAATTGGACGCACTTTAGCGACGTTTGATGCAGAAGTTAATCGAATGAGGTGGATTTTAGGTTTAGGGTTTCCCTTGGCGTTAGGTTTAGTCGTGGTGGCTGGTTGGTGGCTTTCTGGATTAGCGATGGGGCCTATTTACCAATCCTATCAACAGCAACAACAGTTTACCGCCAATGCTGCCCATGAACTGCGCTCTCCCCTCGCGACTCTTTTAGCAACTATTGAGGCTATTTTACGGGTTCCCCCATCAAATCCCCAGCAAATGCAGGCGATGCTACAAACCCTTGAACGACAGGGACGACGTTTAAGCCATTTAATTGCTGATTTACTGTTTCTTAGTACCTTGGAACATCAGTCTTCAAGCCAAGCCTTTGAACCCTGTTGTTTAAATGATTTAATTTATGATTTAACCGAGGAATATGCAGAATTTGCAACTTTGGCGAAAATTAATCTAATGCAAGAAGTTCCTGCTGAGGAAATTTATGTGTTAGGTAATGAATCTCAGCTTTATCGTTTGGTGTCGAATTTAATTGCTAATGCTATCCAGTATACCCTTAAATCTGGGGAAGTGGTTGTAAGTTTAATGGTACGCGATCGCACGGCTTTGATTACAGTCCAAGATACAGGAATTGGCATTGCTCCGGCTGAACAAACTCGAATTTTTGAGCGATTTTATCGGGTGGATAGCGATCGCTCTCGCCAAACTGGGGGAACGGGATTAGGACTAGCCATGGCACAGGCGATCGCCTATCGTCATCAAGCATCTCTGACGGTTAAAAGTGAACTAGGAAAAGGGAGTATATTCACCCTGCAATTCCCTTGTATCAACAAAACCCCATACAATATCGACAACTGTTTACGGTTCACTAATTATGGGTCAACGCTTAACCAGTTTGGATGTGCTGCGCGGGATGGCCATTGCCGGGATGATTCTTGCCAATAATCCCGGAAGTTGGTCATTTGTTTATCCTCCCCTCCTCCATGCGGAATGGCACGGTTTCACCCCCACCGATTGGGTGTTTCCGGCCTTTTTATTCATCTCTGGCACCGCAATGGCCTTTTCCTTCGCCAAGTATCAAAACCCCCCCAGCGAGATCCCCCCCTTCCAAAGGGGGGCTAGGGGGGATAATTCCCCACAATCTCCCACCTCGTCGGTTTACTGGCAACTGGGGCGGCGCTGCTTGGTTTTATTCCTGCTGGGCTTATTTCTCAACGGTTTAAGCATCTTTCTGACTGGATTTCCCAACTTTGATTTTAGTCAGATTCGGATTTTGGGCGTATTGCAACGGATTAGTCTAGCTTATTGGGTCGGTGCGATTGCCGTCTTAAACCTGAAACGCCGAGGACTCTGGATTTTCTCCGCCCTCGTCCTGTTAGGATATTGGGCAATCATGACCCTAATTCCCGTCCCCGGTTTCGGGGCGGGGGATCTCTCCCCAGAGGGCAACGTTGCGGCCTATATTGACCGTTTAATCCTCACCACAGACCATCTTTATCTACAGGGGCAATTTGACCCTGAAGGCCTTTTAAGCACCTTCCCGGCTGTGATAACCCTCATTCTGGGCTATTTAACCGGGGATTGGTTACGCCAACAAAAGCCCCCAGAAGATCCCCCCCAAATCCTCTCCACTGCCAGTTTAGGATTAGTGCAGTTTGGGTTAATGGGGATTGTCTCCGGGGCGCTGTGGGGGGTGCTATTCCCCATTAATAAGCAACTGTGGACGAGTTCCTATGTGTTGTATAGTGCCGGGTGGACGTTGTTGATTTTTGCCTTGTGTTACGAGTTGATTGAGGTGCGAAACATCCGGCGCTGGAGTTTCCCCTTTCAGGTGATGGGACTCAATGCGCTGTTTGTTTTTGTGGCCTCCGGGGTGATTGTGCGGATTCTCCACCGGACAAAGATCGGCACGGGGGATGATGCCGTGAGTACCTATGCTTGGCTATATAAGAATCTGTTTGAACCTTGGGCGGGATCTTGGAATGGGTCGCTATTTTTTGCGATCGCCAATCTCCTGATCTGGGGGTTGATTCTTTATCTGATGTACCGTCAACGCTGGTTTATTAAACTGTAGAGTTATTTAGGGCTTGCTGTTCGCGAAGCGTTGCGTAGCAATATAACTCTACTCTGGGTGGGGAACAGGGAACGGGGAACAGGAAGGGGAATCGGAAAAAGGCAAGCCTTTTTGATGATTTATCCCTAAAACCTTGCAGTTTCTCGCCCCTAAACAGCCCAAAGCCCTATTAACAGTGCTTAGAGCAGCAGACCCTATTTAGGGCTTGCTGAATAAGTCCGAGAGTTGGGGAATCGGGAGTCGGGAGTCGGGAATAGGCAATCGTGCCAGTTTTAGATGATCTGTTCCCTGTTAAGAGTTCCCTGTTCCCTTGTTGAGCCTAGCATCTGGTGTTATTCAGCAGACCCTATTTAGCACGCCCGAAGGATTGGTTAGGAAACCCGGTTTTTGGGTTACTTGTTGGGTTGCGCTGTCGCTTCACCCAACCTACGAATTACTTGTCACGGTTGGCTAGCGACCTATTCCCCTACCTCTGGGGCAAGGTGGGGAGGGCGGGATCTCTGCCTATCAAACGCACTAACTCACACTACGAGAGCGTAAAACTTTCTGCTGGAATAAACCTAATAACGCCTCCCATAAACCACTTAAAAAAGAAGGCTGTAGATATTTTTGTAACTCCTGATATCCTTGCAGTTCTGTCAGTTCTAAATCAGTAGCAATGGTAATCGCTTGTTGACAATACTCCCGCGCTTGTTCTAAGTGGCCGGTTTTTTGACTCAGGTAAGCTAGATTTTTCAGAACTTCGGCCTCCCAATGTCGGGTTTGGATGGCGCGGACGACTTTGAGGGCTTCTTGCAAGTATTCCCGCGCTGGGGGGTATTCTTGTAGGTGGAGATGGCTTTCTCCAAGGTGACAGAGGGTTTCGCCTTGGGCTAGGCGATCGCCTATTTCCTTGGCGACCTCTAAATATTGTTGCAGATGCTTAATCGCTTGGGTGTAGTTGCCCAATAAACAGTAAGTCCAGCCCATATTGCCCAAGGCGGCTCCGATGGCGGCTGTATCATGGGCTTCTCGGGCAATGTTTAACTGTTGTTGATAGAGGGACATAGCGCGGTCATAGTCCCCGGTGGCGTGGTAGGTGCGGCCTAAACTGCCCAGAGTTTGGCTTTCTAAGAGGCGATCGCCCATTTGTCGGCACAGACGCAGGGCTTTATGACCCACAGACAGCGCTTTGTGATGGTTTCCTAGCCCTAAATAAGCGTTGGCTAAGTAGTGTAAGGCGGCTCCTTTCCCTAACCAATCACTCAGCGCCTCAGTAATAACTAAATAGCGTTTTAAGTATTCAATCGCCGTCCCATAACGGCCGATGATAAAGTAGGCTTTCCCCACACTAATCAAGGTTTGACCTTCCCGCACCGGATCATCAAACAGTTGAGTCAACGGCAACAAGTCCTGATAACCGCGAATCGCCCGGTTCATATCCCCTAAGCGTTGACAAGCTTCCGCTAAGGTCATCATCCCTTGATGGAGTTGATGCCAACTTTCGAGCTTGAACATTTTCAGGGTTTCTGGGGGCAGGGGGAGGGATGTCTCCGATTTTCCGCCTTCGGGGTTTTCGTTTTTTTTCTGGAGGACGAGATATTGATCTAACAGGGATTGAACGGCGGGACGGCTTAATTTAACGTACTGTTGGAGATAATCCACCGATTGGCTGTAATCTTGCAGCAGAAAATAGGACTGTCCGAGATCAAAAAGGGTTGTCGCCAAGGCCATCGGGGCAATTTTACTCCCCGTGACGGTGAGATATTGCTGTAGATAGTCAATGGTAGCGGCGGGATCTCCTAGGGCAAAATAAGCGGTTCCTAAGTAAAACAAGGTCATCCCCCATTCTGGATTAGGAAGCTGTTCACTCTTAGGAAGGGGTTCAGTTCCATTTAAGGTGAGGTACTGTTGCAGGTAAGTAATCGCGGGTTCATAATCTTGGAGGAAGTAATGGGCTTTCCCCAAGGCGAAGAGGGTCGCACAGAGGTTACTAGGATTGTCTTGGGTTTCCACTAAGGAGAGATAGTGGCGTAAGTATTCAATGGCGGCCGAGTAGTTTTCTAGGGCATAGTGGGCGGTGCCGAGTTGTAGGTAGGGGATGGCTAAGTCTGGACTTTCGTTGTCCTGTGCAATCTGTTCTAGATATTGTTGCAGTATCTCGATGGTTTCGGGGTACTGTTGGAGTTCGTAGTGGGCTTCTCCTAGGCACAGCAGGGCTTTTTCTCGGCGCGGGGTGGGGGTTTGAGCGGTGACTTTCAGATATTGCTGGAAGTAGCGGATGGTGTTGGTATGGTCGCCGAGGGTATAGTAGGCGGTGCTGATATAAAACAGACTATTTTCTAGCTTGGAAACATCCCGAGACTGGACGGCCTGACTGAGATATTGGCGCAGGGCATCAATACTTTGAGGATAGTGACTCAGGGCATAATGGGCATGGCCGAGGAGGTAGAAGACCTGATGGGGCGGGGTTTGGTTAAGGAGAGGGACAAGTTCTAAATACTGTTCGAGGGCGTGAATGGTTTCGGGGTGGGCATTTTGGGCGTAGTAGGCGCGGCCGAGGGTTAGCCAAGCTTGGGCGTTCGCCTCGGGATTTTGGGGGGCGGCGTTATGATAGCGGGTGAGGTAGTCAATGGCTGGGGTGTATTGCTCAATGGCACTATAGGCCTGACCTAAATAATAGAGGGTTTCGAGGGCTTCTGGCTCGTCCCCTTGGACTCCGGCGAGGTATTTTGCAAATTGTGCGATCGCCTCCTCATACCGTTCACTCTGATAGTAGGCATAGGCCAAGCGATAGAGGGTTTTTTCCATCCCCTCGGGAACCACCTGCACTAAGGGCAAATCCAGACACTGTTCTAAAGCCCCAATTGTGTTTTCATAATCCCCCAAGGCATAGTAGGCATTCCCTAAATACAAATGAATCGTTGTTAAAGAGCTATCGGGAACATCAGCAACCGTCCCTAAATAGCGTTGAAAATAGGTGATCGATGGGTCATACTCTTGTAGAGCATAATAGGCTTGACCTAGCCCTTGTAAACAGACCTGATGCACCATTCCACCCTCATCTAAATGGTCTAAGACCCTTTGGTAAAGGTGAATCACTTCCGGTAAATAGCCCCCCATCAACAACAGACGATGTAACTCTTCCGGGCGCTCCTCTGTCTCCCGTAAAATCGGCCAAAAGAGAACCTCGCTGGCTTCTTCCCAAGCTTCCAACTCACAGAGATGATCAAACGCCTCTAAATAGCCTTCAACTTGAGTTAAGGGACTGTCACTTTCTATCGGTTGATGAAGTTGTAAATAATAAAACGCCCAACGAATATGAGCAATTTCCGTTAAATTTAAATCCTTGAGGATTTCATGGAGAGTCGGCGGGTTTTGGTCATGAAGCCCTGCATTTTCTCTCAAGCCGGCCCAATATTTTACACATTCAAAAAAGCGCAAAACTTGGGGGCGTTCTCTCTCTGAGGTAGACCCTTGATGACTGGTAGCTGTAGACCCATCCCTTGATTCAGAACTCGGTAAAATTAGCTGGCCAGAAGCGGAGTTATAACGCACTTTTAAGGCATCAGCTTCAGAAAGAATACGGAGTTGGATTTTGGGATTTGAGGCAGTCACTTCTACACTCCCTTTTGCTTGAGGTCAGGTATAGTTAATCCTACAACGTGCCGTAAAAATTTGTGTAAACTGTAACGCACTTGGGGATCATTGATTTCGGCTTCTAACAAAAAACGTTGTTTTAGGCTTAAAATGGCGGCTTCTTGTTCAGAAAGGGGGAAATCTCCGATCAAAAACTGCCATCCTCGCAAATCAGCCCCTTTAGGATTCATCGCACCTAAACCTAACAACTCATAGGCTAAGGGAGCCAGACGGCCTAACCGTTGCAAAACCCGCTCTAACGCCCGGATTAAGGGAGGATAGGGATCTGTTGTCTCTGGGGTTTCCGAGAGGGCTAGTTCATAATCGTAGCCGTAATCATGCCAGTAAGCGCGCAGATTGCCGTAGTAAGGGGCGGAACGAATTTCTCCGGCTAAAATCTTGAGGGTCAACGGATGACCGTCATAGACCCGCATCATGTCCCGTAAACTATTCTGACTGGCCTCATCGTCTAGGGCAATGCCCCAAGCTTGAAATAAGCGGCTTAACGCCCCCTCATCAAGGCCGTCTAACTCCCATTGGGGCAGGGATATAGGCAAGGGGGAGGAGGAGACGAGAATCACCCGGGAGGGGCATTGGGTTTGAGTGAGTAATGCTTCAAGCAAGGGCTGTAATCCGGGATCTTGAAAGGCGTCCTGTTCCGGATTTAACCAAGCTTCCACCCCATCTAAAATCACTAACTGGGGGGTGGTTTCCAGTGCCATCAGGAGAGGGTGGATTTGTTCGGCGGGGGTGGGCAGTTTGAGGGCGATTTCTTCGCCGAGGACTTGCCGTAAAAGAGTGGGAAAGGGGAAACGAATGCGATCGCCATCTAGCCAAACCACCCGCTCAAACCCCTCCCCCACCTCCTGCACCCCATGACGGAGTAAGGTCGTTTTCCCCACCCCAGAAATCCCCGTCAAGGCACGAACAGGAGGGTTAGACTCTAATTCAACCTTCAGGCGTTCTAACCACCCCTCTCGCCCCTCATAGCCCGGACTCAGGATACAATCGGCAGGGGGTTCAACCCTCCCCACTTCCTCCTCCGTGCGGATTACCTCATAGTCTTGCCGTTGTAAGCGCACCCCAAAGGCCTTATAAAGGGATTGAATCGCCTTGAGGTCACTTTTCCCCTGACGGTAGAGAATCTGAATCGCCACTTCCACAGGAATCCCGGCTTGTTGGGCAATTTTGCCATAACTGGGGGGGAAGTTTTGGCTTTCATTGGCTTGTTGGATGGCTTGTTCTAACTTTTCACAACCCGTTACAGTTAAAATCCCACCTTTTTGAGGTTTTGCGGCTGACGGCATAAATCAAGATTCCCCTTGTGAGTCCCAACACATCCGGTATGATAACCCAATTGGGAATCGGGTATAGACAACAGGGAACAGGCGGTTTTAATGATTCCTTGTTTGTGGTGACATCCTCCCGACACCGACCCTAGGGGTACGGTGCGGGCTTCCCCATATTACTATGAGGCGTTCGGTGCTTCTACGGGAGGCTCTAGATGTCTTTTTAGGGACATCCCCGTGCGGGGCTTCCCGACGATGAGCTAAGGCTTAACAAGAACCGCTTAACTCTTCGCCTACACCGTGCCATTCTAGGGTGTCGCCAATGGCGGTTCCGTTGTGGTAGGCGGCCAGGATGATATCACAGGTTTTTCCCCAGGCGATCGCACCCGTATGATCCAAAGCAATCACCCCTAAATCCCGTTGATTCTCCCGCGACTCCACCATAGAACGCTGCATGGCTTCCCCTAATGACAACCCATCTGTCACCCGAATAACAATCCTTGCCGCCAAACACTCGTTAATAATATCTTCCCCAATCCCTGTACAACTGACCCCCGCTAGGGAGGTGGCATAATTCCCCGCAGGCATGGCTGAATCACTCACTCGGCCAATGCGTTCAAATCCTTTCCCTCCCGTTGAAGTTCCTGCGGCAATGCGTCCCTCTTGGTCTAAAGCCACTACTCCAATAGTTCCCCGTCCGGCTTCGTCATCGGCGATTAAACGCGCCATATCCCGCGAGAAATCGTTTTTTCGTTCTTCTACCCATTCTTTTAAGCGGGAGTCTGTTAAGGGGTTATAAATGGGGGTTTTTAACTCTCGCAACAATTCCGCAGCCCCATAATCTGATAACACCCGGTCTGATTCATTTTGTAAAAACTGCGCCAACTCAATGGGATTCTTAGTCCGTGAGACGTTAATCACCCCACTAAAACGCTGGGCCCCACCGTCCATCAAGGAGGCACTCATGCGCACTTGACCATCGGACTGTAACACGGATCCGGTTCCGGCATTAAACCGGGGTTCATCTTCGAGTTGTTTACACCCTAACACCACCGCATCCACGGCACTCCCCCCCTGCAACAGCAAGTCATAGGTAGTCTGAACAATCTGGTGTAGGGACTGACGAACGCTGTTTAATCCCCCTTTATCATCCAGAGAACTAGCGCCGCCGTGAATAATTAATTTGGGTTGCATGGGTGCTTGTCTAAATCCTGTAAATGTTGAGTGTTACTGATTTTACCCGAATTTTGGCTTGTGGTCTTTCGTGGATTCATCAAGGAGCGTGCAAAAATAGAATAACTATCTTAGGGATTTTGTCAAGATATGGAAAACCAACTACCTTATGACGAACAGCCGATTATTCCTACTGCACCTCCGGGTTTTAAATCGGGGTTTGTGGGGATTATCGGACGACCCAATGTGGGGAAGTCTACGTTAATGAATGAATTGGTAGGACAAAAAATTGCGATTACTTCTCCGGTGTCCCAAACGACGCGCAACCGTCTGCGGGGGATTCTATCTACTCCCGAAACTCAGATCATTTTTGTGGATACTCCGGGGATTCATAAACCCCACCATGAGTTAGGGAAAATTTTAGTACAGAATGCACGCTTGGCGATTGAATCGGTGGATGTGGTGCTGTTTGTGGTGGATAGCACTGTGGAGGCTGGAGGGGGCGATCGCTACATTGCCGAATTACTCCACAATATCCCTACCCCAGTGATTTTAGGCCTTAACAAATCGGATCAACAACCCTCCGAAGCGGCGGCCTTAGATGAAAGTTATCGTCACCTTGACGTTCATCAACGCTGGAATTTCTGCAAATTTTCTGCTCTCACGGGTCAAAATCTTGACAGTGTACAATCTCTCTTAGTTGACCAATTACCAACAGGCCCCTATTACTATCCCCCAGACTTAGTTACGGATCAACCGGAGCGTTTTATTATGGGTGAATTAATCCGAGAACAGGTTTTATATCTCACTCGTCAAGAAGTCCCCCACTCCGTCGCGGTGACGATTGAAAAGGTGGAAGAAGCCCCCAAAATTACCCGAGTTTATGCGGCGATTAATGTGGAACGAAAATCACAAAAAGGAATTTTAATCGGCAAAGGGGGCAGTATGTTAAAAGCTATTGGTACGGCGGCTCGGGAACAAATTCAAAAGTTAATTTCGGGGAAGGTTTATTTAGAAATCTTTGTCAAGGTTCAACCGAAATGGCGACAGTCTCGGCTTCATTTATCGGAGTTTGGTTATCAAGTGGAAAAATAGTTTTTCGAGGTTCACAATCTGAGTTCTGAGATGGCTTTATTCTCTTGGGTTTAACTGACTATGGGGAAACAAGCCATCTCTTGGAGTGAGTTAAAACCTTTTGGGCGTATGCAATAGATCCCTACGGATTTTTGGGGTGTATAATTTGGGCGTATGCAATAGACCCCTACAAATTTTTGGGGTGTGTAATAGATGCCTACGAATTTTTGGGCGTATGCAATACGCCTCTACAAAATGATTGATTTTGAACCGTCAATCGGATGTTATACTAAGTAATAACTTGATGATTTACAGGTTCGATTATGCCTTTTGAACGTGCGAGTGGGATTCTCTTACACCCAACCTCCCTACCTAGTAGTTTTGGGATTGGGGATTTAGGAAAGTCTGCCTATGAGTTTGTGGATTTTTTGGTTAAAAGTGGACAAAAACTCTGGCAGATTTTACCCCTAGGGCCGACGGGTTATGAACATTCTCCCTATACCATGAATTTTAGTGCTTTTGGGGGCAATCCTTTATTAATTAGCTTGGAACAGTTGGCCTCGGAAGGACTGCTTAATGCGGCAGATTTAGAACCCTTGACGGGAGATGATATTGAAGCGGATCGGGTGAATTATGACCGGGTGATTGCCCATAAAACCCAGTATCTGGAACAGGCTTATGGGGGGTTTAAAGATGAATTTAATACAACTTCTGACCCTCTTTTTGAACAGTTTTGTCAAGAACAAGCTTGGTGGCTAGAGGATTATGTGTTGTTTATGGCAATTCATGAACAACAACCTGATAAAATGTGGCAGGAGTGGGAAACGGGTTTAGCTCGACGAGATCCGGGGCGGTTAAAGGAAAAGGCGGGGGAATTAGCGGATCGGATTTTGTACCATAAATTTGTTCAGTATAAGTTCTTTGAACAGTGGACAAAGTTAAGAAAATATGCTAATGAAAAGGGGATTCAAATTATAGGCGATGTGTCTATTTATGTCTGTGAAAATAGTGCGGAGGTGTGGTCCCACCCGGAGATTTTTAAGTTGGATGAGCAGACGTTAGAACCGTTATATCGGGCGGGGGTGCCGCCGGATTATTTCAGCGCGACGGGGCAGTTGTGGGGGAATCCGGTTTACGATTGGGATAAGTTACAGGAGACGGGTTTTGCTTGGTGGATTGAACGGTTTCGGGCAACGTTGCAGTATGTGGATTTAGTGCGGATTGATCATTTTCGCGGTTTTGAGGCCTATTGGCAGGTGCCGGGGAGGGAAACCAATGCCATTAAGGGGGAGTGGATTCCTTGTCCGGGGGGGGAGTTTTTTGAGACGCTGGGGCAACAGTTGGGAAGTTTGCCTGTGTTGGCGGAGGATTTGGGGATTATTACTCCACAGGTGGAGGAGTTGCGCGATCGCTTTGATTTCCCCGGTATGAAAATTTTGCTCTTTGCGTTTGGGGAAGGGGCGGATCATCCCTATTTACCCCACAATTTCCCCCGGAACTGTCTGGTCTATACGGGAACCCACGATAATGATACAACTTTGGGGTGGTGGGGGCAGGCCGGGGAGACGGAACGGCAAAATGTGGCGAAATATTTAGGCTATGATAGCCCAGAGGCGATTGTCGAGGTGCATTGGGGCCTCATTCGTTTGGCATTAAGTTCTGTGGCGAATCAGGCGATTATTCCCCTACAGGATCTCTTAGGGTTAGATAATCGGGGGCGGATGAATGATCCTAGTGTAAATGCAGAGAATTGGCGCTGGCGTTATGAAAGTTCGGCTCAATTGAGTGATGATCTGGCCGAGCGACTGCGGATGTTGACCGAGTTGTATAATCGGTGACATCCTCCCGACAGTCTCCCCAGAGGGGACTGGGCGGGATTTTGCAAGTTAAGATCATGGTACTTTATCTAGATTCTGCACAGGTTGAAGAAGCCGAACAAGTGATTCAGTGGGGGTGGGTGAAGGGGAT